>DCWO01000045.1 GCA_002328865.1 Dehalococcoidia bacterium UBA2160 | reverse complement strand
CGGGGCGACGTGCGTATAAAGCGGGATGTCGTCCCACACGGATCCGGCGAAAAGCTGGTGGATGGGCCGGCCCATGACCTTGCCCTTGATGTCCCACAGAGCGATGTCGATGCCGCTCAGCAAGGTGGTGACGAAGCCGCCGGAGCCGCCGCCGCCCGTGAACCGTCGGTACAGCTCGTGCCAGAGACGGTCGATATTCTCGGGGTTTTGGCCGATCAGCGATTGGCGGAAGTCGGTGGTGACGGTGGAGTTACGAAGGAAGCGGGCCATGTTCCCGACGACGATGCTGCCGCCGCCGCCCGAAGATGTCGCCTCGCCGATCCCGGATATGCCCTCGTCGGTGTCGATCCGAAGAAAGACGAACGATCGGCCCGTGGGTTCGGGTTTCGTGACCCAAACTTTGAGATCGGTGATCTTCATCGTGACATCTGCCCCCGAGCGTGATTTTGCGCGGCGCGCTGACCGCTCGGGTTAACGTACACGCGCCAGGTCACACGGTCAAGGGTGACAAAGAGCGCCAGATGTGGGGCGAATCCGATCCCGTCAGGAGGCCGCTGAAAGCATCCTGTTCGCTGCGGTCGCGTTGACCTGCCCTGGGAGCGGCACACGGTTCGGGTTGTGCTGAAGCACGAGCCGAAGCGTGTTGAGCGCGGCCCGTTCCAGCCTGGAAACGTGCATCTGAGAGATGCTGATGATCTCGGCCGTTTGTCGCTGCGACAACGAGCTGTAGTAGCGCAACCTCAAGATCGTCTTTTCTCGCTCTGGCAGTGTGTCCAACGCTGTGGCGAGGGTCAGACGGTCGAGCGAGACGTTGAAACCCTCGTCCTCGTATCCCACGTAATCGGAGAGCGAGGAGCCGTCGTCGGATTCATCGGACTCGAAAGACTCGTCCAGCGATCTTGGGTCGCCGATTCGACTGAGTCGCGCGGCGTCGTTGATCTCCCGGGTCGTGAGGTCGCACGCTTCGGCGACTTCCTCCGTCGTGGGCCAGCGACCCAGAGTGGACGCCATGGCTTCGGACGCCTTGTCCATGGCCAGCTTGTTGCGCCGCAGTCCGCGAGGTATCTTTAGAAGGTTGCCATGGTCGCGAAGATAGTTCAAAATGGCGCCCATGATCTCTGGGATAGCCAGAGATGAGAAGCTGCAGCCGCGCTCGGGGTCGAATTTCTCGACCGCGTTGAGCAGGCCGATCATCCCAACCTGGAACAGATCTTCCTGCGGCTCCCTGGAAGAAGCGAACTTCCGGCAGAGGCTGCGAACCAGAGGCTCGTAGTTGCGAACCAACGTTGCCTTCGCAGAGTCGTCGCCAGTCTCCCTGTAGACTGCAAGCAGTCGGAGTGTTTCTTTTGCTGTTGACATCGCCATTATGACGCTCCTCCCCTCCCTGAGGATGACGGCTCATCCCGAGTTTCGAGCCGCTTCCACAGGGCACGTCACATCTCCTTCGCAGTTGCCTGGTCGGGAGATCTGTTAACGATTTGTTTTCATAGACTTAAGTTATTACAGGGCTTTGGCTGACAAACCCGCGCCGCCACGGTAAGTGAGTAGGCGCCAGCACCAATGTCACCAATGTGCACGCCACGGGGAAGCATGCGAACTGTGCCGCCTACGACACGCATAGCGGCGCGAGGCGCCGGGTCCCGAAGACGCCAGAGGGCGTTGGTTTAGACGCTGCATAGGCGCAAACACAACATCGACGTCGAGTTCGATGGTTTTGAGAGAGGCTTGCCATGTCAAAGTTGATCGGAGTCGTCGTAGACGCGGAGACCGGACAGCGAGTGGAGTCCAGGGTGCGGGTGTTGGCTCCAAACGGAATGTTCGCCCACCCGACCGACGCCATTCTTAAGGTGGGGCCCGGCGCGCCCTTCTTCTACTCCGACGGATCGTTCGAGGTGGAGCTTGGTAAAGGGCCCGTGCAGATCACCGTCGAGCGCGGCACCGAATACGAGCCGGCGACGGTTCCGGTGCAGATGCCGTCACGAGGCGTGAAAACGGTGGAGATCGCTCTGCGGCGCTGGGCTGTCTTGGGAGCGATTGGGTGGCACCCAGGGAACACCCATATCCACTATGACGAGAAGGAGACCCGACCCGACGACAGGCTCGCACTTGATCCCAGAGTGGAAGACTTGCGAATGACCGCCGTGAGCATCCTGAAGCGCCGAGAATTGGACTACGCCACGAACAGATACGCCCCTGGATTCCTGACGGAATTCTCATCGGCCCACCACTACGTCCAAAGTGGCGAGGAGTCTAGGCACAACTCCCAGCCGTGGTCGCCCGGATACGGGCACATAATGCTGCTGAATCTCAGAAACGTTGTGGACCCGCTCAGCCGGGGCGTGCTGGTCGACTCGTACGATCCTGACTATCCGCCGCTCTCCTACGCCTGCGACGATGCGCACCGACAGGGCGGCATCGTCATCTGGTGCCATAACGGACAGGGCATGGAAGCGCCGGTGGCCGCGGCCCTGGGCAAACTGGACGCGTTCAACCTTTTCGACCCCGGCTGGAACGACGCCGAGTACGACATCTACTATCGCATGCTGAACGCGGGTTTCAGGCTTCCCGCGTCGACGGGGTCGGACTGGTTCATCAGCTCGGCTAACCGCGTGTACGCGAGCACCGGCGCCGCGTTCGACTATGCTGACTGGCTCGGTGCGCTGCAGGCCGGCCGGACGTTCATCACGAACGGACCCGCCGTGTTCCTGTCAGTGAACGGAGAGGCGCCAGGGTCGGTGGTAGACGCGTCCGGAGACGGCAGGCTCACGGTCGATGTTCGATGGGACTCGCACTACCCGGTGCACACCGTGGAGGTGATGGCAAACGGCCAGGCGATCGGATCGAGGGTGTTCGCTGATGGCTCGAAGTCGGGCGAATTCACGATTGAGACGGAGGCCGATTCCGACGGATGGATCGCGGCAAGGCTCTCCAGCGACGCACGCGACAGCTTCGCGCAACCGGTCTTCGCCCACACAAGCCCGGCATACGTGGCGGTCGGGAGGGACGGCCCGCACAAACGCGCTGCCGGCGCTGCATTCGACCAAGCCATAGAGCGATCTCTGGAATGGGTGAACGTGAAAGGGAGATTCTACTCCGATTCCCAACGCCAGGAGGTCGTCGACCTGTTCAGAGAAGGTCAGCAGCTCTATAGAGGCATGAGCCTTTAGGGTCGGTCACAGATGATCGTCGCAGAAATCGGGGATACGTAAAGGGTGGGCGAAACAGAATCCGGCATTGAGGGCGAGGTGTGGCGGAATGAACCCAGTGGCTTGACCCAGCCATATATACCCTGCTAATGTATACGCAACCAATATATAGGAGCGCAATATATGGCGCTACAGACTGCACCAGACCTTCGGGACAGCGAATACTGGGAGATGCTCGTCAAGAAAAGCGTATCCCGATACTTTTTGTTGGACGCATTGTCCAAACGCCCCATGCACGGCTACGAGATCGCAAACACCATCCAAGGCTGTTGCGAGGGCTGGTCGAGGCCAACTCCCGGGATGATCTACCCGGCCATCAAGGATCTGATGACCGAAGGGTACATCGATTGCACCGAGGAAGTATCTAACGGCCGGATCAGAAAGATCTGTCATCTCACGGAGAAAGGCAGGGAGGCACATGAGACCGCGGCCGGTGTCTGGGCCGATGTGCTGCCGTATCTGGCGAGATCGGTGCACGAGGCGACGGGCATGCCGCAGGCGTCGCTCTGCTGCCCTCCGAACGCCGTCGCGGTTGAATTCGTGGACGAACGGCGATGCTCTGAATAGTGATGGAAAGCGACGCCAATCTGTATCGGAAGTAGACAATTTTAGGAGGCATAACGGATGACACAACTGGACAGCGATCAGATCAAAGGAGTCGTCAAAGAACGCTATGGCAGCCTGGCGCGCACTGCTAGCGAAGCATCTGGCGACGACTGTTGCGGCACGGATTGTTGCTCCACCGCCAGCAGCGAAGAGGCGTTGACCCTCTACTCGTCGGCCGAGACGCAGGACCTGCCCGCCGAGGCGCTTGCGGCGTCCGCGGGTTGCGGAAACCCCACAGCGCTCGCCTCGATGCAGCCCGGAGAGACAGTGGTCGACTTTGGCAGCGGCGGCGGCATCGACTGCTTCCTGTCCGCGAAGGCGGTGGGGCCTTCCGGCCGCGTGATCGGCATCGACATGACCGAGGACATGGTCAACCTGGCGCGAGCCAACGCTCGCCGGCTGAAGCTCTCCAACACCGAATTCCATCTCTCGGACATGGAAGACACGCCGCTGGACGAGAACACAGCCGACATCCTGATCTCCAACTGTGTAATCAACCTGGCCCCAGACAAAGACCCAGTGTTCCGTGAGGCGTTCAGGATTCTGAAGCCCGGCGGACGGCTCATGGTGTCCGACATGGTGTTGGTGGACGACATACCAGAAGATCAGGCGGCAGACACCTCCAATTGGGTCGCTTGCCTCGCCGGCGCCGAGAAGAGAGAGGTCTACCTGGGCAAGATGCGAGACGCTGGCTTCGATGGAGTCGAAGTGCTCTCCGAGACGCCGATAAGCGGAGACGAAGGTTGGCGTTCAAGCATCCGCAGCATGAACATCAAGGCGGTCAAACCCGCCTCCTAACCGGAAATCTCGGCAAACTTAGCCGTCGTACAGTACAACAAACGCCTCTCCGAGAACCGGAGAGGCGTTTGTTGTTTGCCGTGTGGGTTGCTCGCCGTCAGACGTTATGCCGAGATGGCAAGCTCCGGCGAATGGAACTCCGCGTCTTTCGGCAGCGAGTCGATCCCCCTGCGGATCTGGCCCAGAATTTCGGAGAGCTGCTCTTCAATGCTGAAGAGCACTTCGCGGGCGTACTGGTCGGCTCCGTCTCGTCGACTTGAAGCGATGTCCTCGGAGTCGGAGATCGTCCTGTAGGCTCGTTTTTGCGCATCCTGAACGATGTCCTGCGCCTCGGCCATGGCTTCGTCTCTGATCTCCTGCGCCCTGACCTCGGCGGCCCTGACGATCTCGGACTCGTCGACCTTGAACTCATGCTCTTGCTGGGCGGCCTGCATCTGAGCGCTGACGCCGTCTTCGGCGTCACTTTTGAGCCGCTGCGACTCCAGGTATGCCTGGTTGAGGATGGAGTCTTTCTGCCGCAAGACCTCTTGGGCTTCCATCATCTCGTGGGGCAGCGCCGATTTGAGGGCGTCCACGAGTTCGGCAAGCTTGTCGCCGTCGACCATGGTCTTCTTCCTGAAGCCTGGGACGCGAGTGCTGCTGCCGTGGAGCTGCTGCAATTCCTGGATTGCTTGTTCGAAATCCACTCTATTTCCTCCTCTGGTTTGTGTCGCTGTCCATCGTTAATTTGAGCTTAGTTTGTTGTGAGCGTCGGTCATTTCACCAGTTTTGCCAACAGCGCTCGGTTGACATGGGCCGGAACCAGGGCTGACACGTCCGAGCCCAATGCGACCACTTCCTTGATCCTGCTGGAGTATACGAATTGGAATTCGAGCGAACTCAGTATGCATATAACGTCGATGTCCGGCGCGATGTGCTTCCACATAAGCGCCATCTCAAACTCCAACTCGAAGTCGAAACCCGCACGAAGTCCCCTGAGAATGAATTTGGCGCCCATCTCGCGCGCGAAATCCGGCGCCAAACCCGTAAATGGCACCACGCGTATGTTCGGCACGTCCCGAACCGACTCCGCGAATAGCTCGACGCGCTCGTCGGTGTCGAACATGAGGGCCTTGGTCGGCGGGGTTTTGTACACCCCGACGATGACCTCGTCGAAGGCTGCCGCCGCCCTCGTTGCGATGTCCGCGTGACCGTTGTGCACGGGATCGAAGGTTCCAACATAAGCCACTTTAGGCATGGGCGTCTCCTGCTTCGAGTATCGTTATCGCGGCGCTGCCGTACCTCCGATCGGTCAACCGTCGGAAACCGGCGACTGCGTCTATCGAGCCGTAATTCGCCCGATACTCGAGGACGACGGTCCCTCCGTCAGCGACCGTTCGGCAGCGTATTAGATCGTTCAAGACTCGGTCCATCTCCTTGGAGTCGTAGGGCGGATCGGCGAAAACCAGATCGTATTGTCCCTTCAGATTTGGCAGCGTCCGGTGTACCTTGCCCTGGTGCACGTTCGTTTTGGCGTCCGGCGCGAGTTCGTTCATGAGCTCGCGAATGGCTCTGCAAAGCACCGGATTGTGCTCGATGAAATCGACTCGTGAGGCGCCCCGACTGAGAGCGTCGATGCCAAATGCGCCTGTGCCTGCATACAGGTCGAGCACCCTTTTCTCTGCAACGCTGTCCGCCCCTATAATCGAGAACACCGCCGCTCTGACCCGCTCTGTTGTCGGTCGCAAATTGACCGACTTCGGCGTCCTCACCACCCGGCCTCTGTGAACGCCACCGCTGATCCTGGTCGTCACGGGAACCGTCCTCATGGCGGACAAGGCCAGTGTGCCCTGACTGGAAACGTAGTCAAATTCAGGTCAGAGTATGAGAACTTTCCGGCCCCATACATCGGTATTCATGGTCCGCTCAATGCAAATGCTAGCATGAGGTTCGTTCCTGTGAAAGGACTTATGCGCGCATCTTTTTGGGAATTGTACAAAGATTCTTCGCGACAATCCTCGGCATTCGATCAGCGCACTGGTCCGATGCAGTCAGTCGTTGGACGATTGACACCTTCGATAGGCGGCGAAGCGCGATGAACGGGGTTGACGTCGATTGCTTGACTTCGCGGCGCCACGAGCCTACCGTTTACCGATAATCACAGCCTCACACGGCGACAGCAGTCTGAACTGACCTCAACCTGGGCGCCGCTGGCGCCGATCGCTCGAGCGTCGTAAAGGTGAGGCCTGCCCTTAGCGATCGCGGCGCCAGGCAGGAGATGCGGATGTCAGCCGAGCCCGCCAACACAGGGTCCAGCCAGGTCCTGAGGCAGGTCTCCGGCTTCGTCGTCGAATACGTTGCCCGGACTCGCGAGTTCAGCCGCAACGCCAACCTCTATGTGTTGCACGTGATCGGCATGGACATGATCCACGGCTCGTTCACGGTCCTGTTCAACCTCTACCTGCTCGCGCTCGGATTCGACGTCAAGTTCGTGGGCCTCCGCCTCACAATCGGGTTCGTCGCGACCGCCGTCACCGCCGTGCCGGCGGGGTTCGTCTCCGACCGAATCGGTCGAAAAGCCTCATTCATCCTCGGCGACGGGGTCGGGGCGATCATCGCCCTCGTGATGATCCATACACGGAGCGAGGCAATACTGCTGGCCGGCCCCGCGTTCGTGGCCTTCTTCAACAACCTTCATCACACCTCCGAGGCTGCCTTCATGGCCGAGAACAGCCAGCCCTCGGAGCGGGTCCACCTGTTCTCCGTGGCAGGAAGCTTCCGCACGATGTCCGCAATGGCCGGGGCGCTGATGGCCGGCCTGTTGCCTTTGATGTTCATCGACGAGTTCGGGAAGGTAAACGCTTACCGATTCGCGACGTATGCCGGGTTGGCTCTCTGGTTCCTGTCCCTGGCGCCGGCGTTGCTGCTTCGTTCTTTCGAGGCGGTCGAGAGGCCTGAGCTGGAGGGCAGTCCGGAGTCAAAACCCGAGGGGTGGCGCAGGTTGACGGCCGATATAAAACATCCGCGCAGGATCGCCTACTTCGTCTTGACCAGCGCGATCATCGCCGTCGGCACCGCAGCCGTGGTTCCGTTGCTTAACGTGGTCTTCCACGAAGGGCATATGCACGCGGACGAAGGCGAAATCGGCGTGCTGTTTGCGGTAGGCGAGCTGAGTCTGGCCGTCGTTACTTTGCTGGTGCCGCTGCTGGCGACGAGGATGCTCAAAGTTGACGCCATAGCCGCGACCAGGATGATGGCCGTCCCGTTTGTTCTTGCCATGGGACTGCTGCCCGTTGCCTTTGGCGAGGGAAGCATTCTGCTCGTCCTGATGGGGATAGCTCATGTTGGAAGAACCGGCGCCTTCAGGATGAGCTTCCCGCTGGATGACGCCTTCAACATGTCAGTGCTGGAACCGCGAGAACGGGCAACGAGCACCGGCATCGAGATCGCGGTGGGCAGCGCGGTGTCGGCTGTCGCCATTTTCGTGAGCTCGCGGATAATGGACACTGGCGACTTCGCGACGCCGTTCATGGTCATGGCGGCCGCGTACCTGGTCTCGACGATGATCTACTGGAAGGTGTTCAGACCGATCGAGGTCGATGCCGAAGAAGCGGAATTCGAAGACGACGAGCTCGATGAATTGCAGGTCGCTGAGGGTGAACGCACTGACTAGCGATCTCACGCCGTAGCGCCGTTTCCGCCAGAACTCCGTTTCTCCCAAAGATCAAGCGCCGACCTCCCGTAGTTGGACGCCTTCGCTCGACGTTCTATAATGTCGCCGCAGATACTCAACGTCGCTTAGCCATGGGGGATTTCATTGCGAATTACTGACGTATCGACTCAGCGGTTCAGCTACAAGACGACGGTCGTGCGCGACTCCGAAGGCCACACCCATGCTGGAGACGAGCACGACGCAGTCCAGACCATGGTCACGATCGCGACGGGCGAGGGCGTCGTCGGACGCGCGTTCGGCGGCACGCCCGAGGCGCTCGTCGAAAACGTCTTCAAACCCGCGCTGGTGGGCGAGGATCCGCTGATGCGCGAAAAGCTGTGGCAGCGGCTTCGGCACTGGCAACGGGCGCACCGCGATCTGACCGACCGAGAAGTCGGAGTGATCGACATGGCGCTCTGGGACCTGGCTGGCAATGCGTCCGGCCAGCCCGTCTACAAGCTGCTCGGCGGGTACCGGGACAAAGTGCTGGCCTACGCCTCGACGATGTGCGGAGACGAGATTCCGGGAGGCCTGAGTTCGCCAGAGGACTACGCGCGGTTTGCGGAGTGGTGCATGCAGCGAGGTTACAAGGCTTTCAAGCTCCACACCTGGATGCCGCCCATAGCGTGGGCGCCGGATCCGAAGATGGACGTCAAGGCGTGTGCAGCGGTTCGCGAGGCCGTGGGGCCCGACATCCCGCTGATGCTGGACGCGTACCACTTCTACTCACGTGAGCAGGCGTACTACATTGGCAGGGAATTGGAGAAGCTGAACTACTGCTGGTTCGAAGAGCCGATGGACGAGCACAGCATCTCTTCATACGCGTGGCTGTCGCAACAGCTCGACATCCCGGTGATCGGACCGGAGACCGCCGAAGGCAAGATGTACACAAGGGCGGAATGGATCGCGCGCGACGCGGCGGACATCAGCCTTGCCGGGGTAGGGGACGTCGGAGGCATCACGCCGTTGATGAAGATCGTGCACTTGGCCGAGTCGTTCGGAGTTGCCATGGAGGTCCACGGAGGCGGCGCCGGAAACCTCCACGCGCTGGGAGCGATGGGCATACCCGGGGAGTTCTACGAGCGTGGGCTGCTTCATCCGTTCATCGACTACGACGCGGTTGAGCCCTGGCTGAACGCCAAGATCGACGATCTGGACGCCGACGGCTTCGTCCACCTGCCGCAAGGTTCCGGACTGGGCCACGGCATCAATTTCGACTGCATCCAGGCTAACTTGGTCTGATCCGGAAACCGTCTCACCAGTGTACGCGGCTCGTGGCAGTGCGGGCCTGGTTGACATGCTCCCACCAACGTGTGAGCCATGGCTCGTCGATGCCCTTGGACCGGGCCGCGTCCACGAGATCGTTTCGCAGCCCTTTGAGCTCCAGGCTCAGCGGATTTTCCGATTCAGGACCCGGAAAGCGGAGAGCGTCGGCGGCCAGGTGGTCCATGATGCGGTTCACGGCCGGAGCGATTAGTTGGCCGGTCGGCGTTCGAGAGGCGGCCCTCCACACCCACTTTTCGTAAGGATAGGGTTCGCCGTCCAGAGACAGACAAGCCCTCAGACCGTGCGCCAGCGCTTGAGCGGAGTTCATGTACGCGGCGACCCCGTCATCGCGGTTCATCGGGTTGTCGCCGGAGCGATGGAAGCTGCGCAACTCGAAGTAGTGGTAGAAGAAGAACGCCTGGCTGACATCTCGCTTCATCGGCTGGCGCGCTATGGAGATCAGCGACCCTGCAGCGCCCGCGGACTCGCTCAGCACGATGGCATTGCGAAGCTCAGAGATCAGCGGCATGTCGCACCTGTCGATCCTGACGCCCCAGCCGTCGACAGAAGCCACCATGATCGAGCCCAGTTTGCCGCCCAACGTGAAATCGATGTATCGAGTAGGCGACGCCTCGTCAAAAGCGGCTACATCTTCGTCCGACAGTGCCAGCTCGAGGTCCAGATCGGAGAACTCGTCGTCCACTCCGAGGGACGTCGAGCCACCGAGCACCAGGTCGCCGCGTTCACATACGCGAGAGAGCGCCGGGTGATTCGCCATGAACCCGGGGGCGAATTCCGACAGGCGCTCCGCCCACATTGTCGCCTCGGGAGGGTGTTGGGCGTCCACGGATCAGGAGTTCCCGCTACTGGCCGACGTGGTCGTGAAGGGCTTGGAGGGTTTGCGAGTTCTCCTCCAGCGTAAACCCGTCGACCTTGTACTCCTGCTTGGCGCTCATGCCGTCGACGGCCCCCAGATCGACCGTCTTCTTCATCAGCGCCTGCTCTTCTTCGATCGAAGGCAGCAGGTTCCGGCCCTTGGCCTGAGACAGCGCAGCAACCAGGCCATAACCTCCCCAGTTCGACACGGAGCTCAACACGAGCTTCGTCGTTCTGGTCACGCAGGGTTGTTTGACCAATGTCTCGATCTTCGGAATCTCGTCGGCCAGGTTGCCCATCCCGATCTCGTTGCCGCCGTCGCCAATGCCGACTGACGGGCGGTCTTCGGTGAAGATGTGGTCGATCTTCGCGTTGTACGCGCTAATGTCCTTGCCACGCATGTTCCGGTACAGACCTTCGTCGGTAAAACCGCATCGCTCGATGGATATGACGATCGACGGGTCGATTTCTGCAAGCAGGCCCGCTGCGAACTGGCTGCTGACGTCGTCTTCCATGATGGGGAACTCGACGACTCGGGCATGCTCCCCGCCGGTTTTGGCCATCAACGAAGCAGCAAAACGGTCGGTGACGTACACGACGCTGTAGCCGAGCTCGTGGAGCGCGTTGCCGATGGCCACGGCGCCGGGCGGGCCGTCGGTCTCGGCTGCCGCCGCATCGAGTATGTAGAACCCGGTCGTGATTATCGCCGTGCCCGGATTGTCGAGGATCAGCAGCGCGGCTTCCTCGGCGAAATTCGCCGGGACGAATGGCCTGAGCGATGAGATGCCCCGCCGGTCGTTGTCCAGAATGATGTCTTCAATAGTCATCGAACACTCCGATTGGCTTTGCTGGTCCGCATTGACGATTCATTGACGGGCACGGTCGGCCTTCAGGCCGGCGCCGCGCCGCCTATATCACGGCCATGTCTTCGTCCTGCTTGTCGGTGATGAACATGTAGCCGGGTGAGTGTGTGATCATCAGCGGAGGCTTGGAGTTCATGGCAACAGCTTGCGGCGTCACTCCGCACGCCCAGAACACAGGGACCTCCCCTTCTTTGAACTCGGCGGGGTCTCCCAGATCGGGCTGTGAAACGTCGCTGATGCCGATCGCCGCGGGATCTCCGATGTGCACCGGCGCTCCGTGGACCGCTGGGAATCGAGACGTGACCTGCACCGCACGCACAATCTGCTCGCGCGGAATGGGGCGCATCGACACGACCGTCGGCCCCGAGAACGCTCCGGCGGATGTCGTTGGGATGTTCGTGATGAACATCGAAACGTTGACGCATCTTTCGATGTGTCGCATCTCGATCCCGGCGGTAATCAAGGCGCTCTCGAACGAGAAACTGCAGCCCAACAGGAACGATACAAGGTCGTCGCGCCAGAAATCCGTGATGTTAGACACTTCAGCCGTCATCTCCCCGTGCTCGTAGACGCGGTACTTGGCGATGTCGGTGCGGATGTCCGCGCCCGGAGCAAAGACTCTGGGCTCCGTGTCCCCTGCCTCGATGACCTCGAGGAGCGGACACGGTCGGGGGTTGCGCTGGCAGAACAGCAAAAAGTCGAAAGCCGCATCCCGGGGGAGAATGGCCAGGTTGGCTTGGATGTGGCCCGGCGCCATTCCGGCGGTTGGCTGGACCAATTCGTTTGCCCTAATGAGCTGTCTTACGTCAGACGGTGTGGTCGGAAGCGTCGAGACCTGCATGGGCGTCCTCCAAGCTGTGTGCGGCCCCGACGGGTCGGGGCCCCCGGAATGGGTTGGCTAACGAAGCACGCCTAGAATAGTACGAGGCGCCAATGCAGTCAAGCATCAGGCGCGGGCGGCGCGTCAGTCGGACGCAAACGGCAGCGACGAGTCGTTGAAAGCTCCGGGACCGCTCCAGAGATCAGGGGGTGACGCCAGTTCCATGAACCTCGCTTGGGCGTCCGATTGGAGCCGATCTTTGAGGCAGACCATGTGGAGGTTCAGCGGCGCGCACAGTTGTGGCAGGTCGATGATCGAAACGGGGACGGCGATCCCGGCGCCGCCCAAACATGAGCGAGGCACGAATCCGATGCCCGCTCCAGCCATGACCAGGGCTCTGATGGCCTCGTGGCTGGCCGCTTCCATGGCGATCCGGTCGGACAGGCCGTGCTCCTGGAGCAGCCGATCCGTGGTGTCGCGACCGGTCGATCCTTCCTCGCGCACGAAGATCATCTCATGCATCAGGTCTTTGGGTTTGAGCCCGTCGGCGCCGGCGAGAGGGTGATCCGCGTTCACGATAGGCACGATCTCGTCCACCAAGACAGGCTGAGAGTCCAGTTCAGGGCGCGTCGACGCACGCGAAATGAATCCGACGTCTACCGTCCGGCCCAGGGTCATCTTCTCCTGTGAAGGGCGGAGAGATAAT
>DCWO01000007.1:38198-54429 GCA_002328865.1 Dehalococcoidia bacterium UBA2160 | reverse complement strand
TGTACAATCATCAACTCAGAGAGCTCGCGATATCAGCTCAAAGTCTCCATTAACTTTCCGTCCCATTTAGGCTGACAGCCAACACGTCGTGCCGGTTGAACGCCTCGGCGATCGCCTTCAACGTGTCGACGGTCACCGCCTGCTCAGTTGCCACAGTCCCTCCAATCGCGAAATCCCGCATTCATGACGCCTGCCCGGTACGGACCGGACGAATCAGACATCGAGCAGTTCTCGGAGCCGGTCGGCGATGATGTTCTCCTCGCCTTCGTTGAGCGTATGGACGTTCACCGTAATCGTGTCGTCGCCCTCGACCGCCGTCCTGATTCGGGGCGAGCCGCCGAGCAGCTCCTCGAACACGTCGTTGGCGCTCTTGCCCAGCTTGTCGGTGTCCAGGATCACGTGCAGCATCAGCCCGACGAAGTTGCTGACTGGCACGACCTTCGTCTCTTTGACGCCGGCGACGCCTTGAACCGCCCGCTCAATCGCGCCGAACCTTACACCGTACCTGACGAGCCTTTCCTCATGATCGGTTTCGACCCATGCTTCAACGGCCGCCACCAGGCCGATGATCTCTTGTCGATCCACCTTCATGGCGCGACCGAACGGCGTGGGTCCGATGAAGCCGTGGGCCGTCACCGCGTCGATCATCTCTTGCTTTCCGCACACAAAGCCCATCGAATGGGGAGCGCCCATGTACTTGCCGCCGAAGCAGACTAGGTCAGCCGACTGAGCGTTCCTTCGCAGGAAATCGAGCGGATAGATCTGGGCCGCGGCGTCGGCGATCACCGGCACGCCGCGTGCATGAGCAATCTCGACGGTCTTTTCGAGGCTCACAACCGAGTCGTCCTCGTCGGCCCTGATTAGGAAGGCGACAGCGGCCGTGTCCGGACCGATGGCGTCCTCGAGTTGCTGCGTCGTCGTGCCGTCTTCGTCGCCCGCCAACACCAGCTTGCTGCCAGCGATTGTGTAGGCGCGGTCGTAACTGTACCGGTGCCGCTGCTGGAGGACTATCTCGCTTTTCAGGCCGGTCAGGTCCGGGATCTGAGCCGCCTTTTCCGGGTCGTTGCCGGAGATGCATGCGGCGGTGCTGAGGACGAGCGCCGCGTAGCAGCCAGCCGTGGCATACGCGGCCTCGGCGCCCACCAGCTCGGCTATCCGAGCGCCGGACGTCTCCAACAACTCCTCCATCTCGACGAAGCTGTTGCCCGCCTCGTACATGGCCCGCAACACGTCGGGCGACGGCGTGGAACCGCCCCACACGGTCGTATTGCCTCCGGCGTTGATTACGGGACGCGCTCCGAGTCGGGTGTAAACGTTTTCCGCGCCGGTGGCAGTCATGGCAATCTCCTCTGAATGTGGGCGAACGCTACAAGTGGGTCCGTGCTTAAACCCCGAGCCGGATCGGCGAGGCGCCGGCAGAATCCTGGCCGCGGCAAGGCTCATCGTATTATCGCTGGGGAAAGTCGTCAACTGCTCGATCCTGGGTCGCGTCGGCTACGATGCATCGGGCGGCCCCTGCAACGACAGGACACCGACTGTCGCGAATGCCTCCGCGGCGCAGGCTGCCGCCATCCATTGGCTGCGTAACGTTCCTTCCCGGATGGCCCATCATGATCCATGAGATCATAGTGATGACGACATAGACTTGAGCTGATCTGCTCATCCCTTGCAATAACTCTTGGAGGTGCTGGATATGCCATTTACGCGAGGTCTCCACCACGTAGTTCTGACAGTCACGGACATCGAGCGCTCTGCTGATTTCTATTCGACGATATTCAAATTGACGGTAGGTCAAGACGATGATTCCGCCCGCTGTATGTGGGATGACGTCGTTCTGCTATGCCTGCAACGGTCACCGCATGCACCGATCCCGAATGACCGATTCGACGAAAATCGTCTGGGTCTTGACCATCTGGCGTTTGCCGTACCCTCAAGAATCGAACTGGAAGAGACCGTTGCGACACTGCGAGCACTGGGAGTGGACACTGCAGGAATCGAGTTTGATCCGGACGGACAGTCTGAATATGTTTGCTTCAGAGACCCCGACAACATCCAGGTGGAGGTCTACGTATCAGATCGCCTCTAGCACGAGTATTCGATCGAAAGGGAGGCGCCAACCACAAGTTCGTATCCCGTGCCAACCAGATGCAGAACTCAAGGACTCTTCACGAAGTATGTCTTTCGATGATCTCGTTGGTCATCTGGCATAATGAATGGGGAACACTCATGCATGTGGAGGCATCCGACGATGATCATCGGCATTCCCAAAGAGACCAAAGCGGACGAAAACAGGGTCTCGCTGACACCGGACAAGGTCGATCTTCTGGCCAAGGCCGGGCACACTGTCGTCGTCGAGTCAGGCGCTGGGGCCGGAGCGGATTTCAAAGACGCCGAGTACGAAGCCGCCGGCGCCATCATCGCACTGGGGCCGGAAGCTGTGTTCGACCGCTCCGACATGATCGTGAAGGTCAAGGAACCCCAAATCCAGGAGTACGGGTTGTTCCGGCCCGGCCACATACTGTTCACGTTTCTCCACTTGGCGCCCGAACCGGACTTGACTAGCGCGCTGCTGGCCTCGCGCGTTGCCGGGATTGCGTATGAGACAGTCGAAGAAGAGAACGGCGGCCTGCCGCTGCTCTACCCGATGAGCGAGAGAGCAGGGATGCTGGCGCCGCAGATCGCGACGACGTTGATGCAGAACCAGTTGGGCGGCCCAGGCAGGCTGATCGGCGGCGTGCCCGGAGTCGAGCCGTCGAGAGTGGTCATCATCGGGGGCGGCACGGTGGGCTTCAACGCCGCGCTGATGGCCAATGCCCTCGGCGCAAACGTCACGATAGCCGACATCAACCTGGATCGATTGAGGTATGTCAGCCCGGCGTCGAGTGGCGCCATCGACACGGCGTTCGCCACTCCGCAAACCGTGCTCGGACTGCTGCAACGAGCCGACATCGCCGTCGGCGCCGTGCTGGTTCCGGGCGCCAAGGCGCCGCGTGTTATCACGAGCGAGATGGTGCAGCAGATGCGCGCCCGAAGCATCATCATAGACGTCGCCATCGACCAGGGCGGCTCGGTCGAGACCATCAGGCCGACGTCGCATCACGAGCCGACCTTCGTCATGCACGGCGTAACCCACTACGCCGTGCCGAACATGCCCGGCATCGTGGCGAACACGGCATCGATATCGCTGTCCAACGCCACATACCCGTACGTCCTGAAGCTGGCGAATCTCGGCTTGCACAAGGCCATCCAAACCGAGCGGCCCATCGCCCGTGGAGTCAACACCCTCGACGGGTACGTGACCCACAAGGCGGTCGCCGAAGCTTTGAGACTCGAACACGTTGACTTGGAGGAAGCCCTGGCGGCTTAACTCTTCTCGATCAGGTCTTCGTCGATCTCCACGCCGAGGCCCGGCCCCTGCGGCACTGCCATGTATCCTTCCGAGTCCACCTCGGGTGCGTTGGTCATGATCGAGAAGCGATGCCGGTAGTCGCCGATCGGCGGTTCGTGCAGAAGCTCCAGGAACGGCGCGTGAGGCCATGACGCCACCAGATGCAGATGTGCGATCACTCCGATGTCGCCGCCTCCGTGATGTGGGACCAGCTTCTTGCCGAACACCTCAGCCATCACTCCGATCTTCCGGCTCGCAGTGATGCCGTCGAGGACCATGCTCTCGGGTTGAAGGAGATCGTAAACCCCGTCCTGACACATCGTCAGGAATTCGTGGACGTGTTCGTTGTTCTCGCCGCCCGCGATGGGGATGTCGACCTGCGCTTGGAGCCGCGACAGTTGATCGTAGTAGTGTCTGGGCAGCGGCTCCTCCAACCAGTAGCAGTCGAGTCGTTGAAGCTCGCGAGCCGTCTCCACCGCCCGACGGTAGTCCCACTGAAAACCCGGTTGCCAGTCGCCCGAGGACTGGGCTTGATTGGCGTCGACCATTATCTCCATACGGTCGCCGACCGCGCCGCGAACCGCTTCGACGGCTTCGACGTCCTGGGCCAGCGTCTCGTGGTGGATGCGCATCTTCAGCGCCTTCCAGCCCTGCTCCATGAACTCGGTGGCGCGTTCGGCTCGCTCCTCCGGCGTCGAGAGCTTGACCATGCTGGCGTACGGGATAACCTTGTCCTTGGCGCCGCCCCACAGCTTGTAGAGAGGCTGACCGCTCGCCTTGCCGATGATGTCCCAGAGAGCGATGTCGATGCCCGCGACCCCGCGGTATGGCGTTCCTTGTACGTAGTATCGGAGCCGGCCCACGTGCTTCTCGGTGTCGAACGGGTCCTGCCCGACGAGGTGAGCGCTAGCGGCAGCGATGATCCGTTCGTCGACAGCGGGCCCGATTCCCGTGATTCCTTGGTCGGTGTGCACCCGCACGATCTGCCCACCGCCGCGGTTGAAGTGCAGGCGGCCGCCAAGGTCCCACGCCGGTTCGATCTCGCCGATCTCCTCCACCAACCTCAACCGGACCAGTTCGATTTTCGTGATTTTCAATCTGCCCTGCGTCATCCGAGCTCACCTTTCATTACGGTTACGGCCTCACCGCCCAATAGCACGTGATCTCCCGCCGACTTCACTCTGACGACGCCGCCTCTGGCCGATGCCTGGTAGCCGACCAGACTGTCGCTTCCAAGTCGTTCACTCCAGAATGGGCTGAGGCAACAGTGCGCCGCTCCGGTCACCGGGTCTTCGTCGATCCCGACCGCGGGTGCGAAGAACCTCGAAACGAAATCGTACTCTGCCGACTCTGACGCACACGTGACGATGACGCCGAAGTCCGCATTGCGCGCCAGAGCCGCGAAGTCCGGTTGTAGGCTGCGCACCGCTTCCTCTGATCCCATGTCGAAAAGGTAGTGGTGACGGCTTTGGTGCACGCTGGTCGGCGGCGCACCCAATGCATCCAGCAGTTCCGCGGGCGCCTCGGAGGGGCGCGTCGGATCTGCGGGGAAATCCATCTCGATCAACTCATTGTTTCGCGAAGCTGTCAGGAGCCCGCTTCGAGTGTGGAAGCGGGCCTGTTGCCGTGTCGCCAGTACACCGGTTTCCCAGAGGATGTGGGAGCTAGCCAGCGTCGCGTGCCCGCAAAGGTCCACCTCGACGGCCGGCGTGAACCAGCGTAAGTCGATGCCGTCGTCCCGCCGGAGAAGGAAGGCGGTTTCGGACAGGTTCATCTCCCGAGCCACAGCCTGCATCCACTCGACCTCCGCCGGAGCGTCGAGCAAGCACACCCCCGCGGGATTTCCTTTGAACGGCCCGGCGGTGAACGCATCGACGGTGTAGATGGGTATCGTCATGTCGACTCTCTCGGATTAATACGCAAGCAATCTCAGTGCAGCACGACACGTGAATTCTAGAGCGAGCGTCGCTGATTGGCAACGGCTGGGGGATGGCCAAGGACGCACCGGTCGGGCCGGTTGAAGACCGTGAGGGGTGAGGGATTTTGGCAGCCTGGTGCTTCGGACGGAGGATCTGTATCTCTCTGTCGTAATTGGTAGGCAGAACCACTTGGACATGGTGCTGTTGTACCTGTAAAAGGAGGTAGGTCGCGGTTAGCATATCGCCACGACAGCGAAACACGAGAGCGACATTCTAGGGGAATACAGTCGTAGATGAGCCGGTGCGAGCGATCGGCAAGGCCGAGCTAGACAACAAAGAAGGCAAAGATGACTGAAATCACGCAAAATAAGGCAGAAACTATGATATGTCCCAACTGTGGATGCAACAACGTGTCGGAAGCTCGCTTCTGCCGATCCTGTGGCTCCCCGTTGGCCGTGGTTGGCGATACAGCCTTCCCACCTCCGGCTGTCTCGCTGGCCGCTGCCGCGTACGCCGGCTTCCGGATACGGCTTGCCGCCTGGGTCATAGACGTGGTAATCGTAATCTTCAGTACCAGCGTCACTCGAATGTTATGGTACAACGTGGCTCTGGGCGGCGGAGGCCCGGACCCCACCTTTGTGATGTTTGCTGGGTCTGTCGCCATTACGCTGCTCGTTCCTGTGCTGTACTTTGTGCTCCTCACGGGCCTTAAGGGCCAAACCCTTGGCAAGATGGCCGCCGGGATCACGGTCGTCAACCAAGAAGGACTCGTGCTCGGCCTGCGGCGTGCTGCCCTCCGGGAGACTGTCGGCAAGTTTGTCTCAGCCATTGGCCTGCTCCTTGGCTTCCTTTGGGTAGGGTGGGACTCAGAAAAGCAGGGCTGGCATGACAAGATGACAGGCGCCCACGTAGTGACGGTCAAAAGTTGAACCACCCCTGGAGATTTCCACCACCTCTCCAAAACGGAAGTAACCATGCGCTGTCCTAGCTGCGGCCAAGACAACCCCCAGGGCAATTCCTTTTGCACCTTCTGCGGTTCACCTCTGAGGACGGGATCGCCTGAGGAGGAGAGAAAACGTGGATGGAAGGGCCTGCCCTTCTACGCGCGAGTAACAATCGTCGGGCTACTCGTCTTTGCCGTGATCTTTCAAGGTGTCGGCATCTTATGGGCGCTTCAGGGTGGTGTGGAAACGATTGATGAGGTGGAACCGATCATCTTCGTTGCCCTGCTTTTCATGACACCGACGCTTGTAATCGTTGTTCTGACCTGGAGATCCGGGAGAACGTTCATCGCCGCGATCTGGGCGACACTGATGCTGCTGATGACCGCCGTCACTTTGCGACAAGGCTTGGGCAGCTTCAACAGCTTTTTCGACGGTGGCATTATGATGCCCGTCATTGTGTCGTTGATCGTGGCAGTAGTCGCAGGTTTCGCGGGATTCCTGCAGCATCGTCGGGGCGCCGCCCGCAACGTGTCCGCGGCGGGCGAGCGGTGGGCTCTCAGGGCGATAGTTGCCGTGGTGATCGGGCTCATGGTCGTCTCAGGCACACTCCACGTCACAAGCCTTGAGTCGGTTAGCGACGAGGAGAAGGCGGCGGCGATCAGAGTCGACATCAGAAATATGTATTTTGAACCCACTCTATTGGAGGCGCCGGCTGGCAAGCCTGTCAGGTTCGTTATCAAGAACCGTGACCTCACCATGCACACTTTCACCATCGAAGAGCTGGGCATCGATGTCAAAGTCGTGCCGGGCAGCGAGAAACTGATCGTGTTGTCCTCACCCCCTGCGGGCAGTTACATGTATATGTGCGTCATGTCGAACCACGCCGAATTAGAGTACGACGCGCGGGAGACCGGGACGCTAGTGTTGAGCGAACCTTAGCCGCCAGGGATCGTTGGCCGAGCCTGCTGGAGGGGTGGGCCTCTTCATCCACTTTCTCGGACCAGTACCTGGAGATGGTTCGGCCAAACACTCGCGCGTTCCCGGGGGCTGCTCGTGAGACGAGAGCCGGTGTTTCCGATGATCGGCAGAAGCTGGCGGTGGCCAAGAAGTTTGAAATCTGTGCGAGATCCGGTCATCATACCCGTGTAGACGGACCAGATCAAAAGGAGACCGTGAACATGACGATGGTCAAGGCGAACCAGCATTCGAAGGATTTCTTCCTGTCGCTTGTTCCGGACGACCCGCGGGTCGCCACGCGGCCCATGTTCGGGAACCTGGCGGCGTTCGTGAACGGGAACATGTTCTTCTGCCTGCTCGGCGACAGCGTCGCCGTCAGGCTGTCTGAGTCGGAACGGGAGACGCTTCTCGAAGAAGACGGCGCCGCACAATTCGAGCCGATATCTGGCCGCCCGATGCGCGAGTACGTCACCATCCCCGACGAGTGGCGCGACGAACTGCCGCGCATGGAGGAGTGGATCCACAGATCGCTGACGTGGGCGGCCATGATGCCGGAGAAGAAGCCGAAACCGCGTAAGCGAGCGAAGAATGTTTAGGCGCGAAGCACCAGCGACCGATCGCACACCGTAGGGGAGGGTTTCAAACCCTCTCGCTAGGTCGGACGCCGAGAACCATCGTGGCATGCGCTCAAGCCAACCGATCGGCGCGGAACGAGATGTCTGTGCGGGCGAAACAGGCGGGAGGGTTTGAAACCCTCCCCTACGATACGAAAATCGGCGTGCGCAGTCGCTTCGACCGTAAGTCTCGTACTGCCTGCGCGCTAGGCCGCGGCCTACACCTCTCGGAACTCTCCTTCGACTGTGTCTTCGGGGGCGTCGTCCTCGGTGTCTGCAACGTTGTTCTCGGCCGTGGGGGGCTCGTCGCCGGGCGTCGCTTCTGTCGCCTGCCGGCTGTAGACGGCTGTGCCCACTCGCTGGACCGCTTCCTGCAGCTCCTGCAGCGTCGATTCGATGCGGGCGCCGTCGTTGTCCTCGAGTGCCGAGCGTACGGCCGCCACCTTGCCTTCGACTTCCGTCTTCAGTTCTTCGGCGATGGCCTCGGCGTTGTCGGTGAGCAATTTCTCGGCCTGGTAGGCGGTGTTCTCCGCCATGTTGCGGGTTTGGATCTCATCCCGCTTGAGCGTGTCTTCTTCCGCGAACCGCTCGGCGTCGGTGACCATCTGCTCGATCTCGTCCTGGGAGAGTCCGGAGCTGGCGGTGATGGTGATCCGCTGCTCCTTGCCGGTTCCCTTGTCCTTGGCGGAGACGTTCAGGATGCCGTTGGCGTCGATGTCGAATGAAACCTCGATCTGAGGGAGACCCCTTGGAGCGGGCAGCAGGCCGTCCAGGATGAAGCGCCCGATCGACTTGTTCTCGGCAGCCATCGCGCGTTCGCCTTGAACAACGTGGACTTCGACGCTGGTCTGGCCATCGGCGGCGGTCGTGAACGTTTCGCTCTTGGTGGTTGGGATCGTGGTGTTGCGGTCGATCAGCGAGGTGGCCACGCCGCCAAGGGTCTCGATGCTCAGCGTGAGAGGCGTTACGTCGAGGAGCAGGATGTCCTGAACCTCACCCTGGAGCACGCCCGCCTGGATGGCTGCTCCCACTGCGACTACCTCGTCAGGGTTTACGCCTTGGTGTGGCTCTTTGCCAAACAGGCTGACGACTGTTTCCTGGACCGACGGCATTCGCGTCATCCCGCCGACTAGAATCACTTCGTCGATTCCGTCTTGGGATACGCCGGCGTCTTTCATCGCCTGTCTGCAGGGCTCGACAGTGCGCTGCACCAGGTCGCCGACCAATTGCTCCATCGTTGATCGAGTCAACGTCATGATGAGGTGTTTCGGGCCGGAGGCGTCGGCGGTGACGAACGGCAGGTTGATCTCGGTCTGCATCAGTGTCGAGAGCTCGATCTTGGCTCGCTCGGCCGCCTCACGAAGACGCTGAAGGGCCATTCGGTCCTGCTGCAGGTCGATGCCCTGTTCCTTCTGGAACTCCTCGGCGATCCATTCGATGATCTTCTGGTCGAAGTCGTCGCCGCCGAGATGTGTGTCGCCGTTGGTGGCCTTGACCTCGAACACGCCCTCGCCTATCTGAAGGACGGTGATGTCGAACGTGCCGCCGCCCAGATCGTAGATCGCGATGGTCTCTTCGGTCTTCTTGTCGAGACCGTACGCCAATGAGGCCGCCGTCGGCTCGTTGATGATGCGTAGAACCTCGAGACCGGCGATTCGTCCGGCGTCTTTCGTCGCGTTTCGCTGGCTGTCGTTGAAGTAAGCAGGGACGGTGATGACCGCCTGCGTAATTGATTCGCCCAGCTTCGCCTCGGCGTCTTGTTTCAGTTTTTGGAGCACCATTGCGGCGATCTCAGGCGGCGCATGTTCTACGCCGTCCATGGTCACGTAGGCGTCACCGTTGGAATGGTTAGTGAGCTTGAACGGGACTTGCCCCACGTCCGCCTGGACGTTGGGGTCGTCGAATCGCCGGCCCATGAAGCGTTTCACCGAATACACGGTGTTTTCAGGGTTGGTGACCGCCTGCCGTTTGGCGGTCGTCCCTACGTATCTTTCGCTAGACCGAGGGTTGACTGCGACAACGGACGGCGTGGTTCGTCCGCCGTCTGCGTTTTCAACCACGCGTGGCTCGCCGGCTTCAATGACGGCCATGCAAGAGTTTGTCGTGCCGAGGTCTATGCCGAGTATCTTGGGCATCTAAGGGGCCTCCTGGTCGATGTCGATTTTTCGTTCTTCCGTGGCTGGGGGGTCGGGCTCTACCCTTTGTGACACGCTCACTTGCGCCGCGCGCAGGACCCGGTCGTGAAGTTTGTAACCGTCCCTGATCACACTCATTACTGAACCCTCTTCGCGATCGGTGCTCGGTTCGAAGAATACCGCTTCGTGTTCGTGGACGTCAAAGGGTTGACCCACCGCGGTTTCGATCTTCGTCACGCCCTCGGAATCCATTACGTTTTGAAGGTTTCGACGGACCAATTCCAGTCCGTCCAGCCAACCCGGGGCGACGGCATCCTCGGGGATCGCGTCGAATGCGCGATTCATGTCGTCGAGGACCATCAGCAGCCTAACCAGGAGCCGAGAGTTCGAGTTCTGTCTCGACTCGGTCATCTCTTCGGCTGCCCGACGCCGGTAGTTTACAAGGTCCGCCTGCGCCCGTTGGGCCATGCCTTTTAACTGGTCTTTTTCTCGGACAGTTTCGTCGAGCTCCGCTTGCAGACGAGCGGGTTCGTCCAACTCCTCGTCGAGTTGCTGCTCGAGGCGTTCCAGCTCATCAGGCTGTTGCTCTTCGGTCATCTGGGTCAGTCCTCCGTTCGACGCAGCGCCTGTCAGGCTTGCATCATCTCATACATCTCGTCGAGGCTCTGATTGAGGGCTCGCTTGAGGGCAGGCCCCTGGAGTCGATCGAGTTGAACCTTCATTTTGAGCATCTGATTGAACAGAGCCAGGGCCAACTGCACGCCAGCGATGTTCAGTCCCAATTCACCGGTCAGGTGCTTGATGAGGCGCAACCGCACGATGTCCTGCTCCGAGTACAACCGCAGCTTGCCGCCGGTTCGTGAGGGTGACACGAACCCGACCCGCTCGTACTTTCGCAGCGTTTGCGGGTGCATTTCCAGGATTCGAGCCGCCACGCTTATTACGTAGATGCCTTCCATATCGGATGGCCTCACCTTCGTGACTCATGCGGCGCAGGGACTCCTGCGCGCCGCGGACGTTCCACGATTGAGTGTTTTCTCCAACGCTAACCCTAGCAGACCATGACGCGTTATATCGAATGATCGCTCAAGGGCATATTGGCGGGGAACCGCCACGCATTCAAGTTTCAGGTCGTAGGATCAGGGTTATAACAATAGAGTGACCGATCTGGATGTCATGATACACATTGACACAAGCCGTGTCAATTAATATAATGCACCTCGGGCATTGCGCCTGACATCGATCACAGAGAGACATTCGCGGGAATCTTAGTCGCTGTCACTGCATCTAAATTTGCGAAAGACATGGCCGGATTCGCCGGCCAAATAGGGGAGGTTGGAATGTTGTACTTGAAGGGTTGCGCACGCTGCAAAGGCGACATGCACATTAATCGAGACATGTACGGCAGCTACAGGGAATGTTTGCAGTGCGGTTACATGGTTGACATCGAGGAGCCGAACAAACTGCTTGAGTCGCTGAACCTCGCCGCGGAGACCGCAGAAAAGAAGAAGGTCGCGTAGCGATACGCATCCCGACGCGCGTCGAATCTCCGTTCGTAACACCTGGCGGTCCCCTCGACCGAGGGGGCCGCTACTGTTTTCCCGCCCCGCTGGGTCATCCGCCAGCGGAACCTTCACCCCATCCTAAATCCCCAGCGTTCCTCTTTCCACGGGTCGCCTTCCATGTGGTAACCTCTGATTTCCCAAAATCCCGGACGGTCTTCGGCCATGAACTCGAACCCGTTTAGCCACTTGGCGCTCTTCCACGCGTACCGTTTTGGCACAATCAAGCGCAAAGGCGCGCCGTGGTCCGGCGACAGATCCTGTCCGTCGTGCTTGTACGCCAGCAGCACGTCGTCGTCGTTCAGCACGTCCAGCGAAATGTTGGTCGTGTACCCGCCGTAGCTATGAGCCATGACATATCTGGCCTCGGGCGCAGGCGCCATGAGCTTCATCACCTCGGTGAAGAGCACGCCTTCCCAGGTGTTCTCGAGATTGCTCCATTGAGTGACGCAGTGAAACTCAGCGTCGATCGTGACCGACGGCAGCGCTTTGAACTGCTCCCAGTCGAACTCGATTTCGTCTTGCACCAAACCGAACACCTTGAATCGCCAGTCTGCCAGGTCGATTCTAGGCGTTGGGCCGGCTGAGAGCACCGGGAATCCCTCCGTCACGAACTGGCCGGGCGGGACCTCAAGTCCGGCTTGGTCTTGCCTGATGTTAGTCAGCCGTCCAATCTTCCGCAGCATCGTTCCTCCTCGTTGCCCGATCCCAAGCTCGGCGGACGGTCCCACCGGCACGATGCGTCCGGTCTGAGGCGCTAACCATGTTCAGCGATCGATCTGTGAGCGCGACAGATAACGGGTCGCATGATTAGTGCGCTATCAGGGATCTCGCCTCTTCGACGGTAATCACCGCGTGAATGTCCACGGTGTTCCAATGGAAGAGTTGAAGCTCAACCGTCAACTGGCTAACGGCGTGGGCGTTGGGAGCGTCGGCCAGCAGGTAGAATTGGTGTCCGGGGGGATCGACCCAGAACCCTTCGATCGTCACTCCGTTCTTCTCAGATCCCACCTCAAGCTGGGCCAGTGCACTGTTGGCTTTGTCGCCAATCTCGGCGATGGCTGCCGCGCAGGTTTCGGGACCGTGTGTCAATATTGCCATGTGTTTCATTTCTATCACCTTTCAAATCGAATTGCTCGTCCATTCCCGAGTGGACAGCGTTTCATTCGCAATCACGGCTCCCAGGAGACCATTGATTGTAATAAAAGTGACTATTAGCGTCAATAGCGCCAATACGTGCTAAAAGCAATTCTAGGGCGTCATTTGAGATTCTCCCTCTGGGAAGCAAATTCTTTTCAGTCCGCCTACCAGCATTGAGCGGACAACGGCAAAACTCGCGCTCACCCGTTCGGAAGATTGTGCGCATGACGGACGCGTGACAGGAGATCGACAATATTAGGATGTCTCGCGCTCTCGCGTTGCCGCCGGTTGGCCGTTGTGCTAGCCTCTGGCAACCGAGAGACAGACGCGACGGAGTGTCCGCCATGAACGACCAAATCGCCGACATCCTGAAAGGGTCTTTCGACCTGCACGTCCACGCCAGTCCGGACGCGGCGCAGGATCGACGCCTCGACGCGCTCGAGACTGCGCGACAAGCGTATGAAGCCGAGATGGCGGGCTTCGTCCTGAAGTCCCACGAGTACCCCACCACACCCCTCGCGTACGCCCTGGGGCGCATGTATCCGGGACTCAACGTCGCGGGGGCAATCGCGCTGAACAAGTCCGTCGGCGGCGTCAATCCCGACGCGGTCGAGGTGTCCGCCAAGCTGGGCGCGCGGGTCGTCTGGATGCCGACGTTCGACGCCGACGCGTGGCTGACCCGCGCGGGCCGGAGCCCCGGCATCGCGATCGTGGACGAGGACGGCCGACTATTGCCGCCGGTTCACGATGTTCTCGACCTGATTCGACGCCACGACATGGTCTTGGCGTCGGGCCACGTATCGCCCGTCGAGGCGATAGCGCTGTTTCGGGCCGCGAAGGATGCCGGCGTTACACGCATGATCGCGACGCATCCGAGCGCCGTGTCGACAATCGAGCAGCAGCAGGAAATGGCGTCGCTAGGCGCGTACCTGGAGCACACGTTCCTGGCGTGCATGCCCGCTCGCAACGGCATGTCCGTCGACGAGCTGGTCGGGTCTCTCAACAAACTGGGCGTCGATCGCTGCGTCGTCACGACCGACTTCGGGCAGTGGATGAACCCGCCCGCCGCCGAGGGGATGCGAATGGCGATCGCCGCGCTGTTGGGCGCGGGCATGGCGCCCGAGCAGGTCTCCGCAGTCGTCAAGTCGAACCCGGTGCAACTTATCGGCTAGGGCTTGCCGTTCGAAAATCCAGAATCGCGCGGGACGGCCCTTCGACAAGCTCGGGGCGAACGTGTGCGAGAGGCGCGACACCGGAGTGAATCTGGATTCTCGCTCTTAGCAGAGAGTCATTATTCTCCGTTCGTGGTGAGCCTGTCGAACCACCCGACGAAGCGCCTTGCGATGCCGGACGCCCACGCAAGCACTCGCGCCACCCATAACCTGCCGTACCCGTTACTCGCTGATCTCAATCAACTCGACCCAATTACCGTCCGGATCTTGCAGGTAACATGCGACCCGGTCCGGACTCATTTCGACCGGCCTCGCCAGCTTGATCGCGCCTGCCGCGATCAAGCGATCGAACGTCGCATCGATGTCGGTCACGTTGAACGCGATGTGCGACGCGCCGAGCACAGCACGTTCTGTCGTCGGCCGGCTCGCGCTGCCCGGGTTGACGTATTCGATCAACTCCAGGATGTGGTCGTCCTCACCATCGAAGCTCAACATCGCGGCTTTGATTCGTGTGTCTTCGTAACCCAACAGACGGGAGATCGGACCGCCGTCTCGCTCCGCTCGCCTGACCAGCTTCAACCCAACCGTGTTGGTGTAGAAGTCAACCGACCGCTCCAGGTCGCTGACCACGAATCCGGTGTGGTTCATGCCTGTAATCATCGTTTCGTCCTCCGTCCGATTTCAGTGTCCGTCGATGCAAGGGCCGGCTTCGCCCAGCTTGGGTTGTTCGCCGTTGCACATTCGATCTTGGCGGATATAATACAATCACTGCCTGGGGCAAATCCAATCCTGGAGAATGAACATTGACCACTCCCATCGAGCAACGATTCTTGGATCAACACCCTGGGTCCGCGCACCGCCACGAAACGGCGAGATCGCTGTTTCCCAACGGAGTGACGCACGACGCCCGAAAACAGAATCCTTTCCAACTCTACTACACCCACGCCGAAGGACCCGCCAAATACGACGTGGACGGGAATCGACTGCTGGACTTCTTCCCGGGACACGGCGCACTAATACTGGGACACTCGCACCCCGACGTCGTCAAGGCCGTCCAGGACCAGATGGCTGCCGGGACCCACTTCAGCGGGTCGACTGACCTTGAGATGCGGTGGGGCGAACTGGTCCGAGAGCTGATACCGAGCGCCGAGAAGGTGCGGTTCCATAGCTCCGGCACCGAGGCCGATATGATGGCCATCAGAATGGCCCGCGCCTACACCGGCAAAACCAAAGTGATCAAGTTCGACGACCACTTCCACGGCTGGAGCGACTACCTATCCGCCGGAGGCGAGGGCATCGGCGGCATTCCAGCCGAGACCCTCAGCACGATGATCGTCCTCCCTCCCAACGACATCGAGACGTTTGAACAGAAGCTGAAGGAAGACGACGACATCGCTGCCGTCATCCTGGAGCCCACCGGCGCTCACATGGGCGCCAACCCGATCCTGCCCACGTTCTTGGAGCAACTACGCGAAGTTACAGAACGCTACGGCGTGGTGCTCATCTTCGACGAGGTGGTGACCGGCTTCCGGGTCTCCAAGGGTGGCGCTCAGTCCTATTTCGGCATCACGCCCGACATGACGACGCTCGCGAAGATTCTCGGCGGCGGGCTTCCCGGCGGCGCCGTGACCGGCAAAGCCGACATCATCAACATGATCGAAGACCACCCCGGCGACGCCGAATACAACCGGTACCGACGCATCGCCCACAACGGCACCTTCAACGCCAATCCGCTCAGTGCGGCCGCGGGCATCAAATGCCTGGAGCTTGTCGCCAACACCCCGGTCAACGACACCGCCGACGCCCGAGCATTGCAGTTGAAGAACGGTTTGAACGACCTTTTGTCGAAGATGGAGATTCCGGGTTGCGCCACCGGGATCAGCTCGTTGATGTTCCTGCGGTTGGGCGCGGACCACGAGTGCGACAAAGAGTACTGCATCCTGACGCCGGAGCATGCCGCGCAGGCGGGCAACGCCGTTCGCAATCAGCAGCTAAACCTGGCGCTGCTAAACCACGGCGTCCATTCGGGCAACCGATTCATCCTGACCGCGTCGCACACGGAAGAGGACATCGACTTCACCGTGGACGCCTTCGAGAAGGCGCTAACGGAGGTCCGTGACCAGGGATTGGTGTAGCGTCCTGAGTTCGGTGCGCGTTGCACCAGCGGTGTATGTTGAGGCGGACGGGTGGTTCGACAGGCTCACCACGAACGGGGTTGAAACACTTTTAACGGAAATGGGGTACCGCGGTTGACGCCACTCTTATTTTCGTTCGCCCTGAGCGTGTCGAAGGGCCGCCGCAGTGCCAGTTGCGTCTGCTGATCGCAATCCCAGCAGGCGTTCGGGTAGGTAAGAAACGCGCACACGCAAACCCCGAGACACCCACATGAAAAACGAAGCC
>DCWO01000007.1:965-37869 GCA_002328865.1 Dehalococcoidia bacterium UBA2160 | reverse complement strand
GAAAAACGAAGCCCTCGAAAAACGAGGCGTTCAAAAGGTAGGCACAAAAGGAGCATCCATGCCTGACGACCAATTCGACGTTGTGATCATCGGCGGCGGCGCCGCTGGGCTCACCGCCGGAATCTTTGCCAGCCGGCACGGTATGAAGACCACGCTGCTTGAACGCATGATGACCGGCGGCCAGGTGATCAACGCGGAGAAGATCGAGAACTACCCGGGCTTTCCCGAAGGCGTGTCCGGCTTCGAGTTGGGGCCGAAGCTCCAGGAACAAGCGATGACGAACGGCCTCGATTTTCGGCTGTCCGAGGTGACCGGCCTGCGGTCTGAAGGCCAGTACTGGTCCGTGGAAACGTATGACGGCGAACTCAAAGCCAAGGCAGTGATAATCGCCGGGGGGTCCACCCTCCGAAAATTGGGCGTCGCCGGAGAAGAGGAGCTGCACGGAGCAGGCGTGTCGTACTGCGCGACCTGCGACGGCGGCTTTTTCATGGACCAAGTGGTCGCCGTGGTGGGCGGAGGCGACTCGGCCCTCGACGAAGCGATCACGCTCACGGAATACGCGTCGAAGGTCATCGTCTTCTGCCGCGAAGATCATTTCAGCGGCCAGAAGCTCCTCCAAGACCGCGTGCTGTCGAATCCGAAGATCGAGGTTCGTTGGAGCACTAGCATCGACGAGATCCACGGCGACGGCGAAGTGACCAGCGTCAACATCACGGACCTTCCGTCGGGCGAGACGTCGAGAGTCGATCTCTCCGGCGTGTTCATCTACGTGGGACTTGAGCCGAACTCGGACTTCCTATCGGAACTGATCGAGTTAGACGCCGGAGGCCACGTTCCGACCGACCTGTGGATGCGGACCCCGCTGACAGGCCTATTCGCGGCAGGGGACATCAGGCAGTCTTCAGCCGCCCAGCTCGTCACCGCCGCCGGGGACGGCGCCACCGCCGCGATCGCAGCCCACCGCTACGTCGAGGGACGCGAGTGGGAGGACTGACCCGGATGCCCCTGCACAGGCTCGACGAGGCGCGCGTTCGCTGATGTCGTGGGCGATGATCGCATTGGGCGGCGCGATGGGCGCCGTATCGAGGTATGCGCTTGACCGCGTCGTTATCAGCATCGTCGGCGTGCCAACCGTCCTCGGCATATTCCTGATCAACATCTCCGGGTCGTTCGTCCTCGGAATGTTCGTGTCGCTGTCCGACGCCCATCCTGGCTGGCCGTCCGGAGTCCGCATGCTAGTTGCGGTCGGGTTTCTCGGCTCGTACACGACGTTCTCGACGTTGATGGTCGCGGGCGTTCAGTCAGGCGAGTCTGGCGACATCGCGAAAGCCGCTCTGAACGTCGTCGGCAGCGTCGCGTTGGGAATGACCGCGGCAGCGGTCGGCATCGTGGCAGGGCGGGCTCTCTGATCGGGCGTGGGACGCTGGGTGAGGCAGGATCCCTTACGGCCCGGTCGATGCTTCCTCCAGGGCTGACCGCATCTCTTCGATTTGCTCACGCGGCGCCGGTTTGTGGCCGTAGCACGCCCTGACGAATGCGGCGGTAGCCGATCGCACGAGGTTCTGAGGAAACAACTGCTCTAAAGTCGAGGCGTATTCCGCTGGCGTCTGGTTCGCCGGTCGGGGCGATCCTCTCTTCTCAGCCTGCATCAGCATTCCGAAATACAGCCTGAACACATCGACGATGCCGGGTTCGTCATCCGGCAGGCGCATTGGCGGTGACCCCTTGCGTTTTCGGAACCGGTCTGGCACCAGTCCCCACAGCAACTTCGCGAAGTCCACCGTTGCGCCCGCATCCTCGGCCACCGACTCTCGAATGCCTTCCTGATCCGTCCTCCGCCAACGGATCCGTCGCCGGAACGACCGAGCCAAGACGATCAAGACGACAACTACGATAATCGCCAACAACGTCCACTCTATCGCCTGAAGCAACATCGAAGGTCCGGTGTCTCCTGACTCTTCCTGTAGGCGCATGAGCATCTCGCCAACGCCTTCGCTGGCCTCCAGCGTCGGAGCTTCCGGGTCGCCGACGACTTTCGAAATGAGGCTGAAGAGCCCCCTCATCAAGAACTCGATGATGTACACCATCGGGATGATGAACACGAAAAAGATGACGGTGGCAAATGCGCTGAGAAGGAACCCGAGCGGCTCTGAAATGTACGTCAGCACTCCTCGTTGAAGCAGGCTGAAGAGCAGACCGGCAACGATCACCACGGCGATCACGGCGCTGATTATCCTCGGCCAGGCTTTCTGCCCGGCTGTCCGCTGGGACGCGGGCAGAAGGTGTGCCAAACTCAAACCGGTCAACCCAGCCGCGAAATACACGAACATCAACGGAAAAGTCTTCAGGTCCGCCCCATGGAACACATCCACCACGGCCGCGAGAGCAAGGAAAATCAGCCCGATCCTGAAGTTCTTGTTCAGATGCTCGACCGGATACTCGACTGACGCGAGCCTGCCTCCACGCCACCACAGGAGAGCCCCGAAGAACCCGCCCAGGCCCACGGTCACGCCGTAGTTCACCGGGATGGTGTCCGACCACAAATTCGAGATCCACCCCAGCTCGAAACTTTCACCCGCGATCTGCACCTGGGCGCCCAAGGCAAGGTAGATGACGATGGCGCCTGCCGCCATCTGGATGGCATACGGCATGGCCGGCGGCATTATGATCGCGCCGAGCGTCCTTGCCGTGATCGTCGACAAACCCAGGATGGCGACAGCCACTATCCACGAGAGGGGGCTGCCGTTTTGAGCCATCAACAATCCCAACACCGCAAACAGAGCGTACAGCCAAACGCTCTCGAGAACGGCCGTGGCCGCCAATACCAGCCTATCTTGGACCAAATTCACTGGCGAGCTCCATTTTGTCCAGGTGGTCCTGAATGTTGTGGACGAGCACCCCTTCTGGCAGTGGAGGACATGGAGTGTCGCCACAGTACACCACGACCAGCTTGTAACCATGTCGCCGAAGGTCCTCAATCGTCTCTACCATGTCTTCGTTGAGCAGAGCTGCGACAATGACCATGGTCACGCCCAAGGAGAATTGCTTCGTGTACTGAGCCAATTGCGGCGCCATCGGGCCGATCGGCAGAGGGCGTATTGTGGCCAACGCCTCAAGGATTATCGTGAGCTGTTCGGGCGACCGGGCGGGCGGGACCTTCATCGGCCTATCCGACAGTATGGGCGTGCCGTTGGAGAACAGCCCAAGGCTGTACTGTTTCTCAGATACGTAAGACGCGAGAGACGCCGACGCGGTTATGACCCGCTCGAGATTGATCGGCGAGTAGCCTTCCCACGAGCGTTCGGTGGTCTCCACGACGACGACGAGCACAACCGTGTAGGTCGAACTCGGCTCGAATGTGCGGACTTGAAGACGCTGCATCCGGGCGCTAAGTTTCCAGTCCACTGTCTTCAACGGATCCCCGAGCTGATAGTCCCTGACGCCCGCCGGCCTTGACGGGTCCTGGAAGATGGCCATGCCGCCTCTCGTCTCACCCAGGGGTCTAACCGCCGGAATGCCGATTTCCGGCAACGGCGCCACCTTGGGGTAGACGAGCAGGTAGTCGTTGTCCGATGCTCGGGATTCGCTGTTGAAGAAGCCGAACAGGTCGCCGCTCTCCAATCGGGCGGGTCCGATCCGGTAGAAACCTCGATGGTTCGCCTTGATCGTGTACTCCCAACTGATGCGTTCGTACCAGGCTAACGACGTGATATGGCGCATGACGGTGTACTTGGGATTGGCGCTCGGGCTGATGTCGGCATCCGCGACCGTTAGCTCTTCAGGAACCTCGTCGGTGATCTCGAGTCTGCCTATCGGCAGCGGCTTGCGGTTCGTCACCGAGACAGCCAACATGGTCTCTTCACCGATGAACACCCGAGGCTGTGAGATCTTTCGCGCGTATGAGACCTCCTCCAGGGAGAGCCTGTTCCACACCCACGAGATGCCAGCCACCAGCAAGCCCATCACGCCGAAACCGATGACCAGGCCCTGCCCAGCGAACACGCCGATGATGATGAGCACCACGAACAGGAGGATCCAGATGTCGTGCCAGAACTGGTTGAACAATCCGGCTACCTTTCGATCGGCGCCGGAATCGACTCCAACACGTCATTGACGATCTGGGTTGTTGACCGGCCGCGAAGACGCGAGTTGGAGGTGAGAATCATTCGGTGTGCGAGCGCGGTTTCCGCCATCGCCTTGACGTCGTCAGGCGTGACAAAGTCCCGGCCGTCCATCGCGGCGCGGGCTTGTGAGGTCTTGTACAGTGCCAGGGCGGCCCTTGGACTCACGCCCAGCGACAGGCCGTCGTGTTGTCGTGTGGCTTGAGCGATGGCCACCACGTACATCCTGACTTGGTCGTCGACCATGACTTCCGTGACCGCGTTCTGCATCTCTCGAAGCGTTTCCTCGGTGGTGACCGCGTCCAACGAAGCCAGGACGGTGTCACGCTTGAATCGAAGTAGAATGTCGGACTCCTCTTCGGGTGAAGGGTAGCCGATTTGAATTCGGACCATGAAGCGGTCGAGCTGCGCCTCGGGCAGCGGGAACGTCCCCTCCATCTCGATGGGGTTTTGGGTCGCCATGACGAGAAACGGCTCTTTGAGCAATCGCGTCTCCCCGTCGATGGTGGCCTGTCGTTCCCCCATCGCCTCGAGAAGCGCCGACTGGGTCCTGGGCGTGGCGCGGTTGATCTCGTCCGCAAGCAGCACCTGACTGAAAATGGGACCGGAGCGAAACTCGAAGTCGCCGGATTTCTGGTTGTAGAAATTGACGCCGAGGACGTCGGTCGGCATGAGGTCAGGCGTGAATTGGATTCGACTGAACGTGCAACCCAGCGACTGGGCGAGTGCCTTCGACAAGGTTGTCTTGCCGATGCCCGGCACGTCTTCGACCAGGATGTGGCCTTTGCAGAGCAGGGCTATGATCGCGAGGTCGATCACCTCGTCTTTTCCGACGATAACCCGTTGAACGTTTTCTCTCAGCTTCGCCGCCATCTCCTGGATGCGAATCGCGTCTACTGCCTGCACCAATACCCTCCGAATTCGATCGCGCCGTGAGGTCGCCCGGTTTGGCTTCGTATCAAGCGGGTCATCATGCCTGTCCTCGAACAGCGGCCCCAGCATGAGCGCCGGCCGCTCTTCCGAACACCGAGCCATGCATGAGGCCGGCCGCCCTCAGGCTGTTGTGATAGAAGATTCCGCCGACGATCTCGCCGGCGGCATAAAGCCCCGAGATCGGTCGCTCGTTCGAGCCCAGCACTCGACCGTCTCGATCGATCCTGAGACCGCCGTAAGTATAGGTTATCCCTCCGGTCACGGTAAACGCCGTGAACGGAGGAGCGTCCAGCCTAATGGCCCAGTTGCTCTTTGGCGGCCCAAGGGTCTCCGTGGAAAGCCCGTCCAGGTTGCGGGGTTTGTATTCGTCCTCGTGAGCTTCGGCGTTGAACGAGTCTACCGTCCGCGTCAGAGCATCAGGGTCGGCGCCCAGTTCCGCGGCCAGTCCACGCATTGTTTCCGCCTGAACTCGCTTGGAGCCGCCGTAGCGAGCTTCGATGTGGGGCAGGGCACGGCTGTCGAATATCTGGTGAGCTATGCTCTTCGGTTGCTCCAAGATCGCCTGACCCATCTTGACGAAGGTTTGCTCCGCGAACCCTTCGCCTTCGTCCACGAACCTGTTTCCGTCGACGTTCACGGTGATGCCCAAGGTGTAGGAACGGCGCGGCATCTGGTCCGTCACTTGGAGATCGCCCACCGCGGGAGCGTCGATGTCGATGGGCGTCGCGTGGCAGCCCGTCCACTGCCCGAACGCTTGGGCCCCCAGGTCGATCGCCGCTCGGTGGCCGTCCCCGGTGTTGTGGCGGGACCCGCGAACCTTTGCGTGCTCCCATCCGGGGCCAATGTGCTCGACTCGCATCGCAGCATTGGCCTCGAACCCGCCACAGGCCAGGACAGCGGCTCCGCAGCCGATCTCGTACGTCTCATTCTTGTCACGGGCTTCGACTCCGTCGATGCCTGAGCTTCCGCGAATGAGGCGCACCATCTCCGTTTCATACAAGAAAACAACGCCCGCTCGACGGGCGGTGGCGGTCAGCATCCGCACGAGTCCGGGCCCGGCTTGCCAAGCGTTAAGGCCAACCGCGTTGGGGATGACCGACGGGACCCCGGCGGCGCCGCTGACGCGACCGGACAGCTCCCACCGAACGCCCTTGGCGTGCATCCACTCGACCGTTGGGCGCGACTCAACGATCAACGCCTCCATGAGTTGCGCGTCGACGTCGCCTTGAGTCACGGTCGTCAGATGCTGCCGGAAGTCGCCGGCGGTGTAGGGCGCCATCTGCATACGCGCCACTTCTTCGTCCGTCAGGTCCGGGACGAAACGCCGAATATCGTCGATGCCCTCGTGAACGAATCGGAAGCCCCCGCCGGTGAACGGGCAGTTGCCCCCTTGCTCAGCGGGCGGCGCCTTCTCCAGCACGGCCACCGAGACGCCTTGGTCACGCGCGGACAACGCGGCGCACAACGCGGCATTCCCCGCGCCGACCACCACGACATCGAAGTAGATTCGATCTTCGGCCATGAGTTCCCATCCCCGCCAGAAGTATCGATACAGTATAGCCGAGCCGTGGGCGGTGGGCGTAGGTTGGGAGGGCGGGGATCCCTTGACGTGACGGTAGATCCCTGGCAGGACGCCAGTGATATCATACAGGGTGCGGTAAGGCAACCGTGACGTGGAGTTGAGGTATGGCAAATTGTCCGGATCGGACAACGCTTTCGAGTGTAGGGACTGGCTTGACCGTGTCGTGCGCCTGACTCAGAAAACGTTCGACGCCCATGTGCCTCGCCATCCGGAGATTGAGGAGTATCTGGCCGAAGCGCAACAAACAATAAGCGATCCTGATGTGGTCATGGAGGCTGACAACGGAGCGACGTTGATTTACCGATTTGGGATTACCCAGGATCGTCCGTTCAACCTCCTCTACCTAATGGTGGCTATTTATTACCATCTCGACGACGATGAATCTATTGGCACAGTCGCCACCTATTTCTTCACAGATCAGCTTTCTAACAGCGCCGCTTTGATCGAGCATCGAGCGCAAGTCATCGCAGGTACGAGAGTCCGCCTGTCAGGAGGGGGTGATTAGAATGGTGATGAAACCCACGGAGATTTCATGGGAAGAGATCTCCAAAACCAATACCGACCTTCAGGAACGACTTTCGAAATCTGGCGTCCGCCTGGACTACGACGATCAAGGCGATACGCTTCTGTTGACGATTGGGGAAGGCGGCCCTTCTATATCTAAGCAGGCTATAGACGGCATCTACATCAAAATAACCCCGGTTGAGTACAAGATCATTGGGTGCATCGTTATTGGATTCGCGACCGATCTTCTAGCCAACAACAAAATCATCCGAAACATGTTTCCAGATGCATTGGCCATCTTGAAAGAATCTGACGGAGTTGTGGAGTTGGAGGGGCAAAGCGCCGAACGGACCAAGCCGATATTCGAAGCCGCGTTGATTCACTGAGGAGGACCGTCATGGCTCGCCCCGTATTGCGCACCGATCTGTGCGACATCCTTGGCATTGAGTACCCGATCTGCATGGCCGGCATGGGCGGCCTTCGAGGTCGGTACACGCCGCCGGAACTCGTCGCCGCGGTGTCCGAGGCCGGAGGACTGGGCGTCGTCGGCGGAGCGGGCATTCCGCCTGAGGATTTGCGCAAAGCCATCCAACGGATCAAGGAACTGACCGACAAGCCGTTTGGGGTCGATTTGCTGCTGCCGGCAAACGTCGGCAAGATCGATCGCTCCAGCTCTGACGAGCCGCCGAGGGACGCACTGCGCCGCACATATCCTCAACACGTCGCTTTTGTGGAGACTCTGATCGGCGAGTTCGGCCTTGACGAGCACAGAACCCAGCGGCCGATCCGCGACGACGGCCAGGGCGTCGTGCGGAAACAGGTCGACGTCATCATGGAAGAGAACGTGCCCGTCTTCGCGGCGGGACTGGGTGACCCAGCCTGGGTCGTGCCGATCGCGCGCGAAGCCGGTGCGAAGGTGATGGGACTGGTCGGCAACGTGCGCAACGCGATGCGGCAGGTGAAGGCCGACGTCGATGTTGTCGTCGCTCAGGGCACTGAAGCAGGCGGCCACACCGGTAAGATCGCAACCATGCCGCTGGTTCCGCAAATCCGTGACGCCGTGGCCCCGCTCCCTGTTGTCGCGGCGGGCGGAATCGCCAACGGCACGGGGATAGCCGCCGCTCTGACTCTCGGGGCCGCTGGAGTGTGGATGGGCACGGCCTTCCTGACCGCGGCCGAGTCCGGGCTGTACGGCAAACAGATAGACTCAATCCTGGGCGCCCGGTCCGACGAGTTCGTGATCAGCCGCTCGTACACAGGCAAGACCGCCAGGCAGTACAAGAACCCCATCGTCGAGGCATGGGAGAACTCCGGACTCGAACCGCTCCCCATGCCGCTGCAAGGGATGCTGATGGCCGACTTCTCGGCGGCCGCCGAACGGGCAGGACGGCACGACCTTGTATTCACGCCCTCGGGCCAGGCGGCCGGCCTACTGAGCGAGAGCAAACCAGCCGCGCAAATCATGAAGGAACTGGTCGTCGAAGCGGTGTCCGTTTTGGAAGCAATGCCAGGGCGGGTGACCACTTCCGCCGGGTGAGAGACGATTTCACGGCGCGCACTTTTCGCGGCCGTCGGCCGCATTAATGTCGACGGCGCATCGCTCTCCGCACGTACTCCGAACTGTGACGGCTTGCCTCGACGCGTCATGAACCACCGGTAAGGAATCGCGGTTCGTCCCCTTCTCGATTCATCCGCTGTCCGCTTGCCTGTATCGCTGTCAGAGTGTTCGATTTTCTGCATCCCCGCCTCCGCTGGTACAATTGGACGACCCAATCTAGCGAGAGGGCCCGCATTTGGAGCAGCAAGCATCGGAAGAATCCCAGGACGAGTTGACACTCGAGCAGCCGTCGATGTCTGAAACCGAGCAACTTCAGGACAAGACGCTCAAGTTGCTCGACTACGACACGATTCGACAGCAACTCGCGAACAACACCACGTTCTTCGAGGCGCGGAAGCTTGCCTTGGAGTTGAGCCCGTCGTTCGACGAATACGAGGTCGAGCGGCTTCAGAATGAAACCGCCGATGCTCGGGCGTTGCTCGATGAACTCGGCGACCTGATCCTTGAATCGCGCGTCGACACGTCCGAGTCGGTGGCGCGCGCCGCGCTCGGAGGCGTTTTGACCGGCGTGGATCTGCTGGCCGTGGCCGAATCGCTCGAAGTCCATCGCCGCGCGCGTTCGTCTGTGCTTCGAGGCGCGGAGAAAGCGCCGTTGCTCGCGGACATCGCCCGGATTATCCCGGACCTGCAGGAGCTGCAACGCCAGGTGCGCGCCAAAATCGGTCGTCGAGGCGAGGTCGTGGACGGCGCGTCGCCGAACCTGCGCGCGCTGAGGACTCAGGTACGGCAGGCTTACGAACGCGTAACAGAAGCCCTGACCGGCTTCATGCAGTCGTCGGCTGGCCGCGAGACGCTTCAAGACTCGGTGATATCCGTCCGTGGCGAAAGGTTAGTGGTCCCCGTCAAAGCGGCGATGCGTCATCGAGTGGAGGGCATCGTCCACGATGCGTCCAACTCCGGCGCCACGCTGTTCATCGAACCGTTCGCCACCGTCGAACTCGGCAACTCCTGGCGCGAACTGTCACTGGAGGAGGAGCGCGAGGTTCTGCGTGTTCTGCGCGACCTGTCGACCCTGGTCGGCGCCGTGGCCGACGACATCCGCCTGGCGAACAGGCTCACGGCAAACATCGACTTCGCTCTCGCCCGCGCTCGGTACAGTCACCGATTGCAGGCCGTCCAGGCGACTATGCGCTGGCCCACGGACGAAGAGGAAGACGCTTCAAGCGAACCCAAAAACACCCTGCGCCTGCTCAAAGCTCGCCACCCGATGCTCGGACGGGACGTGGTTCCGCTAACCCTGGGGATCGGTCCGGGATGGACAGCTCTGGTAATCACGGGACCGAACACGGGCGGCAAAACCGTGGCGATGAAAACGGTAGGTCTGCTGGCGCTCATGCACCAGTCGGGTTTGCAGATACCCGCGGAAGAAGGAAGCGCTCTGCCCGTGTTCAAAGGCATCTACGCGGACATCGGCGACCAGCAGAGCATCGCGGACTCGGTATCGACGTTCGGGTCGCACATCGGCAACGTCGTCGAAATCCTCAAACACGCCACGGCTCGCTCGCTGGTCCTCATGGACGAGCTTGGAACGAGCACCGACCCCGAGGAAGGGTCGGCGCTGGCAAAAGCCATCATTGGCCACCTGGCCAAACGCCGGATCCCCTTGATCGTCACGACGCACCATCGCAACGTCGCCGCCTTCGCCGAGGCGTCGGAGAACATCTCAAATGCCAGTTTCCAGCTTGAGCCGGACACGCTGAGACCCACATACGAACTCACCATGGGTGTGCCAGGCAGGAGCTACGCCATGGCGGTCGCCGAGAGGTTGGGGCTGCCCGAAGAGATCATGGAGGAGAGTCGCGTGCTCCTCGAACCCCAACACATGCGCTTCGAGGACTGGCTCAACGAGCTCCAGGACGACCGACAGTCGTTGCAAACCAACTTGGAGGAGAGCGAGAGGGCGAGGGCGGATGCTGAGGCGATCCGAAACCGGCTCGAAGAACAGGTCGAGTATCTGGCCGACAATCGTGACGACATGCTGGACAATGCCAGACGCGGGATTGAAGCCCACTTCGACGCCGTTCGACAGAAGCTGCGAGGGATGGAAGCCTCGTTGTCTTGGTCCGCTCCGGCGGGCAGTTCGCCCGAGGCCAGGAGCCGCATCGAGGAGATTCGCCAAGAGGTGGAGCAGGTCGAAGAAGAGCGGGCAAAGCTCGAACCGACGCCCTCCTCGAGGCGTGAGCGAGTCGAAGAGCGTCCAATTGGCGTCGGCGACACGGTGTTCGTCCGCGGACTCAACCTCGAAGGGATCGTGGCTGAATTGTCGTCCAAGTCCAAAGAAGCGGAAATCGCCATCGGCAAGGTGCGCATCAACGTCGACCGCACCCGGCTATCCAGAGTTGAGACTGAAAGCGTTGCGGAGAAGACTGAGGATAAGCCGCCGATCAGGATGACTCAACCGGCCGAGGCCAGAGAATTGGACCTGCGCGGAATGCGAGCGGAGGAAGCTCTGAGCCAGGTTGAGGGATTCCTGGACCGTGCGATGTTGGACGACCTGAGCACCGTTCGAATAATCCACGGACGCGGCACAGGCGCTCTCAGAGAAGCCGTCCGCGACCACCTGAACCACCACCCTCTAGTGCAGGATTTCGGACCCGAGCCGCGCGAGAGAGGCGGAAACGGCGCGACCTGGGTCTCGATGAGCTGACCGGCGCCGGGCCAGGGAGCATTGCGTTGACCGAAAGCAGCACTCAAGCCCTCCGCGTCGTGTTCATGGGCACGCCCGATTTCGCGTTGCCAGCCCTGAGCGGTCTGGTTGATGCTGGTTATCGAATCGTCGGGGTGTTGACGCGTCCGGACCGTCGCGCAGGTAGAGGCAGGCGCGCCGCGAAACCGCCCATCAAGGCGTTTGCCGAAGAGCAAGGCCTGTCGATATTCCAGCCCGCGTCGCTAAAGCGAGACGCCGAGGCGCGCGAGCAAATCGCGTCACTGGCGCCGGACGTCATCGTGGTGGCCGCGTATGGCGCATTCCTCCCCGACGACACGCTCGCGGTCCCCAGGCTCGGTTGCCTGAACATCCACCCGTCGTTGCTCCCGCGACACCGAGGCCCGTCGCCGGTCCCATCAGCCATCTTGGCTGGCGACGAAGTGACCGGCGTATCTGTGATGCTGTTGGACTCGGGGATGGATTCAGGCCCGATCCTGGCGCAACGCCCGACGCCTATCGGCCCATTGGAATACCGGAGTGAGTTGACCCCTCGATTGTTTCGGATGGGAGCGGGACTGCTTATTGAAACGCTGCCCGGCTGGGCTTCAGGCGAAGTCAAAGCCCAGCCTCAAGACGATGCCGCGGCTACCATCACGAAACTCCTGGATCGCGAAGACGGCCGCATCGACTGGACGGGTTCGGCACAGCATGTCGGGCGGCAGATTCGGGCTTTCGATCCCTGGCCGGGCACGCACACGATGTGGCGGGGGAAGTCGCTCAAGATCCTCACGGCGACTCCCTCAAAGTCGACTCCGGCAAGTCGAGCCGCTGGTGAGGTCGTGGAGCTGACGGACGGCGGCATTGGCGTCGTCACCGGAGACGGCGTTCTCGAGCTGACGACTGTTCAGATCGAGAGCAAGCGACCCGCGCCCGTGGGCGAGTTCGTTCAAGGCTACCGCGACTTCGTGGGCTCTCGCCTCGACTCGCTGTGATATGATCGCCCCGTCTCGTCGAAGGTCGGCCCCGCATCCACAATCACCCGAGGAGCAACAATGGAAAAGGCGCTTGAAGACGTGAAGATTCTTGACCTCAGCCGTGTGCAAGCCGGTCCATCGTGCGCGCAACTCCTGGGGTTTCTCGGGGCTGACGTCGTCAAAGTCGAGGACACCAACGGCGGCGACCGAACCCGCTGGGACCTGGCGCATCGTGACGATCAGGACAGCGTCTACTTCACCATCTACAACAACAACAAGCGTGCGATGACGCTCGACCTCAAGACCGAACGCGGCAAGGAACTGTTCTCCCAGCTTGTCGAATGGGCTGACGTGGTGTTGGAAAACTACTCCAAAGGCGTCATGGACCGGCTTGATTTCGGGTACGAACGCCTCAAGGAGATCAACCCTCGGATTGTCTATGCCTCGATCAAGGGCTTCGGCAACTGGGGCCCGTACAGCGAGTACAAGAGCTTCGAGACGGCGGCCCAGGCCATGGGTGGACTGATGGCGGTCAACGGCGAGCCCGACGGCCCGCCCATGTCCGTATCCATTGGGGCGGGCGACTCAGGGACCGGCCTTCACATGGGCATCGCGATTCTAGCCGCTTTGCGTCAGCGCGACCGGACAGGTGAAGGTCAGATGATCGAAGTCGCCATGCAGGACGGCATCCTCAATCTAATGCGCATCAGCCTGATCCGGCCGCTCGCCACCGGGACCTGGGCGGGCAGATCCGGCGCCGCGGGGTGGAGCGGCGTCCCGAATGTGTTCAGATGCGCGCCCGGAGGCCAGGACGACTACGTCCTCGTACACCTTCGCGGCGAGATGTGGGAGACCGTGCTGGCGGTCATGGGGCGTGAAGACCTGCTCGGCGACGAGCGGTTCGAGTCGGACGAGGCTCGGGGCGAGCGCGCCGACGAAGTCGTCGACATCGTCGAAAGCTGGTCGATGCAGCGCACCAAGCACGAAGCCTTTGCCGCCCTCGCTGCCGCCGGAGTCTGGGCGGGCGCCGTCCTCAGTCCGCTCGAGACCTTGGATGACGAGCACCTCAAGGAGCGCGACATGATCGTGACCGTCGCCGACGACGCGCGGGGCGACTACCGGATGATCGGCTGTCCGTTGAAGCTGGAGAAGTCGCCCGTCACCGTCACCGCGGCCCCCCGGTACAGCGAGCACACAGACGAAATCCTGACAGGCATGCTAGGCGTCTCGCCCGACGAGGTAGCTGAGTTGCGAGAGCAGGGCGTGATCGTCTGAGCTCGTCGCGTTACACGTCGCCCAACCGCAGGACTCGGCTCAACGCCATCCGTCGCACAAACCAGATCACGCCCAAAATGATTGCCGTGAATATGATCGCCATCGCCGCGTAGGTCACGAGAAGGTTGCTCCAACTCACCTCGATCACGAAGGGCGGGAGCACTTGCGACCCGCTCTCATCGTGGCCCAGGAACGGCATCACGGTGGCGCCTAGCCTGCCGCCCATCCACGTCCCGAGGGCCATGCCCACGCCGATCACCAGCGCCTGCTCCACCCACATCAGCGCGACTAGCTGCCGTGTCGTGAACCCGATGGTTCGCATCAGGGCGAACTGAAGCTCTCGGTTTCGAAGCGAGATGTAGGCGTGCACGAGGAAACCCAGGCTGCTCAGGATCAGAATCGCTCCGAAGGCGATTATCAACAACGCGCGCCAGCCAGCCAGGACTAGCGGGTCGATTTTGGCCGCGCCGAGGTCGTGCTCTCTGTCGATAACCTCGATGGCCGGGTAGGGCACGCCGTGCGCAAGGCGTTCGACGAGCGCCTCGCGCTTGGCGCCAGTCAGGTCCGTCGACAGCCACATCTCGTTGGGCTTCAGTTCCCCGAGCATCCTGCTCCGGTTGGCGTCGGAAATCAACGCTCCCAGGTCTGCTATCAGGAACCGTTCGTTGAACGAATCCAAGGTCGGGAAGAAATCGACCGTGTCCGCGATAGCCACGTTCACGCGCTCTCCGCTTACGGAGACTTCGAGTTCGTCGCCGATGTCGTGTCCGGTCGCTCGGACGAACGACGCGCTGGCCACGACGGGGACTGGCTGCTGTGGCGGTCCCGGATATATCCCCCTTGGAGTGAGCGAACTGCCTTCAGACCAGGCGAAAAGCAGCGACCCGTCGCCCCGAACGGAGACTTCCGACGGGCGGATCCTGTCCCGCACCGAGTCTTTCGTGGCGCGCAGCACGTTCCAACCGGACGTATCTCCGAGCGTGTCGAGCACGGCCACGTTTCCGTTCGCCCGCCGTACCCTCACCGAGTCGATCAGAAGCGATCCGGAACGCAGAGAAGCCTGAGCATTGACCTCGGCAAACCCGATGCCGACCAGGGTGAGAGGGCGCGACGGAAACAAGGAAAATCGCACCCTGCGGCCTTCGAAGAGCGATGAACTCATCAAACGCCAGTTGCTGCTGTCCAGCATGCCGAGTTGGTACGTGAAGTAGCGCCCGTTTGCGTCACGCAACCTGGCCGCGGCGGCCACGGTCGGTTTCGGCCTATCCGCCTTGATCAGAATCTCGATGGTTCTGGCATCGTCGGGCAATTCGATTCCGCCCAGATCGCCTCGTGATCCCAGAGATTCCATGATCTGGTCGAATGACGCGTCCGCGAAGTCGTCTCGAAACCATGCCACGTCTGCGAAGCTGTTGCTGTCCACTCCCAGGACCAAGAACGATGCTCCGGTCAGGGTCGAAAGATCGGATCCGGCGCTGCGCAACGCTGGGCTGGCCGCTTTGACGCCGGGAAGGTCGTTGTAAGTCTCGGCCAACTGCCTGGTGACGCCTCGATTGCTCTGTGTAACGCCTGTCACCCTGATCTCCGATCCCGATGAGAACAGCACTCGTTCCACAAAACTGCGCTCTAGCGTGCCGGCAAAGCTTGCCGCGAATATGCCAAGGCCTGCCATCAGGATCAGCAGCAGCGCCAGGCGTGCGTAATGGGTCGGGTTGCGCGACATCTGCCATAAACCCATGACTATGCCGGGCGGCAGATGAGGCGACAAGAGCCTGGAGATGATGTTCATCGTGACGGGGAACAACCGGAGCAGGACCATGGCGGCCGCAACAAGCGTTATTGCCGGGACCGCTAACAGGAGTTGGTTGACCACGACCTCGCCTAGGAGGTCGGTTGCGGCCAGCGACCCCTGTTCGGTGAGTTGTCGGAAGAGCACGATGCTGACAGCCAACAGCATGACGTCGACGTAGTATCGCTGGACGAAAGAAAACCTCGACGGCCTGGTGGACTCCTGCCGATGGCGAGACACGCCGGTCCGCGTCGCCTCGATCGCCGGAATCATGAGAGCCCCGAAGCTGAGCAAGCCGCCCAGAGCGCTGAGCATATACGCGCCCCGGCTAATTTGCACCGGCAGACGTTCGCCGCCGCTCAGGTCTGAGAAGGCCGGCGTCAGTCCCAGGACGCTTATCGACCATGCGGCCAAAAACGGCGCCGCGACCATCGCGACAACGGCGATGGTCGACCCCTCCAGCACGAACACGGCGAGGATCTGGCCTGTGCCTGCTCCTCGGCTGCGCAACAACGCGATCTCTCCCCTGCGTTGCTCTGCGATTAGCGAAGACAAAGTGACCACGTAGTACAGGACCACAACCGCGATCAGTATCAGCACGACGAACATCTGGAGTTTCGAGAACAGCAGCCGCCGGTCGTAGTTGGCCAGCGCCTTGTCGAGCACCGTAATCTGCCGGTATGAGGACAGATTGGTCCGAAGCCGGCCGTTCATGTTCCGTAGATCAGTCCGTGTTTGAGTCGCGTTGATGGCGCTCAATCGGTCGGCGTCGACGTCCAGCAGCCAACCATAGGTGCTGTCCATGTCGGTGAACGCGCTGCCCACACCCTGCAAGTACGTTGGCTCAGACACGAAGAACGGCACTGTCTTGAAGTCGCCCGAAGTAAACGCGCGCAGGATCCGGTCGTTCAGACGCCAGAACAGTGTGGTCGGGTCTTTGCGCTCGTAGAGCCCGACTATCTTGACCGACGCGTACGGGGTTACATCGTCCCAGTGAGGGACGAGGGACAGCGAGTCGCCGAGCCCGACGCCGAAGGCGGCAGCGGCGTCCGCGGGAGCCAGCGCCTCGATCGAAAGCGGCGTGCCGTCGACGATCGGGTCCAGCAGCTCCTCCGGCTGCTTTCCGCCCGGCAGGATCGTCACGTTCTGAGCGAAGCTGGGAGCGAACGCGAAATAACTGCGCGCGTTGTCGGCGCCGGCCTGCTCTTCCTGTCCGGGCATCGTCAGGAAGAAAGTTGCGGTGTGTCCACCCCTAATCGTGCCGTCGACGATGCCGCCGAGCCGCGCCTGGATTTCCGTCTCCATGGGCACGCGAACTTTGGCATAGTCGTCGGGCGAGGTGGGGCCTTTGGACGCCGTGATCAGCAGGTCCAGGGCGTACGGGTCGTGCTTGGCGAGTTCGCTGCCCAGGGCCAGGCTCTTCAACGAATCGAAGTATATGACCGTGCCGGCCATGATCGCCGAAGCCAGGACCACGCCTATGATGACCGACGACAGCAGCCGCCAGTTGGCGATGCTACGTTTGACGACCATCGGCCAAGCCGACAGGGTTTTCACGAATGCTCGAAACATTCCGGTCCTTTGTTTCGTCGCCGCTTCAGCCTTCCATCCGCGACAGACGGCGCAAGTCCACGCTGACCATCCTACGGCCCACCGTCAGAATTGACACAACGAATATTGCGATCATTGCCACGTACGCGGCCCCCATGATCGTCCAGTCCGTGTTCAGCAGGAACGGTGGGAGCACTCGGCCGCCGCTGTCCGTGATCGCAACCGAGGATACCATCATACGGCTCATCTGGAAGCCTGCCCACGCGCCGACGCCGATGCCGATGAAAGCCACCAGCAGGTGCTCCAATGCCATGAGAGCCAGCGTTTGCGATCCGGACAATCCCTGCGAACGCAATGATGCCATCTCCGCGGCCGCGGCGTCCGCAAACGCCAACAGATAGACGACGTACCCGAGACCCGCGGTGAACAAGATCACGCCGACCGCCGCGAGCGCCATCGCCTGCCAGCCTGCCGAGATCAACGGGTCCAGGCGGAGCGATTCGAGTTCTGCCTCGGCGTCCAGGATCGATCCCCAGTTGCGGTTTTTCTCGCGAATCGCCTGGTGCACGGCTTCGTCGCTGCCGTCTTCAGTCGCCACATAGAACTCGTTGACCGCGGCGCTCGCCATCGGGTTGAGCGCGCCCGTGTAGCTGAGCATGCCGTCGAGGTCGAATAAGAGGAAGCCGGCTCCGGCTGGATCGAGCGTCGGGAAGTACTCCACCGTGTCCCTGATTATCACCGGAACGAGTCCGCCCGTGAGGCTGACAATCGTCTGCGATCCGATCGGTGTTTCTGCGGCTTCGGCGAACGTCCTGCTGGCCACGACCGGCAGTATGCCGTCGCCGTCGGTCCGGAAGAACCCGCGCAGCCCTAGGTTGGTCTCCTTCCCGAATGAGAACATCGCCGCCTGACTGCCGCCGTGGACGTTGTCTGAGACCAGGGTGATCTCGTCGGAGTCGATTCCACTTGTGACGAGGGGCGCCCAATCGAGTTCGCTCTCGAATCCCTCCAGCGCGACCTCCTCGCCGGTCGATCCGATGTAGGCGTGCAGGTCGTCGAAAACCGCCGTGCCAACCGTGGCGGTTGCGCCGAAGCCGGGCTCGTTCAGTTGGATGGACACTATCTTGAGAGGTTGCGCCATCCGCGGCGGCGTTTCCGTCGTCATCAGGTTCCAGCCAGGGACGCCGAGCTGCCCCATGGTCAAGGTCCTGGATCTGCCGTTCGCGTCCTCCACCACTACCCACAGGAAGATGAGCGGGTAGTAGCCGCCAGTATTGACCCACACCCGCAGCTCCGTCGTCTCCTCTGGGAGCGGAAGCGGTTTGATCGGCATGGGCCCGGTCAGCGAGTCTAATATCTGACCGAGGGGTTTGGCGGCGAAATCGTCCCTGAACCACGAGTCGAATAAGTCTGGCTCCAGGGCCATGTACGCGAAGCCTCGCCCCTGGTCGCTCGCGCCGATCTTACCCCGGCCACGAGCCGCGACGGTGAGCGACTCGACGCCCGGAATCGCGCCGAACTCGGCTTTGATCGATTTCTCGTCGAGGCTGACGAACACCGGCAGGTTGTGGACTCGGATGTCTGAAGCGGCCTCGTAGAGCACGCGTTCCTCGTAGCTCTGGTCCAACGACGCGCCAACGGTCGTGGACAAGATGCCGACGCCGCTGACCAGCACCAGGAGCAAGACGAGCCACGTGTACTGTAACGGATTACGGGCCATGCGCCACATGGTGATCGAAACCCATGCCGGCGCCGATCTGGCGAAGGCTCTCAACATCTGGAAAACGATCTGGGCCGGCACGACTAGCGTCAACGCGATAGTGGCGCCGATGATCACAACCGACTGGTCCGCGTCTGGGAACTCTCGCGACAAAAACAACCCAATGACGACTGCCTGGATCGCCATCAATGCCGCTCGCGCCTTCCACGAGCGCGCGCGGGCCGTGACCACGTAGACTCCCGCCAGGGCGACCAACAGAGCGGCCTCCGGGAGCCACCCGGTCCGGTCGCCTGCCCTGATGTCGCGTATAGCGATCGCCGGACCCAACGCCGCCAGCGTAGCTGAAACGGCAATGTGGGCGAGCGCCGGCGATTCGCCGCTGACGAACCGCACGAATAACGGGAACACCCTGAAGAACATCAACCCCACGACCAACAGGAAAAGCACGGGTGCTGCTAGAAGCGCTTCGTTTACGTCCGGCTGGTCGAACAATCCACCGGAAATGAGCTGGCCGCGAGCTTGGAGTTCCCAGAACAGGACGCCGCCCGCGGCCAACAGGCCGACGTCGATGAAGTAGCGCTGCACGAAAGGCGTCGACGGAGGACGCGACGATCGGAGTCTGCCGACAATCAGGCTCGCCCTGGCGCCCAACACGCCAGGCGCAACGAATACGGCGAAGCACAACGCCCCAGCGGCGAACGCGGTCACGAACGGCGTCCATGACAGGTCGACGGGCAGGGCGCCGCCGCCCGTGATGTGTTCGAAGTACGGCAGGAATCCGGTCGCGGCGACACCGCCCAACGCCAGGAACGGCGCGACGGCAGTGGCGCCCAGCGTCAGAAGTATGCCTTCCGCGGTGTACAGCACCGCGACCATGCCCAGGCTAGTTCCCCGGCTCCTGAAGAGGGCGATGTCGCTCTCGCGGATAGGCACGAGGTAGGAGACGATCATGAACAGGAAGTAGATCGTCGTCACGCCCAAAACGGCCATCAACACCAGCAACGGGACCGACGATAAGAAACTCTGCCGTTCGAACCCAACGAGCAGAATGTTGATGCCGCTCCGAAGGGTCGAGCCTGGTATGGACAACGAAAGCTCTTCTTTCAGCTCGTCCATCATGGCGCCAATCTCGGATGTGGTCCGCCCTTTGAGTAGCCCGCTGTCCACCGCGCCGTACCAGGTTGTATCCACCACGGCGCCGGGGTAAGCGTCGCTCATCGCCTCGATCAGCGCCTGTTGGGATACGAATATTCCCAGCAGCAACGGTTGGTCTTCGGGGTCGCCTCCCTCGGGATCGGGAACCCTCGGGTTGACGAACGCATTGGCGTCGCCTTGCCAGAACTCGTCAGACGGATCGGTAGGCGACATGATCCCGACGATCCGGACGGAGATGCGTGCCGGAGATTCGATGGACGGTGTGACGATGATGACGTCGCCGGCGGTCAGATCGTCGTATTCCAGAGCGAGCTCTGCGCTGACGACGCCCTCCAGCATCGGTCCCTGTGTCCCCCGAAGCACGACGTCGGTCGCCATCCTGCCCTCGAAGAACACGATGTGCCGAGCAATGTCGGAGTACGACTGAAAGAATCCCTCGACGACCCTGACCGCCGTTTCGGGTCTGTCCGTGACTGGTTTTGCGGGCAAGGCCGCGAGTTGCGCCGCGGTCTTGACGTGACGTTGGGTCCCGACATGCACCTCGGCCACGTTTCGAGCCATCGCTTCGGCGTGGATCTCGTCGTTGGCCTGCAGCGCTTCCTCCTCCGCTGGGACGAAGCGAGCTTCCGTGATTATCGAGAGGTAGGCTTCGGAGGATCGATTGACGGCCGAGTCGATCGACACGATTATGCTTTGTCGCTCCAGTGCGCTGAGGTAGACCGGCGCGCCGGATATGAGCGTGGTCGCGACCAGGATGCCCAGAAACACGCTGAGCATCAATCGCCAGTCGTTTCGCAGCCGGCGCAAAACCAGGCTGAGCGTGCTCACAGTGCCCACGCTTTGCGCAACTGGGGCTACAATCCCGACTTTGCGACGGCAGCGTCGCGGGTCGCCGGTGTTTTGAGTCTTACAGCTTTGTCGAATGACGACCAGCCGCCGCCTCCGGGCCGGTAGGTTTCGACGGCGTTCAACGCGGAGAAGCCGAACCCGCCGACCACCATCACGTCACCGTAAGGCAACAGCACCGCTGCATGACCCCAACGCGCGTCGGCGATGCTCCCCGCCGATGCCCAGTTGCCTAGCGTCGGGTCGAAGACCTCGGCGGAAGAAAGAGGTGTCATGCCGTTCCGAGAACCTGCTACGACCAGCACCCGCCCGTCCTGTAACAGCGTCGCCGTGTGCGCCCGTCTCGGTTCGACGAGGTCGCCGACGGCGGTCCACGTGCCGCCCGCCGGGTCGAACACCTCTGCTGACGCCAGTGATTCGCCTTCGACGCCCACGCCTCCGACCGCGAGGATGCGGCCGTCTTCGAGCATGGTCGTCGTGTGCCCGTCCCGAGCCTGGAGCATCGGCGCCGCCGCGGTCCATCTACCGGATTTGGAGTCGAAAAGTTCGACGGAATCGGTTGCCATGTCGCCCTCCCCGACGCCTCCGGCGACGAGCACGGAGCCGTCCCGCAGAGCGTTGGCGCTCTGCCCCCACCTGGCTTGCGCCAAGCTGTCCGCCGCGCTCCACTGGAATGTGCGAGGATCGAACACTTCGACGTCTGACATCGCCTGAAAACCGTCCCAGCCTCCGGCGACGAGGACACGACCATCGCTCAGCAGCGTAGCTGAGTGATGATCGCGGGCTTGTCGCATGTCCGGGACGGGCTGCCACCCGCCCAGATTGGGGTCGTAGATCTCGGCGGTCGCCATCCGGATCGAGATGCTGCTGGCGCCGCCCACGACCAGAACGCGTCCGTCGGCGAGCGGCGTCGATGCATGGCCCCACCGCGGACCTCGCGACATCTGAGGCGCGCTTGTCCAAGTGCGAATTCCGGGCTTGAGCAACTCGGCGGTCGACAGGCTGTTCCCCTGGGTGCTGGCGCCGCCAACCACAAGGGTCCCGCCGTCCGGAAGCGGGAACGCGTGATGACCCCATCGAGCCTGGCTGATTCTGCCCAGAGCCGCCCACGAGCCGGAGTTGGGGTCGTACAACTCGGTGCGCCGTATCGAAGACACCAACCCTGACATTCCGCCCGTCACCACCAGATTCCCGGTCGCCAGCAGCGTTGAGGCATGGTGACGCCGGGGCGCCATAAGCGGGTCGGTTCTGCTCCACGTGTCCGATATCGGGTCGTAGATCTCGACCGTATGCAATGGGAGTGTGGCCCCGCCTCCAGCGACCAGCACGCGACCACTCGACAGCGCCGTCGCCGTGTGATCACGGCGCGCGTCTGCCATGGGCGCCGCCGCTCGCCATTGCCCGGCGCCCGGGTCGAAAAGCTCCGCCGTGTCGAGCCCTTGGCTCGAAACCCGCCCGCCCGCGACCAACACTTGACCGGATGGGAGGACGGTGGCGGTGTGCCCTCGACGGCTTTGCGCCAGAGGCGATGCCGGCGTCCATGCAAGAGACCGTGGGTCGAACACCTCGGCGGAACGATGCTCCTGAGAGCCGTCTCCCCCTCCGACCACGAGCACCGATCCATCGCTCAGAGCCGTGGCTGTATGCTGGCTGCGCGCGACGGACATGTTCCCAGCGGGTGACCAGGCGTTCGACGCCGGGTCGTACACTTCGGCGGAGGCGAATGTCGCTGTTTCGTCCTGCCCGCCGACGACCAGTACGCGGCCGTCTTCGAGCAACGACGCGGAATGCCGATGCCTGGGACTCGACATGCGCCCAGCGTCTGTCCACACATTTGCGGTCGGGTCAAATATCTCGGCGCCGTCGAGCGAAGTCTGAAAGATCTGGCCGCCGATTACCAGGACCTTGCCGTCGGGCAACAGCGTTGCCGTGTGCCGGCGTCGTTCCTGGCCCAACGGAGCCGCTGCCGACCATGTTCCGGCCTCGGCGTCGTACAGCTCGACCGACCGAAGCTCGCCTTCCTCCCCCGTCCCGCCAACGGCCAGGACGCGGCCATCGGTCAGCAGCGTCGCCGTGTGGTCCGCTCGCGCCGCGAACATGCTGCCCGGCGCGATGGACGACCCTGGGCTGGAAGTCCGCGGCGCGCGTGGCGTCGCGGTTTCATCGAGTTCCGGCGCCTCGGAATCGCTGCCGCAGGCCAGGGATAAGGCAACCAACAGGGCAAGGATGGCTAATCCCGTACGAACCCTCTGGCGAGTTGTGATGCTAGTGCAAGTCATGCCTGTGAAATCTTGCACTATTGCACCGCTTTTGGTCAATCCGCACAGGGTAAGGTTGGGGGGACTCTTGCTGCGGATGAAGTGTCGGCATCAGTGGGAAGATCGGATGCCAAATGCCGGTTCGCCACGCGTGGCGGGCGCTGGCAGATGAGAGTGGACCCGATCAGCGGAGCGGCGAGCAGATTCAAATCTCAGTTAGGCCGTCGACTGGATTGCTCGGAGATCGAAGCGGTCGGTTATCCAGTGTAGATTACGCCGAATTGGTGGTCGACGACATCGCCCGCTCGGGTGGTTGTGAAATTGGATGTGATCAACCCGGTGGCGCCTTCGAACTGCCCTTCGCCGCCTTCCACGCGAAAGATCACGGCCCCTTGATTCACGCCTGATTCAGCGCTCGGACCGATATGGCCTGCACCAAGCGTCGTAAACGTCAGAGTGTTTCCGTTGCTCCCAAATGCGATGCTGCCGTGTTCTTGGAAAATGCCTCGTTCGGTCATGGTGATCAGAGACTCGAATACTGTTTCTTCGCCTTCGATCGGCTCAATGCTGCCGCGGATGCCGCCAGGACCGGCCACCGAAGTTATGCGACTGCTCTGCGCCGCCAGCTTCCCGTTGCGCTGGTTGTCGACGCCTTCAACAGACGCCAGTTTGCCCGTGAACAGCATTGAGTAGAAAACCTGTGTCATTTTCGCGTCCTCTCAACTTTGATGGCCCGGAGCCTTCACTTCGACTAGTCGACGACGTTGTACATGTCAACCTGCACATCATCCCAGAAATCCATTAACGAGGCGGGGAGAAAGTCTCCTTCGCTTACCGGCCCGTACACCTCTTTCAGCCGATCAAGATGAGCTTGCAGCGCTTCCCGATCACGCCACTGTTCGTATAGGAAGAAGTCATTCGGATCACGTGTGTGCCGATGGTAAGTGAAGGTGATGCAGCCTTCATCTTCAGCTCTGGTCGATCTCCCCATTTCACCGGCCAGTTTGTAGAATTCGTCCTCTCGGCCAGCTTTGACCTTCACCCTGAACAGAACGTTTATCTGAGGCATGCTCGCCCTCCGGAGTCCACTGTGGAGATTTACAACGACTTATTGATTCGAATCGCTCGTGGACCTCCACGGGGTCTCCTGTCCGAACCACGTGTCAAGTTGCGAGTACTCGATGTATTCGATTATTGCCCCGTCTTTGTGGATAAATGCGGCTCGCCCGAAATCCGCCGGTTCAATCGGCCCAAGAACGACTTCCTCGCCTTCGATCGCTTCCTCGAGGTTGTCCACCCTGTAGCCAAAGTGCGGCATGTTCCACAGCTTCCATCGTCCGGTGTCAGATCGGTCCGGGTCGCGTTTTTCGTCGAACCGGATGTATTCGAGACGCCACGGATGTACGCGAGCATTGGTCACCCAGGCTTTGAGCGATTCAACCCAAAACTCTCCTTCCTGCGGTTCGGTGTTGAAAATCCTATGTGATCGAACTCTTTCATAATTCTCCTCACTGGTCGTCGTACGTTGCCTTCGTTACATCTTGGCGACCGAGGCGCCGTCAGGGTGCGATGCGCAGAACCTGGACTCGTGCCGTCAAGTCGCCGTTCGGCCACGGCGCAGTGCGCGACCCGGCAGCGCGCCCGTGTTCTCGCCGCCGTCGATCACGACCTGTCCGTTGACGATGACGTGGTGGATGCCGACCGGGTACTGCTTCGGGTCCTCTTTTGTGGCCATGGCCTTGACCGTGACCGGGTCGAATACGACGATGTCGGCTCTGAAGCCCTCCCGCAGCAAGCCTCTGTCCGGTAAGCCAAGCCGCTGGGCGGGGAAGGACGTCATCTTCCGTATGGCTTCCGGCAGTTGCAAGTGCTTTTCGGCGCGAACGAACTCGGCCAGCACGATCGGGAAGCACCCGTACGTCCTCGGGTTCGGGTACTCGCCGAACAGAATCGCGTCCGAGGCGATCATGCCCGCTGGATGGGACACGAATGCCGGGAGCGTCTGTGCGTTCGTCCCGAGGCCGACTGTCGAGATGCCCAGGTTTTCGTCGATCAGCAAGTCGAAAAGCGCGTCCTGGGGATCCTGGCCTCGCATGTCGGCGATGTCTGTCAGCAACCGGCCGTCGTACTTTGCATTTGCAGGCTTGGTGAAATTGGTCAGCCAGTTATTCTCCATCCGGTCGCGAGCCACCTCGTTCTTCATGCGAGCTCGGTCGTCGGGGTCTTTGAGCGCCGCCATCAGTCGCTCCGGTCCCCCGTCCTTGGCCCAGTGGGGCAGGCCGATCGTCACCGTGGTGCCGGAGTAGGGGTACGTGTAGCAGTCGAAGGTCACGTCCATCCCGTCTTCGCGAGCGTCCTCGACGAGGCCGAGGTAGTCGAGATGGCTGCCCACGCCCTGGGCGCTCTGCCTGTAGTGAGTCAGATGGACCGGAACGCCCGAGCGGCGTCCGATCTCGACGGCCTCTTCCCATGGCGCGAGGAGGCCTTGGGATCGAAGGCTGGCGCGAGTGTGGGTGTGGTAGAAGCCTCCGAGCTTGGCGGTCTCCTCCGACAGCGCCACGAGCTCGTCGGTGCTGGCATAGGCGCCGGGCGGGTAGTCCAGTCCCGTCGATAGGCCCCATGCGCCTTCCTCCATCGCCTCGCGCACGACGGACCGCATGTCTGCGATCTGGGCGTTCGTGGCTGGCAGGTCGTTCCAACCGACGCCCCAGATTCGCACCGGCGAGTTGCCGAGTATGTACGCGATGTTTATGGCTACCGTGTTGTCGAACTTGCCGAGGAAGTCGGCGACCGTCAGCCAGTTGGCGGGTTCTGGCGGGTAGCCGTTCAGTCCCGAGTCGAGCCAGATATACCTGTTCGTCTCATCCACCGTCTTGAACGGCGCGTGGGATATCCCGTCGATGCCGATGAGTTCGGTCGTCACGCCTTGCCGCACCTTGGGATCGTGGTGGGGGTCGCCGAGGATGGTCAACCCGGCGTGGCTGTGGAGATCGACAAATCCGGGGCAGACGACTTTGCCTAAAGCGTCGATTGTCCGGGCGGCTTCAAGGTGTCCGACATCGCCCCTGTGCAACGAGACCTTCTCGTCTTGAACGCCCACCGCCGCGTGGAATCCGGGACTCCCCGAGCCGTCGATCACGAGACCGTTGACGATGAGCAGATCGAGCATGGGAGGTTCCTTTCGGCGCGGGCGAAGTCGGCATTCGATATCTGGCCGGATAGTATCAGGTTTCTCACGATGGCGGAAAGATGATCGACGTGGCCAACGGCTTGGCCGCGTGTACAATACGTTGGCTGGTTTGCGAGTCCAGCCGCGATATCCGGAATAGCCTGACCCCAGCGTGAAACCATCTGGCGGGTGCAACAGAACAACCGAGGAGGGCGGCGCCGGCGCCGAATCGACTGGCGACACAATGGCGACCTATACGGAGCAACAATGACCTCAGCAATCGGAGTCAAAGAAATCACCCTGGACGGCCAGAACGTCGGAGTGAAATGGAAAGACGGCCATGAGAGCGAGTTCACCGCCACGTTTCTGAGAGTGAACTGCTCCTGCGCCGAATGCGTCGAAGAGTGGAGCCAAAAGCAGCTCCTCGACCCAGCTTCCGTCCCCATGGACCTTCGAGTCGAGGACTACCTGACCGTGGGCAGGTACGCGGTCCAATTCCTGTGGAGCGACGGCCACTTCACCGGCATCTTCCCCTACGAACAGATGCGGGCGCTGTGCCAGTGCAACGAGTGCAAGGCGGCGCGCGATGCCTGACGGATATCCGGGCGCGATGCTCCTAGACCTCGACGACACGATTCTTGCATTCGATCGAGACGCGGCATCGATGTGGCTGAACGTGAGCCGTGAGTTCGAGGATAGGTTGCCCGGCGTCACGCCGCAACAGCTAGGCGACGCCGTCGAAGAGTTCCGGGAATGGTATTGGTCCGACCCGGTCCGGCATAAAATAGCCCGTCTCGATCTGCTGAAAGCTCGTCGCGACGTGATGACCGGAACCTTTCAGCGGCTGGGCATCGACGACTTGGATTTGGCCGCTGAAATCGGAGAAGCCTACGCAGTGGCGCGAGATGCCACGATCGCACCGTTCCCAGGCGCCATCGACGCAGTCAAAGCGTTTCGCGGCGCGGGCGTCCGGCTGGCTCTGGTCACCAACGGATCATCTGCCGCTCAACGGAGCAAGATCGATCGATTCGGCCTGGAGCGACTGTTCGACCACGTTCAGATCGAGGGCGAATTCGGCGCAGGCAAGCCCGAGCCAAGCGTCTACCTGCACGCCCTGGAGCGGGTCGGCGGCACGCCGTCCGACGCCTGGATGGTCGGCGACAACCTCGAGTGGGAGGTGGCGGCGCCTCAACGGCTCGGCATTATCGGCATCTGGAACGACTGGCAAGGCGCCGGCCTCCCACCGGAGTCCACGGTCCGACCGGACCGCATCATCACGTCGCTGTCGGAGCTCGTGCCTGGTTCTGCCTAGAACGTCAGCGAGACCTTTAGCGCGCCTTCTTCTTTGGCGGTCGCAAGGTCGAAGGCGTCCTGCACCTGGTTGACGTCGTATCGGTGGGTGACGAACGGCTCCATGTCGATCTCGCCGTTGCGGATGAAGTCCACCGCGAGCTGGAACGCGGGGAGCCCCGGCTCGTCCTGTGCGCCGAACACCGTGTGGAGGTCGAGCCTCTTGCGAAAGAACGTGTCCCAGTCGAACGGCACGCGGTCCATGGTCGGCGGCAGCCCGAACACGGCCACGCGGCCCAGCGGTTTGACCAGTTGGAGCGTCTGGTTCAGCGTCTCGACGCTGCCGACGCCCTCGACGACAAGGTCCGCGCCCTCGCCGTTCGTCAGGTCCATGACCGCATCGGTCGCCCGCTGACCCGTGACGTCGATTGCCTCGTCGACACCCATCCGGCGCCCGTGGGCCAGTCGTTCGGGGACCGGCTCGATGGCGATGATCTTGTGTGCGCCGATCCGCCGCAGCATGAAGTCGTGGAACAGTCCAACCGAACCTTGACCGACTACGACCACGGTCTTGCCGACCAAAGACGGCAACCTGCGGCACCCGAACACGACCGTGCCCAACTGCTGCGCCATGAGCAGGTGCGTCTGGGGCGTGTCCGTTGGCAGCCGCAACAGGAACTGCGGGTCGATGAGCTGGTACCCGGCGAAGCACTTCGATCCCCAAATGTTCGGCGCCGTGAGGACCAGCTCACCCGGTTCGAATCCCGTGCCGCCCCCGTCTACGACCTCGCCGACGCCTTCGTGTCCCGGATAGCCGTGGGGCAGCGGGAACTCGTGCACGTTCCAACCCATGTAGACGATGTGGAGGTCGCTGCCGCAGATGGACGCCAGCGTCGTCTTCACCAGAACCTTGCCCGGCTCCGGATCGGGGATCGGGATCTCCTCGCAGCGAATCTGCTTCAGCGCCGTCGCGAGCACGGCCGGCATCGTCGTCATGGGTTAGGTCCTCCTGCATCAGTATTGAAATGGAATCGCATTGGCAATTGAAACCAGCGAGCTGGCCTAGTAGGTGGCGCGGCCGCCGGATATGTCGAAGACGGCGCCGGTGCTGAACGAGCACTCCTCCGAGGCTAGCCAAGCCACGAGCGCGGCGATTTCCGCGATCTCGCCAGTGCGGCCCAGGGGGATGCGTTCGACCATGTAGTCGACCTGCTCGGGCGTGAACTCGTCCAAGATGCGGGTTTGCACCACGGCGGGGGTAACGCAGTTCACTCGGATGCCGGTCTTCGCCAGCTCTTTGCCGACCGACTTTGTCAAGCCGATCACCGCGGCCTTAGTTGCGGAGTAGGGGACCATGCGGGGGTTGCCCTCTTTGCCGGCTATCGACGCGATGTTCACGATCCGACCGTAGTGGCGCTCCAGCATGTAGGGGACAACGGTGTGCGTGAACGAGTAGACGCCTCTGAGGTTAGTTCGGTAGACGCGGTCGAGCTCATCGACGGACAACTCCCAGATGGCGCCGTTGACGCCTCCGATTCCTGCGTTGTTCACGAGAATGTCGATCCGTCCCCACGCGTCCAGAGCCTGTTGCGCGGCGCGCTCGGCGGTCTCGGTCTCGGCAACGTCGCCGATGATCAGCTCCGTCGGCGTGCCCCGTGCGCCGATCTCACTCGCCGCCGGCTCGGCAAGGGAGACGTCGTTGTCGACGATGGCGACCCGAGCGCCCTCGGCCCCGAGCCTCTTCGCGATGCCGTAGCCGATGCCTGTGGCGCCGCCCGTGACTATCGCGACCTGATCGTCGAACCGTCCCATGTTCCCCCCGCGGAGTCAACCTGATTTCCGAGAACGAAGCTTATCACAATCAGGAGCGGATGCGTTCGAGCCAACTCGACCCCACTTGGATTGGCGCCGCAGTATAATCGTCGCGAAGACAGGCGAGACAATTCGACGAAGGAGGCAAAACGACATGGCACATGCATTCAACACCCCGGACAGGCCGGAGCCGTTCGGCATATTCTCGAGCGCGGCCTGGCAACCCGAGGGCAAGGTCTTGCACATATCGGGTCACACGGCGCAAGGCGCTGACGGCGCCACCGTTGGCGTCGGCGACATGAAAGCGCAAACGCGTCAGGTGCTCGAAAACATCCAGGCGGCGCTGGAATTCGCGGGCGGCAGGATGTCGGACATCGTCAAAGTCCTTGTGTTCGTCACGGACATGTCGGATCTCATGGGCATCCACGAGGTGAGGGCGGAATTCTTCGAGCGTCCGTATCCTGCGTCGTCTCTGGTTCAAGTCAGCGGTCTGGTCCGCGACGACTACCTGATCGAGATCGAGGCTGTGGCCGTCATCCCAACCGACCGGGCTCGTAACTCGCCGTAGCTCGAATCGACGGTATGGTCGCGTGGAAGGTTGTCGTTGCAGCCAAGTCGAGAGACCTAGACAAAGTCATTAAGGCCAGGCTGGGCACGACCCCGCATGACCTTTGAGCTTGAAGACTGTGTTGGATAGTGATTAGATACATCTCGGATTTCACTTTACGCGGGAGGAATACGATGGCCAGAATCAACAAATGCATAGAGCTCATACAGCAGGATCAAGCGATCTTTTCGACTGGAGCGCCGGAGTTGACCTATGAATGCGGTAAGGATATGTCGCAAACGTGGGCTGACATGATCCAATTCGACTTCGAACACCACCCGTTCGACACGGTCGGACTTTCACAGTTCATGAAAGGCCTGCATGACGGCGGCCCGACCCCCAGCGGGCACCCCACCCCGACTGTCATAACGACCCTGCCTTCCAACTGCATGACTCCCGAAGAGGTGCACTACAACGCCTGGCAAGCAAGGCATGTCTTAGGGACCGGCGTGCATGGCATTCTGCACACGCACACACGTCGGGCGGACGCGGTTGCCGCATTCGTGGCCGTGTGTCGGTACGTTTTCCAGACGATCGGGCGAGATCTCGGGCTCGCAGAAGGCGTCAGGGGAGGCGGAGGTCAAAGGGACCCGGCCGAAGTCTGGGGGTTGGACCCGGTCGAATACATGTGGAAAGCCGATCCCTGGCCGCTCAACCCGGATGGCGAACTCATGCTCGGTCTCAAGATCGAGGACAGGTTCTGCCTTCCGGACGCCGACAACATCGCGGCGGTTCCCGGCCTCTCGTTCGCCGAATGGGGACCCGGAGACATGGGGATGTCGTTCGGCGACCCGGAGCAACACGACCCGCCCTACAAGCCGGAGATGGACAACGCAAGGCACATTGTGAAGAGCGCCTGCGACAAGGCCGGCCTCGCATTCCTGTGCAGTTGGCAGGACCCGAACATGACGATTGAAGAGCGCGCCCGCCATGCTCTGTTCGAGGAAGGCGCCAGGATACTCCATGTTCCCGATCCCGACGTGGCAGATGCTTTGAGAAAAGAGATGGGCAGGACCATGCCCTGGTAGTTCGTCCCAGCCAGAAACCGCCGCCGAGGCGTCTTTCGCGTTGCTTCCAAGCTGGATTGACGCCTCGGCCCAGGCGACGGTCGCTCTCAGCGTTCGAGGTCCCTGGTCAGTGAAGAGGGCACACGAATATGGCGGCTTGCTGATACCAGTCAGTGTCCGCCGCAGAGTCTTTGGGGGCGTCAGTTGACGCGATCGGTGACTCGAGCGTCGATGCGTACGCTGGGCTCGCTTCGGACAGGGCGTCTTCGGAGATCGCGTAGGCGGCGGTGAAGAAGATCGCAATGAGGATCACGACCAACGAGATCGGAAAGACGATGGGAAGGTCTCTCATAGCGGGTCGGCGCCGGCTCAGCTTTTGACTGTTAGGAATTCGTCGAGGTGTTTGCGCAGGAGCACGCGGCCTCGGTGGAGCCGAGATTTCAGCGACGCGACCGATATTTCGAGCACGTCGGATGCTTCGGCGTTCGACAACTCCTCGATGTCTCTTAGCACAACGGCCGCTTTCAGATCGTCGGGCAGCATGGCGATGCCGTCCATCAGCTTCTGGCCGAGCTCGGAGTTTGACGCGAACCGGTCAGAAACGTCGGTCCAGTCCGCCAGGTCCACGTCCTCGAGTCCCGTTCGGGTGAGCGTTCGCGCTTTTTTCTCTTTGCGGAGCTTCATCAAGGCGGCGTTGACCGTGATGCGATAGAGCCATGTCGTGACCCGAGATTCGCCTCTGAACCGCTCGAACGCCCTGTAGGCCGACAAGAACGCGTCCTGAGCGACATCCTCCGCGTCCTCGGGTTTGCCCATCATGCGGAAGGCTACGTTGTAGACGAAATCGGAGTACTGCTCGACGATCTCATCGAACGTCGCCAGGGCGTTTTCGTTGTTGCTGCTGTCTTCTGTCATATGATGCTTCAGCGCCGAAAGGTCCCAGGATCTCAGGGATGGAGGCGCGTTCCGTGTCTGCCGTGGAGAGGTGAACCTCTTCGCTCAGCAATTGCATCCAATTGTAACCAAGGCAATTGAAAAGCGAAACCCCGGTTGACCGAAGGCGGCTCATACCGTACATTAACGGATAATCCGGCTAGTGGCTAGTAAAGGAATTAACGGCAAGTGGAACGAATCTTAGGCATATTCAAGCGTCGAAACTCTGAACCTGACTGTGAAGAGGTTCAGAACCTGTCGTCGGACTTCCTGGACGACGATCTGGACGTCCGCACGCGCCAACAGGTTGATGCCCACACGGCGTGGTGCGCACCGTGTTCTGCATTCATGAACACCTTGCGAGCCACCGTCGGGTTGTTGCGTTCCACGCCCAAACAACGAGCCCCGTCCGGATTCGAACGGCGAGTGCGCGACCAGATCGAAAAAGAGCGGTCCGCCTGAACTCACGGGCGTCCGGACGTTCGCCCATCCGCCCCGCTTTCTTCCCGGGTTTTGGTCAATCCGACGCCATCTTAGCCACTCCACGATCGAACCCGTCATCCTTGCATTCCCACACGAATCACCGCTGGACCGGCGTCGAGCGTGTTGACTCGCTCTCCCTTCGGGCATAGACTACTGCCCATCCCGTGTTGGTCCGGTCACGCCGGGGCGACGCAATCAAGCGAGCAACCGCAGCATGCACAGTGCAGCGATCGACCGGGCAGTGGAGCGTTTCCTCAGCCGGTGGGTCTTCTACGGATGGGCCGTCGTGCTCGTCACCTTCACCACTTCCATGATAACGGCTGGCATCAGCGGCTACGGCATGGGATTTTTCGTCGTCCCCATGGGCGAAGAGCTCGGCATTTCGCGTACTGAATTCTCTGGCATTGCCTTGTTCCGACTGGCCTTGCTGCCCGTTGTTCCTTTTCTTGGAATGCTGGTGGACAGAAAGCATGGGCCGCGTGTCATGATCGTCGTCGGAAGCATAGTAGCCGGCATTGCGCTGATGTTCACTTCCTGCGTGAATACCCTCTGGGAGTTCTATATCATCCAAGGTGTGTTCTTCGGGCTGGCCACCCACGCCATGGGTGGCATGCTGATCGGTCCGTCAGTGATCTCGAAGTGGTTCATTCGGATGCGCGGACGAGCAATGGCCGTGGGCACGATGGGAATCTCGACGGGCGGCGTGGTGATCGCGCCCTTGTCGGGGTGGGTGGTGAGCCAGTACGGTTGGCGAACGGCGTGGGTGGTCTTGGGATTCGTGCTGATGTTGGCGCTGGCGCCGTTGGCCGCGCTGCTTATGCGTCGAAGCCCGGAGGACGCGGGCATGCTGCCGGACGGGGATTCGCAACCGGCCGACGGGATTTCGGCGGACTCCAATCCCGCTGGCGTCGAAGTATCTCTAACTCTGAAAGAGGCGATGAGAACGCGATCGCTCTGGGTGCTGATGATCGTCCAGGCGCTGACGCATCTTTCGTTGATGCCGGTGATGTTCCATCAAGTAGCCTACATCCAGGACAAAGGGTTCGAAATTGGCGCCGCGACGACCATCGCGACCATGATGGCGTTCTTCGCGGTGGTTTCCAAGCTCCCGTGGGGCATACTATGCGAGCGTGTTCACGTTCGATGGGTCACGGCCGTCTGTCTGACGTCCACCGGGCTTGCGTTGATGTTGTTGGTGGTCGCACAAAGCATGTGGATGCTGGTGGCGTACGCGGTGTTGTTCGGGCTTATGATGGGCGGGTTCACGCCTACGCTGAACGTCGCGTGGGCTACGTACTTCGGTCGCAAGCACATGGGCGCCATCCGGGGCTTCGTGACGCCCGCTGGCAATATCGTCGGCGCATTCGGACCGATATTCGCAGGATGGACCTGGTCTGAGCAGTCGAGCTACGACTTCTCGATCACGTTCTTCGCTTTGGCCTGGATCACCGGCGGCCTGCTCATGCTGATCGCGAATGTTCCGAGTCGTCAAGCGGAGCTCGCGGTGGCCGAATCCGCGGCAAAGGCGACCTAACGCTCCCGTCAGATCGATGCGAGCATCTGGCCGCCCAGCGCCGAAAGCACAACGACCAGCCATGGCGGCCACTTCCAAAACGCGAGCAGGCCGAACGCCCCCAGTGCCAACGCGAAATCCTCGGAACGTTCGATTGCGCTGATCCAGACCGGACCGTAAAGCGCCGCCGCCAACAGTCCGACTACCGCCGCGTTGATGCCGCGCATCACCCCGCCGAATCCGGTCTTGGCTCGGAGATTGTCCCAAAAAGGAGCGGAGCCTATCACCAACAGGAACGACGGAATATAGATGGCGCCCAACGCGAACAGACCGCCGGGCCAGCCGGTCGGGGCGCCGTCCAGAATCGTTCCCAAATAGGCCGAGAACGTGAACAACGGCCCGGGAACGGCTTGCGCCGCACCATATCCCGCGATGAACTCCTCGTTCGTCACCCATGCGGGTGGAACGACCTCAGCCTGAAGCAGTGGCAGCACGACGTGTCCGCCGCCAAATACCAAGGAGCCTGATCTGAAGAAGCTGTCGAACACCTGAAGCGGCTCGCTGGAGACGACGCGCTCGATCAACGGCAGCGCAATCAGCGTTGTCGTGAACAAAGCCAGGCAGAGTGTCGCGACGGTTCGGCCGACTGGGAACAACGACGCCGAACCCTGCCGATCAGAATCCTCTCGGAGCAAGCGCCACCCCAGCAGTCCACCGGCGCCGATGACGGCGATCTGACTTGCCGGCGTCTGCCAGGCAAGCAACGCGACGGCGGCGACGATTGCCATCGTGGCCCGCGGTAGGTCAGGGCAGAGCGTCCTCGCCATTCCCCAGACGGCGAGGCCGACCACCGCCACCGCGACGACCTTCAGTCCGTGAAGCCAACCGGCGTCGGAAACGTCACCGATGGCTGTGACGCGGTACGCGAAGAGTATGAGGGCGATGGCGGACGGGATGGTGAATCCGAACCACGCGGCAATCCCGCCCAGGATGCCGGCGCGTTTGATGCCGACTGCGATTCCAACCTGACTGCTCGCGGGTCCCGGCAGAAACTGGCAGAGCGCCACGATGTCCGCGTACGACCGCTCGTCCAGCCAGCGGCGCCGTTCGACGAATTCCTGCCGGAAATAGCCGAGATGCGCCACCGGCCCGCCGAAGGAGGTCAGCCCCAGCCTCCCGAACACCGCGAGCACTTCGAGAAGCGAACCCCGACCGGTCTGCTTAGTCATCGAGCAGCGCCATGGCGCCGAGTCTACGCCGTGCGCCGTCGATTCCGACCCCAAATGGGCATCCCGCCACCACCGCCTCCCACGTCACTGTTGGCCTGACGTCACTCTAGCATGGTGGCGTCGAATCTGTGCGATGACTCGGAGTCAGTTGCCTCCGTTAACTGACCGGATCCAAGATCGAGCCTCCGCTCGTCACGCCTTGCGACCGATGGCCTCGCACCGGCCCAGCGCGAGGAACGCGTTCGGGTCGTTTGCCCACTGCCTCATACCCTCTTTGATGCTGTCCAGCGTGGGGCGGTCGGTCCATCCCAATTCGATGCTCTGCACGAACAAGGGCAGATTGTCCATCCAGCCGATGTACGAGTCCACAGATTCGCGCACAATCTCAGGAGTCGACGAGTTCCCAAATGACGCCGAGAACTCGATGACGTCGAATCCCACCTGACGCATCATGCCCCTGAGATGCCTGCCACGATTCAGCGAGCCCCCGTGATGATTGAAGCCTCTCTCGAACAGCTCGAAAAACTGCCCGACTGCCCTGTTCACCGGTGAGATCAACGGATCTCCCCAGTCGGTGCATATCGCCGCCACGAGACCGCCGGGCTTCAGCTTACTGTGAATCACCCCTAAGGCTTGCACGGGCTCTGCAAGATGCTCAAGCACGGCGCTGGTGAAGACAACGTCGAACGAGTCGTCAGGAAACGGCAGGTCGGTAATGTCAGCCGTCCGAAACTCGACGTTCTCGACTTGTCGATTTTCGGCAAGCTCCTTTGCCTTCGCGATCATCCCCGGTTCCAGATCGACGCCCGTGACCCGACCGGGCGCCACGGCGTCGGCAAGACCCACGGTTATGGCGCCGGGACCACAGCCGCAATCGAGCAATGTCATCCCCGGACGCAGATGCGGCATCAGAAATCTTGCGACGCGTGCCGCCTCTCGTGAAACATACGTTTCTTGGACCGCAGGCGAATCGTATCCGTAGACGGGTCGCTCTGCCGGGCCAGGACCGTTTCCGGATCGATCATCGTTTCCGTTTCCCATCGATCTCCTCTTCTGAAATGACGAATCTTCAGCCAACCGGTTTTCGATGCGACCGGGAATTCGTCAAGCGCAAGTTCGTCGAGCCGCAGGGGGCCGGCATCTTCGTGATGACCAAACGCGTCCTATGCGGCCGTCTCCACTTGCGGCCGTCCCAGGGCGCCCCGCATCGGACCACGGGCGTCAGAGCTTCGCTCGGTGCAAGGCATCTGTCACAAACCGTCTGAGGTTCGACCGCGTCGATTCGGGCGTGCTCCACGTGTCGCCAATCTCCTGCCAGTAAGAGAGCCATCTGGCGGGGTCCGGCAAAAGTCCGGCGGCCGCGACCAGCTCCCACAGCTCCAGGTTTTCGACATGGCTGCCTGTTGCAGCCTCGTACGATTTCAAGAAGCAGTCCGCGGCCTCGAACAGACCGACCATGCACATATCCATTCGACTGTATGCCACGTCAATCGCGGGATCGCCGTAAGCTGCCGTCTCCCAGTCGATGACTCCCGAGATCTCGTTTCGGTCCCACAGGACGTTGCCCATCCACAAATCGGTGTGAACCAATCCGTGCGAGACCGGAGGAGCGGATTGTTTGAGCGATCGGATCGCATCCTCCACCGCCGGGCCGTCCGGATGCGACTCCAGAGGTTCCTGATGACCGTCCCAATCCCAAAAGTAGGTAGAAACCTGATCGGCGTCCAGTAAATAACCGATTTCTGGCTCGCCGACGCTTATCGAATGTATGCGGGCCAATGTGTCGGCCAGCTTTGCCGACCGACTCTTCTGTGACCAAGACGAGACAACATGGCTCCCCTGCAAGTACGACATGACGATCCCCGGCGCCCCCAATACCGCGCCGTCG
>DCWO01000007.1:0-629 GCA_002328865.1 Dehalococcoidia bacterium UBA2160 | reverse complement strand
CGTCGCGACCGGCACGTCGTTGGCTCTGAGGATTCGTAGCGCGCTGTACTCCCCTCGAGCCTTCTCGCGAGGATCCCGATAGAGATCGCTGTACCGTCGCACGACCAGGCACACCGTGTCGCCGGTCGATCCGGTCGCTTCCACGAGGTGCGTGAAATTCGTGAACCCGCCCTTCATGGAGCGAATCGAGCTCAGCGAACTGCCCGGCGCCAGCAGATCCAGCAGCCGGTCGATGGTCGGCGGGGACAAGGATCTCAAGTCGGCACTGTCCGTGTCAGATTTGTGACTGGTGTTTAACATGTCTGGCGCCTCAAAGGCATACCCCTAATTCAAGAACGCGCCGATGACGGGCGGATTGATCCCGAATGACCCGTCAGTGCCTCCAGCGGACCGTGTGCTGCCAGTGTAGATGCTCAAGCACCGGATGCAAAGCCAAGTGGAGCGTGGTGTGTCGACATGGTCCACGTGGGCGCGACCCGACCGGCTTCCGTCTTGAGCCGCCGTCCCCTGGATGCTATGATATGCGAGTGGTCGCCTCCCCTACGATAGCGGCCCGGCCCTCGACGGACGCCCCTGTCTGTCATCGCTCCGCAGTAGCTCAGTGGTAGAGCAATCGGCTGTTAACCGAT
>DCWO01000138.1 GCA_002328865.1 Dehalococcoidia bacterium UBA2160 | reverse complement strand
TGACAGCCAACACTGTGTGGCGTCCCACGTCCTGCAAGAGACATACTTCAATCTATTTCCAAAAAGCGGCATGTTGTCCTCCGGACCACCTGTAGTCACACAGACCCCAAGAGCTGAGAAAGCAGGTTTCCCTATCTTTTTCGGCGTCGTATCGATTGCACGGCGTGGACTAGGCAATCGTCAGATATTTCGCCCTGCATTTCCGAGGTCAATCGGTATCGACCCACACGCATTGCCATTCGATGGGAGTCACCGTAGCATCGCTCACGAACACCGTCAACTAATTCAGTGAGCTGACACAAGTGGTTCTCGGGTGAAATCAGCGTCGCAGTTCCGTGGCCAATCGAAGTCGCCAGATCTGGTTTGACGTCATCGATGTTTGTCAGACGAGAATTGTTGGCATTTCGCGATGGTGCAATCGTACATCTGACCCCAATGCAACCTGTTTCCCGTTACAGGGGACGCTGTCTGGGAAGTTCCGAGTCGTATCACTCTCGGAGTCGGATCAGCCGGAGTACGTGGTTTGAGAACGGGCCGTGGATTGCCCGCCTTAAATTACCTTGTAGCCCCCCGACGTGACCGACGACAACTTGTTCTCATCCCACGGGTGGGCAAGGGCCACCTCCTCGTTGACGTCGGTTCCCCAGCCGGGCACAGTCGGGATGGTCATGTATCCGTCAACGATCTCCGGCGTCGTCGTGGTCAAGTCATCCTTCCAGGGAATGTCGTCGATGTCGATCTCCATGATCCGAACGTTGGGCAACGTGGCGCACAGGTTGGCGCTGATGAAGCTGGACAGGTGGCTGTAGTAGTTATGGGGCGCGACGTTGTGCTGGTAGACGTCGGCCAGGTCTCCGATCTTTTTGGACTGGCTGAAGCCGTTCCACGGAACGTCGATCATGAAGATGTCTGCCGCGTGCATTTGGAAGTAGGGAATATAGTCGCGCATGTAGAACAGGTTTTCGCCGGTGCAAATCCTGGTCTTGGTGGACTCTTTGATCTGCTTGAGGCTCGAAGGCTCGTACATGTCGATCTCCAGCCACAGCAGGTTGAATTTTTCGAGAGCCTCGGCTATCCGCAGACAAGACTCGGTCTTGAAGTGGAAGTTCAGGTCCAGGTTGATGTCGATGTCGTCGCCGACCGCGTCCCGGAAGGTTCCAATCAACGTCTCTATATGCGGGATCAACCACTGTGGGGCTATCTGGTCTGTAGTCCCCACACCAGCGAAGGAGCCGCCGCCGAACGTGGCGTTCTGTCCAGGCAGAATGATGTTCGTTTTCAGCGCCGTGAATCCCCGTTCCTTGACCTCCTTGCCCAATGCGGTGACGTCGTCCCAGGAGTCGATGGGCGGGGTTCCAAGGATGTCGTGATGTCGGACCCGGCTGGAGCCGCAATGGGACCAGTAGACGCGGATCTTCTCTCTCGTCGGCCCGCCGAACAGCTCGGCAACAGATATGCCCAGAGACTTGGCTTTGATGTCGATAAAGGCGCAGTCCAGCCCAGCAATGGCTTTGGCTGCGACTCCGCCGGGACTCTGCCGGGTACCAATGTACATGTCCTGAAAGCGCATCTCGAAGGCTCTGGGGTCTTTGCCCAGCAGCATCGGTTTCATGTCTCTGATTACGCCCTCGATCCCGTGCGGAGCCTTGCCGTCGCTGCATTCGCCCCAGCCGGTGACGCCTTCATCCGTTTCAACCTTCACGAACATCCAGGGCCGCCAACCAGCGTCCACGATGAACGTCTTGATGTCTGTAATCTTCATGACTCCCCCATGAGGTTTTGATTGCAGCGCGTCGACGCGCATCCACCATGCCGTGCAAATGTCCGGAACATACCGAGGAACATCATTCGTCCGTTAAGCCTGACAATTGTCTCACCGGTCTGGACTCTCCGGATACGATTCTGTTGCGAATCCTGACCGAATAGCGGATGAAGTTGTCGCCTGACATGCTATCGGTTCTCATGGACCGTAGCAATACTGCTAATAACAACCTGAGCCAAGACACTCGGTTTTCGAATCCGGCAGTCAACTGTAATACGACGGCGATATTGGGCTGGCTTCGGGCCTGGACTCGGCAACAACTGATATGGGGCAAGGTTGACCCCTGACAGAGGCACTGGATGTCTTCTGCAACAGAGAACAATGGATCTGACCGTTGCGCGACTGTCCTGGTCGAGCACGATGTGGTCGGTTCCGGGATGCCCGGCCGCACCGTGTCTGGAGAACGCGCTGGACGGCCCGTTTGCTCTGTTCCGCCCATGGCGTCAGGGCTGTATCATGATAAGCGCTCACATGTCTCAAGCGATGTTGGCAGCCAACGGGGTGACATACGATGCTTAACGAGCCGCTCCAGAACCGCCTCGATTTCGACGACGCTCTGTCCGTAGCGGAAAAGGGTTTGCAGGTCGTGAACGCTAAAGCCATCAGCGTCGAGCCGTTCCAGTGGAGCATGTTCGAAGGCTTCGACCGGATGCGCGCGCTGACCTACTCGGTCAGCGCACCGATGATCGTCCGGATGCTCGACAGGTACTCGTTTCAGCACTTCGAGTGCGTATTCGGATACGAGGCAGGGCTCGGACGATTCGCCGAGATCATCGCGTTTCAACAAGTTCCTGATCAATCAGGTCCGGGAGTCGGCGCTCAAACTCGATGACGACCGTCAGCGCGTAATATTCGACAGCATCCATGCCGGCAAGGCCCAGTTCTACGTCGTGAAAGACAACATCGCTCACGCCAAGTTGTATCTACTCGAATCGGATTCGCCGAGTCGCCGCAGGGTGATCGTCGGGTCGGCCAACCTGTCGGAACGCGCCTTCAGCGGGAAGCAGCCCGAGACCTTGCTTGTATTCGACGACGACGATCTCGCCTGGGAGCACTATTCGCGGGAGTACGACGCGGTCAAGGAGACGGCCGCGGATCGAGTGGACCTGCCAATCGACGTTCAGTCGAGGGAGATCTCGTTCGCCGATACGCCGTTGCTGCAGGACCCGGGCCCAACGGTGTTCCAGCCTCCTCCGCCCGATGAATTGACGGTTCCGCAAGTCGTCCACAAGGTTGAAGAGCTGACACTGCCGGTCGAGCGGATCGTATCGCCTCACGTCACTCGAGAGAACGGACGGCAGGTCATCACGCCTAAGGTCAAAGCCGAAATCAAAAGAATGCGCTGGCGCAAAGGTGAGCAGGAGGACGAGGCGACCAGACCGACCAGCCTGACCATTCACCCAGAATCCAGGCACGTTTCGCTCTCGGGCCAAACGTTGTCGTTGGTCGCCGACGACGACGGGTTCAAGCGGAGCGCCGCAGCCATCGTGCAGTATTTCGACAACTACGAGCTGGGCTTCGTGGGCGACGTACCGCGGCTGCAGAGGGATTACTTCACGTTCATGTCCTGGCTCTACATATCGCCGTTCATCTGCGACTTCCGGGCTCGGGCCGTGGTGAGCGGCGGCAACGTGTTCCATTACCCATCGTTCGCCGTCATCTACGGCAAGTCGAACTGCGGCAAGACCAGCCTCGTCGATACGTTGATCGCCAGCATGTTCGGGCATCCGAGCACTGTGCAGAAGGACAGCTTCACACGTCGAACGCTGAGAGGACTCCAGCAGAATTACAAACGCTTTCCCGTTGTGTTCGACGACATCACCAGACGTCGTTTCAACGACCATGGCCTCGACATCGTGAAGGACGAGAATCTGCCGCCGGTCAACGAGCACCCGTGCTTCGTCGTATCGATGAACGCCGAGCCGCAGTCCTTCCAGGATGAAGTGGTCAAGCGATGCCTGATGATCTACGCCAATACGTCGCTTCCCACTCACGACTATGCGCTTGCCGACAAGCTCCATACCAGCGTCGAAGAGATTCGAAATCAGCTAACGACCGATTTTTATCTCCGGTATCTGAATCGGGTGATGGAGAAACTCGACAGCGCTCCCATGCCATACGACATTCTTCGTATGTCATCTGAGACGATTTGCGATCTCCTGGGTGAGGCAATCGGCGCAAACTTGCCTGAGTGGTCGCACCCTGTCTCCTGGGACCAGTATGCCGGCGGCCGCTACGAGCGATCCGCAAGGCGGCTGGCCGCCTTGTTGGCGCCCGAGAACTACCGCAAACTAGTCGGCGACGGAGAGCAAGGGTGGACGCTGCACGCGAACACCGTAACTGTTTGGGAAAGAGCAGACGCTTTCGGGCGAACGTCGCTTAAGTCCGAGATCCCCGATTTCTTGTACGACGACACTTCCAGCGTCGACGACACGTTCGTACTCTACCGAGTGCAGACTGAAGATTTTCTCAACCGGAAGGTTTCCCCGCCTGGGTTCAAGTGGCCATGGAACCGCTAGCCGAAACATGACGGACTCATGCCCAAAGCAGCCGCGTTGTTCTACGACTGCCCGTCGCGTGACGCGGATGTGTTCGACCAGGTTCGTCGGGAGCGACTGGCGGGGCTCGCGGGCCCATATCCGCACATCGCAATTTCGCGCCACTTCGACGACCGCGTCGACGGTTTGCGGAACATCGAAGTGATCCCCGCAACGTGGGGTTTACCGAACCTGCGCCGCGAGAAACTCAACTGTCGACGGCTCATACGTCATTCTCGTCGGCCCACGACAGCATATTCTTGTCGGGACGGTCCGGCAGGTACCGGACCGGTCTCTTCGACCCCACTTCGGCGTCCATCGGATCGCTCACCCACGTCGTGTTTCGCCACGTGGCTCCTCGGGCATCGGTGAACTCGTAAGTCATGCCGCAGTAGCCATCCGCATCGCGCGAACGCTGATCCTTGATTTCGAGAATGGTGGCCGTCGCAGACATTCCGACTTCTTGGAACGTGTTTGGCCCTGCTTCTTCGTTCACTTTCTCCCGCCCGCTCAATTCTCGCGGCTTTCGATCGATGGAGCTTTTCGGCGGATAGACCTCCGGTAGATAGTAGACGACGATGGGCATGTCCAGCCTGCACCCGAACAGATCATGAACCTTCTGTTCACGGGTATGCGTTCGATCGTCAACGTTGAACTCGTACGTGACGTAATACGTGTCCCACGACCTGCTCTCGGAGGGATGGTGCTTGGATGCCGTTCCGATGATCCGCCCCAATGTCGAGAGCCCTCTGCTCCTCACCATGGCATCGCGGTTGAAGAACCAGTAGATATGCCGCAGCCCAGAGAAGGCGGTCCGAATGTGCCGCCATGGGACTCTCATGAAGTCATACCTCTGTCATATGCACCGACCGCCAGAGGTTCGGGCGTAGACGGCGCCTTCGCCAGGCACGTCCTTCGGGACGGTTCACAGGTTGATCCGGTTTCCGGTGGTCCTTTGATCATTCGATGTACGCGGGCCGCCGCTGTCGAACCATCTCGACGGATATGGATTTGCAGATCGTTCTTTTTCTTGTTCAACATCCTCCGACATGGAATCAGAAAATCCCGCATTTGTACAGGAATGCTACACTCTGGCCAAACCCGCCGTTGACATGTCGACAGCGCCAGAATCCGAGCCGACAGGTTGTTGACAACGGCTGTCTACAGCTACCCTCCAGGCACGCTGCAATGACATGGATGTCTCGGCCGGCTGAGACGGCCGAGTCATCGACTCGCGTAACTTTGGGAGGCGTGATAGCCTGAGCTTCGGTCCGTTGAGCTTTATCCAATTCACACGCACTGCGGCGGCGCGTGGCAGGACGATTGCGTCTTCCCAGCCGGCCAGTTGCGCGACACGAAACGGGTCCAGTTCGCGGCAGTGGATGCCATCTCAACCATTCAAGGAGGCGCCGGCATGGCCGATTACACCAAGTTTGCAAACATGGATATCCTGGTGGACGTTAAGGACACGATCGCAACGGTCACTCTCAACCGACCGGATCGCTTAAACGCACTCTTGCCCGGCATGGCCGATGGATGGCGGGAGATACTGCGGACGGCGAACGAGGACCCCGACGTGGGGGCCGTGATCATCACCGGAGCGGGACGCGGGTTTTGCTCCGGCGCAGATCTGGGTGGCATGTCCCAACGATCGGAATCCCAAGGCGACGGCGCTCCTCCGCCTCGCAATTTCGGTGGCCTTCAGTACGAGGCGAAGTATCTGATTCAGGATTACCTGAACTTCCAAAAGCCGTTGATCGCGGCCGTAAACGGCGCCGCCGCCGGCCTCGGGGCGACTTTGGCGCTAATGTGCGACGTCGTATTCATGGCCGACGTGGCCCGCATCGGCGACACACACGTTCGGGCGGGCCTGGTCGCGGGCGACGGCGGAGCGCTCATCTGGCCTCACCTGGTGGGGGTCAACCGAGCCAAGGAACTGCTAATGACCGGCCGGATGGTCGGCGCAGAAGAGGCCGACAAGATTGGGCTTGCCAACCGCGTGGTCCCTCTCGACGGCTTGTTGGACGCGGCGACCAAGTTCGCGAAGGAACTCGTCGACGGTCCCCCGATGGCAATTCGATGGACCAAGCTGACCGTCAATCGGATTCTGTGGCAGACGTACCACTCAGTCATGGAGTTTGGACTGGCCATGGAGGACATGACCATGGGCAGCGAGGACAACAAGGAAGCGGCCAAGGCGTTCGTGGAGCAGCGCAAGCCGAACTTCACGGGGCGCTGACGCAGGCTGAGTCGTGAGTCGCGGTCGAGGGACCTAGATCAGCGTAGCCTCATGGCCTTCAGTATCAAGACGAACTTTGTCGAAGCAGGCCAAGGATTGACAGATTGATTGTGGGACATATGAAAATGACGGCTGGCCCGGCACATCAGAACGAAGATACGCCATCGACATCCGGACTGACAACGCGTGGCTCAATCGATACGGGAGTGCTTCAGCAGTGATCTGGTGCGGGCAAGACCTGACCAAGACCAAATGTGACCGGCAATGACTGTCGTTCGCAACTGCTCCAACTGTGGAGCACAATCGCAAGCCAGCGCGAATTCTTGCACCTCTTGTGGAGCGGAATTGACGGCCGAACTCGGCTATGAGCCTTACCAACGGAACGAGGCGTCGCCGGATACCCCAAGAGTGTCAGTGTCGCAGTACCGGATCTCTCCTGACAAGATTGTCGTGATGTCCATCCTCTCCTGGGGACTTTATCTCTTCTACTGGTTGTATTTGACCTGGAAGCAGTACCGCGACCATACACGGGAAGTCGCTTTTCCGGTGTGGCATGCGGCCGCCATTGGAACCGTCCCAATCTATTCGCTGTTTCGCATTCACGCCCACATGCGGGTGTTCCGGGAGCTGATGTTGCAGGCGGGCCAAGCAACCTCGATTAGCGCCAGCCGCACGGTGGGGTTGATGATCGTTTTCACCGTGTTGAACGGGGTCGCGCTTGTGGTCGTCGAACTCGGCACGACATCCACGACCGCCTTGATTACGCTCGTGATCGATATCGGCTCGGTGTCAGTAGTAATACTCCTCCTGTACGGCGTTCAGAAGAACCTTAATCGCTACTGGCGGGAACAGTCCGGCGGTCCACTCTTCAATGCACGACTCGGCGCAGGGGAGGTGATCCTGGTTGTGATCGGCGTTCTCTTGTGGGTGGATGCGATCGCCAGCGTGCTGAGCGAATCCTACCGGCTCGTCTAGTTCCCGCCACGCCGTCATTTCCGAATCCGGATGACCCCCGAGCCGAGCGTCGGACCGCCTCTCCCCGAACACGCACGCACTGCAAGCCAAACGACCGCCAGCCTGATTGACTGCCCTGAGCGGCGATGATAAGGTTCAGCCATTCACAGATTAACCGCGATTCGGGATGTTTGCTGTGTGGTGGTGGAGGCGTCGCGCGAAGGAGATCGTTATGGCTAACGGCTACATGGGCAAGTTTCTCGACGTTGACCTCACCAAACAGGAGTTCGAGGACCTGCCGCTGTCCGAAGAACTGACAAGAGACTACATCGGCGGCTACGGCATCGGGGTCAAGATACTCTTCGACCGCATGAAGCCAAACGTGGACGCCCTGGGTCCCGACAACATCCTCGGCCTGCTTACCGGGCCCATGACGGGAACGCCGTGCATCGAAGGGAACCGTTTCGTGGCGGTGTGCAAGTCCCCGCTCACGGGCACCTGGGGCGACGCCAACTGCGGCGGNNATCACCTCGGACTCAATCAGGAAGATCGCCGCGTGGGCGATCGACTCCGGCGAGCAGGCCTTCTTAACGGCCGTCGCGTCGATGTACTGCTGCACGAACTCGTCGTTGCCCTCCACCCAGCGAGTCAGGATCACCCCCGGCGCCAGCGCGTTGATACGAACCTCGGGCGCGAAGGCTCGCGCCAGCGACTGGGTCAGGGTTATCAGCGCGCCCTTCGACGCGGCGTAGGCGATAGAGCTGCCCGAACCGGCGATCCCGGCCAGCGAGGAGATATTTACGATCGCCGCGCCGTCGGACTTCTGCAGGTGCGGCATGGCCGCCGCCGCCACGAAGAACGGCGCCTTCAGGTTCGTCTGCAGGATATCGTCCCACTTCTCCGAGCTCATCCCGTCCAGGTCGGTGTGCGGGACGAAGTGAGTCATGCCGGCGTTGTTCACCAGCACGTCCAGCCGGCCCAGCTCGGCCACCGCGTGCGCCACCAGCGCTTCGCTCTGGGCCCGATCGCTCACGTCGGCCTGGAAGATCGTCGCCGGCACGCCCAGCGCCTTGACCTTCGCCAGCGTCTCCTCGGCGTCCTTCTGCGAGCGCGAGTAGTTGATGCACACGCCCGCGCCGCGCTCGGCCAGCGCGATCGCGGTGGCCGCCCCGGCGCCGGTCGCCGAGCCGGTCACCAGTCCCACCCGTCCCTGCAAATCGATCATCGCGTACTCCCTGTGGGTATCGGCGCGGCAAGCGCCGCGCGGTTTGGGTTCAGTTTCCGGCCCGTGTTGCCGCACTTTTGGTCGGGTTATACACTAACCCTACTCCTTGGGCCGGGAAAACCGGCGGTAGGAGGGCAAGCAGACAATTCGGGCGCCCGCCCGCCCGCAGCGAGGTAGAACGATGGCCAACGGTTATATGGGCAAGATACTGAACGTGGATCTGAGCAGCGGAACGCTGTCCGACGAGGTCATCGCCGATGACATACTGCGCGACTATGTAGGCGGTTACGGCGTCGCCGCGCGGCTGCTCTACGAGCGCATGCCGGCCGGGGCCGCCCCCCTGGGCCCGGAAAACCTGCTGGCCGTTTTCACCGGCCCGCTCACCGGCAGCCCCAGCATCGAAGGCAACCGCTTCGTGGTCTGCTGCAAGTCGCCGCTCACCGGCGGCTGGGGCGACGCCAACTGCGGCGGCACCTTCGGCCCGCACATGAAGTTCGCGGGATACGACGGCCTGCTGTTCACCGGCATCGCCGAGAACCCGACCTACCTGCTGATCGAAGACGGAGAGGCGTCGCTTCACGACGCATCGGACCTTTGGGGCCTCGACAGCAACGAAACCGAAGACATCCTGATCGACCGTCACGGCAGGGGCACACAGGTTGCATCCATCGGACAGGCCGGTGAGAACCTCTCCCTTATCGCCTGCATCATGAACGACAAGGGGCGCGCGGCCGGTCGCTCGGGCGTTGGCGCGGTGATGGGATCCAAGAAGCTCAAGGCCGTCGTGGTCAAGGGCAAAGCCCAGGTCCCAATCCCAAATATCACAAAGGCTCGTGAAACTCGCCGTCGAATGCTGAAGGAGGCGAACGAAGGGCTGTACGACTTCTTCCACGGCACCGGAACACTCGGGCTCACCAGTCCGTCCGCCATGAGCGGCGACTCCCCGGTCAAGAACTGGGGCGGCTCTGGAATGGCCGACTTCGAGGAAGGCTTCGAAAACTACAAAGACGAGAACATCATGCACCTGCAGAGCAAGCGGTACGGTTGCTGGCGATGCAGCCTCGCTTGCGGAGGCCACATGCAGGCGAAAGAGGGTCCGTACGCGGGCGTCGCCCACCATAAGCCTGAGTACGAGACGGCGGCGTCCTTCGGGACGATGACTCTTGGCACTGACATGGGCGCCTTGATCAAGGCCAACGAGCAGTGCAACCGTTACGGCCTCGACACGATATCGGCCGGCGTCACCATCGCCTTCGTAATCGAGTGCTTCGAGAACGACGTCATCACGCTAGAGGATACAGACGGCATCGAGATGACGTGGGGCAACGTCGAATCGATCGTCGCCATGACGGATAAGCTGGCTCTGCGCGAGGGCTTCGGCGACGTGATCGCGGACGGCGTGAGAGTCGCGGCGGAACGAATCGGCAGGGGCGCGGAAGAGTTCGCCATCCACGTGCAGGGCCAAGAGCTCCCGATGCACGACCCTCGCCTCGAGCCGGCCCTGGCAACGACCTACACCATGGACGCCACGCCCGGACGCCACACCCAGGGCCACGAGGGCGGCATCCCCGCCGGATTGGACTTGGACCGCGGCGACAAATACGACTACACCGGCAAGGGCGACGCGCACCGCATCACCTCCGCTCTGATGCACACGGTTAACGCCGCGGGCATCTGCCAATTCGGCTACATGACCTACGGCCTGAACCTCCTCACCGAGTTCATGACGGTCATCAGCGGCGAGGAATGGAGCGCGGATCGGTGCATCGAAGTCGGCGAGCGCATCGGCACGCTGCGACACATGTTCAACATTCGCGAGGGCCTCAACCCGACCGAATTCAGTTATTCGCCTCGCATGCTTCGCGGCATGGAGACCGGCAACCTCCGGGGCGTCGACGTTGACATGGAGACGCTGCAGAAAGAGTACATGGAAGCCGCCGGCTGGGACCCAAAGACGGCCCGCCCCAGCAACGCGAAACTCGACTCGCTGGGACTGGGTTTCGCGAAGTAGGACGGTCGGCGCGACCAGCGTGATGGCTGGTCCAACGTTAAGGGCACAAGGGACCGAAGAGACCACAGGGAAGGGGGCCCGCACAGTTGAAGACTGTGCGGGCTTCTTTCCATTGAGTGCGATGCTTGGAACGCCTCGTTGACACGATTTCATGGCGCCCCACGCTGAGCACGCCCTCGCACAGCAGCCATCTGCCGACTCACTCGTTTGAAACTCGTTCTGGGCTTCTGCGGCTCTCATCTGACATTGTAGACAGGTCGCCGATGCCAATGGATCGTGCGCCATCGCATATACCGCCTATGCCTCAATCGTATTCGTGCGCGATGACCTCGCCAATTGCGCGGCTTACTGTGTTTGATGTAACATCCAGGCCCACGACACGAGGTCCGACCGTGTCGATCGACCATAACACCACGAGGAGTCGCATGGCATACTGTTTCTAACATATTGGGAAGTCAACGAAAACATGTCTTCACAAGAGCGGATAGGGATCGCTCAGAAGCTCACGTCGTCAGGAATGTTCCCTCCCGAAGGGATCGACGTGATCCGATGGGACGGCACTCCCGACGGTTGGGGCATCATCGTCACGGAAGCTGAGTCAGTAGAGGCCGTTGTCCGCGCCATTGAGATGTGGCGAGTTGCCGGAGCAGGCTTCTTCAAAACCGTCAAGACCGCGCCTGCAGCGCCGATACAGGAGTTGGTGCCCGTCATCGGCGAGATAATCCAGACCATGGCAGAGACTGATTGAACACTTTGGCGTAATCAGGCGTCAACCACCGCCGAGTAGCGCCCGGATGTGTTCGACAGCCGCTCCGGCGCGATCACGACCAGCGGAGCAGTGCACTAGGACCGGCTTCTCCAACCGCTGGTACGCGTCCCAGACCTCTGCCAGCTCCGTCTCTGATAGCGGAGGCGTCTTGTAGTCATCAGCCGGAATGTGGGCGACGTTCAAGCCGCGCGCGCGACAGTGCGCCAAGAGTCCGTTGTCGCCGAGTTCGATGTGGTCGTAATGCGATAGTTGCTCGTGATCGAGGAGGCAGATCACGCTCTGCACGCCCAGCGTCAGCGCCGCATCGACCCAGCGATGGACTGCTTCGGCGGGCGGCCGATCGACCGGGTAACCGGGGCGTTGGGCGCGGGCCAGGACTCCGTCGATCGCCCACTCCGCCTCGTACGTCTCTTTGCTGAACGGGAACGAATCCATCACTGGGCGTTAACGACCAGTTGGGCCATCAAATCGGAAACGTCATCGACGTCCTCCAGATGGCCCAGGGTGTCGAAAAGACGCTCCGCCGCTTCCCCGTCGAGGACGATCTCGGCGCAGTGCATGAATTTGGCTTTGCGATCGTCCGGGTTCATGGGGTTGCCAATCGATCCCAGGAATTCGATGCACCTGCCGCTCACGGTGTCACCGTTCTTGAGCATCGCGACAGCCTCGGCGCCAGCAAGATCGGGTTCAGAGACGACGCGGACTCGCGGCAGGAGCGCTTCCATGTCGGATGCGAAGCGGCGCTCGTCGGTGAACGTGTCGATGCCTACGTGACCGTCGAGCAGAGCTGCGGCGGCGCAGTACTCGACGCTGAACTTGCCGTCCAAGCCGCTTTTCGGCACGGCTCCGGAGTGGCCTTCGCCGCGCATGTGAACGGTCAGGCTCTCGACGGCATCTGCGCGGAGTTCATGGCTTTGTCGAAGGTTGAGGACAGACTCGATCGGTCTCTGCATGTGGATCTGAGCCGGAAATCTCTTGATGTCGAAGCCAGGATCGACCAACCGAAACCGTTCGCCAAGACCGTCGAAAATCGAAGCCCAGTCGACATCGCCTCCGAACAACGCGTCGCCGAAGCCGTGGCGGGTCTCCAAAACGTCCGCGCTAGCGGTGAATCCGGCTTTTGCCAGCATCGCCGCCTCGGCGCCCATTCTGGCGGCGTTGCCGGGATGAGTTGATTTGACCATTGTTCCCGTGTTGGCCGTCAGTCCGCCCGTCCGAGAGGCCGCGATGCCCAGGGCCGTACTCGTGTGTTGGGCGTCAAGACCAAGGACTCTCGAACCGGCGGCTGCGGCGCCCAAAGGTCCGACCAAGCCCGGCGGATGATACGCGGGGTTTGTGACCGGCGCGGTGGCGGAGCGGATCCGCGCCTGAACCTCCCAGCCGACGACGTAGCTTTCGATGATGGTACGGCCCGATGCGCCAGCTTCCTCGGCCAACGCAAGCGCCGTCGGAAGGCCTGACGATGTGCCGTGGGTTGGCGGGCGGCCCTGAATCTCGAAGTCCAGGCAGTGTCCAAACACGCCGTTGGCGAATGACGCCGCGGGCGCGTTGGTCTTGAAGTCACGACCGGCGACGGTGCATCGCTCCGCCCCGCCCAGATCTCGGGCGTAGTCGCCGACAATTGCGGCCAGGGGTTGAGCGGAGCCTGCCATCATGACCGACACCCCGTCGGCGATGGCTATCTTGGCGGCATCGACAACGTCGGACAGCAGGTCATCGTATCGCAACTCAGCGACGAACCGAGCGAGGGCGTCAGTAGGACCCATGGGTCACCGGCGCCTGGGTTTTGAGGGACCGCAGGGACATCAGGGACTCAAGGGCGTGCCGTGCAAGATGCATAGGTGTCGTCGTTAAGCCCTATGCGCCCTCCATGTAGGTTTCGGGGTTGGCCATGAACTTGATGCGGCAACCGAGGCTGCAGAAGTAGTACCACTTGCCGGCGTGGAACCTTCGAGTGCCTTTTTCGGGGTCCACTTCGGTGGCGCCGTGCCTGGTCTGCCCTGTTTCCGCTCGAGCAGCGCCCTCGTCGATGTCCATTCCGCACACTGGGTCTTTTGGCATTTTTCGTATTCCTCGCGGTTGTGCTAAGTCGGGAGACCTGAATTGATGTGAGTGTTGAACATGGATCGAACGTCAACGTCCATCGGGAAGATCAGCTCGAAACACTGACGCCTAGACGCACTTTGCCTGGCTGGTCCAGGAGGGCGTTGGCGATTCTTGACCGGTGTTCGTAGGTGGTGCCAAGCCTCATGCTCCACGCAGACACCCGGCGGAAGAACAAGTGGACGTCGAACTCCATCATGAACCCGATGCCGCCGTGGATCTGCTGGCAAGACCTGACGGTCGCCTCGCACTTTTCGTTGCAGAACGCCTTGGCCTGGGACACCTCTACACTCGCCGGCGCCCCTTCGTCCAGCCGCCACAGGGCTTCGTACGTCAGAAGCTGGCAGCCGTCGACCCACATCGTCATGTCAGCGCAGAGGTGCTGGATCGACTGGAACGACGCGATGGGCCGGCCGAACGCCACGCGGCCTTTCGAGTACTCGATGGCCATGTCCGAATCCTTGCGTGCCGCGCCGACCATCTGAGCGCACAGCAGCACGGTCGCGCGATCCAACATGCGCTCGGCGATAGGCCATCCGCCGTTCAGCGCCCCGAGCATGTTGCCTTTCGGCACGCGGACGTTCTCGAACTGCACGTGGCTCTGCTTGTCCTTGGCGATGGTGACCAGCGGTGTTTCGGAGATTCCAGGGCTGTCCGTATCGATCAGGAATATCGACAAGCCTTCGTTTCCCGCCGATGCTTCCGAAGTTCGGCAGACGACCAGGCATCGGTCGGCCACGTTGAAGTTGTCGACGAACTGCTTGAGGCCGTTGATGACGAAATCGTCGCCATCCGCGACGGCTTCGCAGTGAATCGTCTCCGGCGACAGTCGGGGGTCGAGCTCGTTGGCTGCCCAGGTCAGGATGACGTCGCCGCCTGCGACCGAGGGCAGCCATGCAGCTCGCTGCTCCGACGTGCCGTCCATCGCGATCGCCAACGCTGGGACAACCGTGCTGTGCAGCGGCAGCGGCGCCAGCGCTCGACCGACTTCCTCCAGGATGATGGCCTGATATGTCAACGGAAGGCCCTGCCCTCCGCAGTCCTCGGGGAGCGCCATGCCGACCCAGCCGAGGTCGACGATCTTACGCCACAAGTCCGGCGGATAGCCGTTGCCGTCCTCTTCCATATCGCGGACCAGACTGGGCGGGCACTCCGTTTCTAGGAAGTCCCTGGCGCTGGTCTGCAACATCCTCTGTTCTTCGTTCAGTAGCACGTCCATTGTGAAGCCCCTGAGGTCTCAAATAGTTGTATTCGTGTATATGTTGGGTGGTCCGCGGTCACGCCCGCTGCATACCGAGACCTCTGCGCGCCACCTGGTCCCGCATCACCTGGACGCTGCCGTGGTTGATGCCGGACTGGAAGGCGCCCATAAGATTGTGGGCGTAAATGCCGTCCGAGATCGCGCTTGGCGACCCATTGAGCAGCGATCCGTACGGACCGAGCATCTGGGTGATCGATTCCGAAGTCTTGACACCGTGCTCCGGAGCGAAGACCTTCTCTGCAGAACCTTCGTACGTGAATTCTCCGCCAGCCTCGACGATCGACATGCTGCGCATCGTCATCAACCGGCAGACCTGAGCTTCGATCCACAGCTCGGCCAGCTTGTCACGCACCGCTGGGTCTTCGGCCGGGGAACGACCGTCGAAGTCGTTCTCCTTGACCCAGTTGATGATGTCTTCGTCGCGTTGGACGGAGATCAGGTACCTGCTGGCGCCAACCCTGTCCAGGTTCAAGCCCATGGCGCCGACGTACCAACCTCTGTTCACCTCGCCCAGCAGACACGACTCAGGAATCCTGACGTCTTCAAAGAACGTCTCGTTTGTTCTGGCGGTTCCGTACGTGGTTCCCCTGGGCGCTTGGGGATTGTTCTGAATCGTCCACAAGGGCCGAACGGTGATCCCCGGAGTGTCCATCGGCACCAGGAAGATAGATATGCCCCGGTGCCTCGGCGCGTCCGGATCGGTGCGCGCCATTAGGTAGATGTGGGTCGAGTAGTGGGCCGAAGACGTGTACATCTTCTGGCCGTTGATGACCCAGTCGTCTCCGTCTTTGACCGCCTGGCACTGTAGTCCGGCCAAGTCTGCGCCTGCTTGCGGCTCGGTAAAGCCCAGAGCGAGGGTGATTTCGCCGTTGATGAGGCCAGGCAGGAAGTACTGCTTCTGCTCTTCGGTCCCGGCTGCCAGAATCGCCGGCGCTCCGCTGCCAGCGCCGCCCACGCCGATTCCGGCGCGCGCAAACTCCTCTTCGACGATGTACTGGTCGATCCGGCTGCCTGCTTGGCCGCCGTACTCTTTCGGCCACGAGATGCCGACCCAACCTCGATCCGCGACCTTGCGCCGCAGCTCTTTGATTATAGGAGAGGCGCCGCCTTCGTCGTCGCCGCCGATTTCCGCGTACAACTCAGGCGTGACGTTCTCTTCGATGAACTGTTTGACCTCTTGCCGTAGGGCTTCTTGCTCCGGTGAGAAACCGAAATCCATTGCCTACCCCCTGTGTAAAGTCGTGCTGCGTGCTCATTCTCTTGCGCAGCCAACACGGTGTCAAGTGGGCGGCGCCGTTTCGCCGGTCTTGTGCGGCACAGGGCTGTTGGATATGATACGCGTGATTTCCCGGACCACGTTTACTTAAGGAGCGATCATCGACATGCTTGCGGCCCTAAACGGCATCCGAGTCCTGGACATCAGCCAAGGCATCGCCGGCCCGCTCTGCGCGAGAATACTGGCCGATCTGGGCGCGGACGTCATCAAGATCGAGCCTCCGGACGGAGAACTTGGCAGGGCTATGCCGCCCTTCAAGGGGGACGACCCCGATCCTGAGAAAAGCCTGTTCTTCTTGCTTCTCAACCTGAACAAGCGCGGGATTACGTTGGATCTGGAGTCCGCGGAAGGCCGCCGAGTCTTCCACGAACTCGCGAAAGACGTCGACGTCATCGTAGAGACTTCTCGCCCTGGCCACCTGGCGTCGATCGGTCTCGACCACGCAACCCTGGATCAAGACGATCCTGGTTTAGTCATGACGTCGATCACTCCGTTCGGTCAGACCGGACCGTACAGCCAGCACAAAGGTGAGGAAATCGTGACATATGCCATGAGCGGCGTCATGAGCGTCAGCGGGACGTCCGATCGCGAGCCGTTGAAGCACGGCGGTTTCCAAGCGCAGTACGAAGCGGGGATGACCGGCGCCGTGTCCACGGCGTTCACGCTGTTGCTTCGAGACATGACCGGGCAGGGGCAGCACATCGACATCTCGGCGCAGGAGGTTGTCGCTTCGACGCTGGTCATCAACCAGCCATACTTTAGCTGGACCGGCGCCGTCCAGGGCCGCCGCAAGCCCGAGGGCACGATGTTCGGAAACATCATGCCGTGTAAAGATGGCTACTTCATCGCTCAGCCCGGCGGCGGCGCGACGTGGGACCGTGTGGCGGAGTTCTTCGGTCGTGAGGAGCTCAAAGAAGAGCGATTTGCGAACGTCGAGCAGCGACTGGTCAACGCCGCCGAGATGGACGAGATCGTCATCGACGCTGCCAAAGATCGCACCATGGCGGAGATGTTCAAGACAGGCTCCGAGGAATTCCGCATGCTCCTGGGGATGGCTCAGACACCTGAAGATCTGGCAAATTGCCCGCAGCTCGAAGCCCGAGACTTTTACCAGGAGGTCGATCATCCCGTGATCGGCAGCGTGAAAGTCCCGTCCAGCCTGCTCGGAATCTCGGAGCCCGTCGACAGTCATCGCAGCGCGGCTCCGCTGCTGGGCCAGCACAACGACGAAGTCTATGCCGAAGCTCTCGGGTATACCGCAGATCAGTTGGCCGATCTGAAGCAACGGGGCGTTGTGTAGACCAAACGCTCGAAGGCAAATATCAGAGCATGCCACGCATGATCGACACATGCGCAACGAAAGGAAACCCGATATGGCTCGGTTGCCGCTAGAGGGAATCAGGGTACTCGAATCCAGCTACGTCTTCGCACTGCCTTACGCCGCGGGATTGATGGCGGACCTCGGCGCGGAGGTCATCAAAGTCGAAGGCCCCGGCCGGATGGACACCACCCGCGCAGGCGGATTCGCCGGAGCGCACGCTGACAACGACCCCGGCGACGATCCGTGGAACCGCACGGCGACCTTCAACATGCTCAACCGGGGCAAAAAGTCGTTGGTGCTGGACCTGAGCAAGCCGGAAGGCTTGAACGTCTTCAAAGAGCTCATCCAGGTGAGCGACATCGTCATGGAGAATTTCACCCCCAGGGTGATGCGTCGCTGGGGCCTGGACTATCCCAACATGAAGAAGCTCAAACCGGACATCGTCATGGTGTCCAACACCGGCTACGGCCATGGCGCCGGACCGTACTCGGAGTACCCGGCCCAGGCCACGACGCAGGAGGCGACACACGGCCTGACACACATCACCGGCTACCCGGGCGACATACCGTCGAAGGCGGGGCAGTCGTTCGTCGATTTCCTGGCGTGCTGGGCGTGCCTGCTCGGCGTCGCCCTGGGCCTGAGGCACCGCAACCGCACGGGCAAGGGCCTCTGGCTGGACGTCGGCATGTACCAACTCGGCGCGTTCACGGCGTCCGAGTACATCCTCGACTGGCTGGCCAACGGTCGCCTGGGCGATCGCATCGGCAACCGCCACCCGTGGCGCGCTCCGCAGGGCAGCTACCCATGCGCAGGCGAAGACCAGTGGTGCGTGATCTCGGTCGGCGACGACGAGGAGTGGGCGTCTCTGTGCCGGGAGATAGGCGCCTCGCCGATGGCCAGCGACTCACGGTTCGCCACACACGCCGGACGCGTGGTGCATCACGACGAAATCGACACAGCCATCTCCGCATGGACGAAGACCCAGGCCAAGTTCGACATCATGGAGCGATTGCAGGGCGCCGGCGTTCCGTGCGGCCCGGTCTTCGATGCGAAAGACACCAGCCTTGACCCACATCATCTGTCGCGCCAGTTCCTCGAAAAGGTGGAGTACCCCGCCGACCGCAAGATGGGCGCTCGAACGCTGATGGGCCGTCCCTGGCGTCTTAGCAAGACTCCCATGTCGATCAAGGGCCCCGCGCCTAAATTCGGGGACCACAACCGAGACGTTCTCCAAGGCGTCCTCGGCTACACAGACGCTCAGTGCGACGAGCTCGAAAGCGCCGGCATCCTCGCCGACCGCCCCACGAACGTTCAACCAACGCCGACCATGAGCCTGCAGGACATGGTGAAGCAAGGCCGCCTCGCCTACGTGGACACCGACTTCAAGGACAAGCTCGGCATTTAGGCGGACGCCACCACAATTCACACTAGGCTGCACAAAGCCACTTCTACGGCCCATTCAAGTTCTGAAACGAAGCTGGGAAACTCGTACAAAGAAAAGCATGTCGAGATTCGGAGGGGAGACGCTTCACTCCGTTCAGCATGGCGAGTGGCGGCTTCCCGCACGTGGGCTTGACATGAAGTGGGCCAGAGCATAGCATCGCCTAATCGGTGGATGCAGGGTCCGAGCCGTCGGCAGCGCCTGTTCAGGCATTCCGATGTGACACGCCTAGGAGGCTTGAATGGGCACGACTGAAACTGTAGCCAAATGGATCGTGGACACTCCTTACGAGGACATTCCGCCTGAGGCGTACGAGCAAGCCAAGAAGTCCATTCTGGACTATCTGGGCACCACCATTCTGGGCACGACCACAGAGGTCGGACGCCAGATTATCGACTTCACCCAGGATCAGGGCGGCAACCCCCAGGCACGTGTCATCGCAACCGACATCCGCACGTCGAGCGCCGCCGCCGCGTTCGCGAACGGGTCGATCGGGCACGCCGACGACTTCGACGACCTGGGCGGCGTCGGAGGCCACCCGGCGACGGTCCTGACTCCGACCACGCTGGCCGTTGCTGAACAGATGGGATTGTCTGGCCGAGAGGTGCTGGCGGCGTGGGCCATCGGATACGAGATTGGCACGCGGCTCAGCTCCAACCTGCACCCGGACCGCGACTGGCACCCGACGGCGATTTTCGGCACGATGGCGTCGGCCGTCGCGGCGTCCAAGCTCATGGGTCTGGACGTTGAACAGACGCGCATGGCGCTAGGCATCGCGGGCTCGGAAGCCGCAGGCCTTCGCCGAAACTTCGGCACCATGACCAAACCCTTCCATCCCGGAAACGCCGCTCGAAGCGGAGTCGTGGCCGCGAAACTTGCGTCCACCGGCTTCACCGCGGACCCGGACATCATTGAGGGCCGCCAGGGTTACGCCGACAACTTCGGCGGCGTTAAATGCAACATTCCCGCGATCTCCCAAACACTCGGGGACTACTACTACCTGGCGTCCCAGGGAACTCGGATCAAGCCTTGGCCTTGCTGCGGCGGCAACCACCAGATGCTCACGGGCCTGCTCGATCTGATCCAGCACTACGAGATCAACCCGGACAACGTCGAGAGCATCGAGCACGTCGGACCCGACGCTCCGTGCACCGGCGCCCTGCTCCGCAACGAGGTCAACCAGGGACTCGAAGGCAAATTCTGCCTGCGATACAACATCTCAGCGGCCATCATCGACCGCAAGATCGACCTGTCGACGTTCACCGACGAACGCGCTTCACAGGCCGACGTGCAAGAGTTCATGGAGCGAGTTCGGTTGTCGAAGAACCCGGACGTGGAGTTGCGCCGTGAGCACATAGCGGACGGCAACCGAGACGCCCGGCTGAAGGTCCAGATGCGCGACGGCACGCTCCACGACGTCGAGCTCGGAACCGCGTATCACCTCACCGGGGACGAGGTGCTCGACAAGTTCAGGGTCAACGCGGGCAACGTGTTCGGTCAGGAGCGTCTCGGCGAGCCGATCCAGCTCGTTGAAGGCCTCGCCGATCTCGACGACATCGGCACGCTGATGGACGCGGTGACGACGGGGGGTTAAGAGCCGTCCGGTCGTACGCCCGGGGGCCCTTCGACAGGCTTCCAAGTA
>DCWO01000021.1:2540-9285 GCA_002328865.1 Dehalococcoidia bacterium UBA2160 | reverse complement strand
GTCTCGTTGCAGGCAAAGCCAACCATCATGCCCTGGTCGCCCGCTCCGAGAGACTCGACGTCGGTCGCGCCGTCTTCCCCTCGCGTCTCCAGTGCGTTTGAGACTCCGGTGGAGATGTCCTGCGATTGTCCGTGGATCGAAACCGAGACGCCGCAGGACTGATAGTCGAAGCCGTACGACGAGTCGATGTATCCGGCGTCTCTGATTGTGCGACGGACGATATTCGGGATGTCCACGTAAGTCTCAGTCGTGATCTCACCCATAACCACGACCATTCCCGTGGTCGTGCAGGTCTCGCATGCGACCCTCGCAAATGGATCCGCGGCGATGATCTCGTCGAGCACGGCGTCGGATATCTGGTCGCACAACTTGTCCGGGTGCCCCTCCGTCACGGATTCCGACGTGAAGAGGAACGACGGGGAATCGGTAAAGCTAAATGCCATTGGTTCACCTCCAGTGGTGGCCCGACTCTTCGGGGCGTTGTTTGATCTCAAATCCCGATTCAGCGCACGAGCCGGCAATGTTGCGCCGACGTTTGGCGTCAACCCAAGCCGTGCCGAGCGAGTTGCTCCTGACTCAGAACAACGAGTGTTGCCGCGCCGTCCGCGACCACCTTGCCGTCAGTGCTTCGAAGCTCGCCTCTGACCGCGATCTGACGGCCGTCCCGGCTCTCCTGCCAGGATTCAGCGGAAAGCTCGTGGCCAACACTGGCTGGGGCTCGGTATCGAGTCTTCATTGAGCGCATCATGGTTACGGCCCCTTGGTGATATGCCAAGTTCTCCATCAACTCGTACAGGAGTGAAGCTATGACGCCGCCGTGCACAATTCCTGGCCAACCCTCATGGTCCTTTTGTGGCGTGAATGTCGCTTTCAGACGGTCCCCGTGCTGCTTCATGTGGAGGCGCAGGCCGATCGAGTTGGCCTGCCCGCACCCGTAACAACCCGGGTGCTCCTTCACGGGAGCGGCGACCAGGTTTGACGGTCCGGCGGCTATGTTCCCACGTCCCAACTGGCCAGGTACTTTTCCTGCTCCGCCGTCAGCGTGTCGATCTTGATGCCCATCGCTTCGAGCTTGAGGCGGCCCACCTCTTCGTCGATGTCTTTTGGCACCGGGTATACGTCCGGCTCGAGCGTGTGGGCGGTTTCGACCAGGTACTCAGCGTTGAGCGCCTGGTTCGCGAAACTCATGTCCATCACCGCGGAAGGATGCCCTTCGGCCGCGGCCAGGTTGATGAGGCGTCCTTCGCCCAGCAGGTAGAGCTTGCGCCCGTCGCCCATCAAGTATTCGTCGACGAATGGCCGGACCGTCTGTTTGCCGTCGGCCAGCTCTTCCATAGCGGGGATGTCGATTTCGACGTTGAAGTGGCCGCTGTTGGCCACGATGGCGCCGCTCTTCATGGCTTCGAGATGCTCGCGTCCGACGGCGTTCATGCCGCCAGTGACAGTGATGAAGATGTCGCCGATCTCCGCCGCTTCGGCCATGCTCATTACCAGGTGGCCGTCCATGGCGGCTTCCAACGCGCGAATCGGGTCGACCTCTGTCACGATTGTGTGGGCGCCCATGCCGCGCGCTCGGAGCGCGACGCCACGACCGCACCAGCCGTAGCCTGCGATCACGACCTTCTTCCCGGCCCAGAGGACGTTGGTGGCTCTGGTTATCCCGTCCAGCGTGCTTTGCCCCGTTCCGTACCGGTTGTCGAAGAAATGCTTGGTGTCGGCGTCGTTGACTGCCACAATGGGATACCGGAGTTTGCCGTCGGCGGCCAGGCTCTGTAGGCGTATGACGCCGGTGGTCGTCTCCTCCGTGCCGCCCACAATGGTTTCGAGCGCGTCGGTACGTTCCGTGTGGACCAGCGCCACGATGTCCGCGCCGTCGTCCATCGTGAGGTTGGGCTTGTTGTTCAACGAAGACTGGAGGTGCTTGTAATACGTGTCCCGATCCTCGCCTTTGATGGCGAACGTGGGCACGCCGTACTCGGTCACCAGGGCCGCCGCAACGTCGTCCTGTGTGCTCAGCGGGTTGCTTGCGCACAGGGCGACCTGGGCGCCGCCGTCACGGAGCGCCAACATCAAGTTGGCTGTCTCAGTCGTCACGTGAAGACAGGCCGAGACCTTGATGCCATTGAGTGGTTTTTCTCGGGCAAATCGCTCGCGGATCTGGTTGACGACCGGCATCTCGCGGGCCGCCCATTCGATGCGGCGGACACCGTCCGCCGCCAAGGAACGGTCCAATACGTCTCCGTCATTCTTGTCTGATGTCAAATCTTCCTCCTTCGATGGTGGCGCCGACTCTCGGCCAACGTTTTGTGAGCGTTGTAATTCGGGAGCAGGTCACTCCCTCTGAGGCAGGCCGCCTCCGGTTTCGAGTCCCGCAAAGCCGGTCAGTCTCTCGAAGGCCGCAAACCGGTCGGTTATCTCGTCATGGGACAGCGCGGCCAGGCGATCGGCGCTGAAATCCTGGACCGTGAAAGAGCCGATCACCGATCCCAATACGGCGGCTCTTCTGATCCCTCCGTCGGTAAGGTCGCCGGTCGCCGCGAGCATCCCCATGAAGCCGCCGGCGAACGAGTCTCCGGCGCCCGTCGGATCGACGACGCGGTCCAATATGAACGCGGGCAACGCGAATAGGCTGCCTCCGTTCGAAACCAGCACGCCGTGCTCGCCTCGTTTGATCACTACGATTCGCGGACCGACGGAATGAATGCGGCTGGCTGCCTGGGCCAGGTTCTCCTCGCCCGCGAACGCCCTGGCTTCGCCTTCGTCCATGAACACCAGATCGACGGCGCCGACGATGTCTTCCAGATGTGATCTGGCGCCCTCGATCCAGAAGTTCATCGAGTCCAGCGCTACGAGTTTGGGCCGAGGAGACATCTGTCCCAGGACCTCAAGCTGAAGCTGAGGGTCGATGTTCGCCAGGAACAGGTATTCGGTCGCGCGCTGTTGATCGGTCAAGACTGGCTTGAATTCGGCGAATACGTTCAGTTGAGTATCCAGCGTCTCGCGCTCGTTCAGATCCTCCGTGGAGTACACGCCGGACCACCTGAACGTCTTGCCTTCGCGTCGCTCAAGTCCGGATACGTCCACGGCATGCGATTCGAGCAACTCCACATGCTCGGGCATGAAATCGTCGCCGATTACCGCCACCAGGCTGACCGGAGAAAAGTAGCTGGCCGCAATCGAAAAATACGTGGCCGAGCCGCCCAAAGAGACGTCGCGGCTTCCGGCCGGGGTTTGCACCGAGTCGTATGCAACCGACCCGACTACCAATAGGCTCATATCTTCTCCAAGCTTCCTGTTCAACGTTTGGTTGATTCTAGCTTTCCACTCTTCGTCTATTTGCGCCCCGAGCCTTGCCCGAGACCCTCGAACACCGACCTGACGAGGTCGGGCACGTGGCCGATGCTCTCAGCTACGGCGTCAGCGTCGTCGAGTTCGCCTGGCGACCCGAATCCGTAACCGGCGCCCACCGAGCCCAAACCGTTGTCTTTCGCGGCGCGGACATCGTCGGCCCTGTCGCCCACGACGACCGCCCGTTGGGCATTCAATCGCCGGACCACGTCTCGCACCATGCCGGTCTTGGAGATGTCGTCCTCGCGTCTGTATCTCACTAAATCGAAGTGCTGTCTGATCTGCGTCGCGTCCAAAACATCGTGGACGTACCGACTTTGGCCGTTGGTGCAAATAGCCAACGACCCGTAGTCGTTTCGCAAAGCAGCCAATGCTTCGACGGCGCCTTCGAAAAGCCTGCCGGCAGTTTGCACAAGCTCAAGCTCGCGTCTGTCGATCTCCGCCATCAACCGATCGACGCTCTCGGCGGGACATGTTTCCCGAGCCCATCGGGCAAGAGCGCTGATCGGTTGGCCGATGAAACCGAGTATCACGTCGGGGACTGGAGGCGACAGGCCGAAGTCTTTGAAACTCTCCTGCACCGCCGGTACAGTGACCGAATCGGTCCGAAACAGCGTCCCATCGAGATCGAAAATGACCAGGCTGTTCGGCAACCCTATTCGTCTGCTCCGTAGCTGGTCGGATGCCCTGCATCGATCCACGGCTGAGTGCCCGGCATGATGTTGTACAGCCGTTCCGAGTCGACGCCCATTGCGGCCGCCATCTCGCAGGCAAGGCCGCTCCTGACGCCAGCCGCGCAAATGAACAGCAGCTTCTTGTCGTCAGGCAAGTCTTCCATCCGCGCCAATATGTCGTCCACGGTTATGAAAATGGCGCCTTTGACATGGCCTTCGAGGTACTCGTCCATTCGCCGCACGTCGACGACGGCAAAGCTATCGTCTTTGTACAACTCTGCGGCTTCTTCGATAGTTACGCGGTAATATGGCTCGCCCTGAACCTGTTCGGGCATTCTCGCTCCTCCATTCAGTCTTTCACGTATTTGTCGATCAACAAACCGAGCCGCTCTCGGGCGCGCTCGGGAATCGCATCCGGGCTGGTGATGATCGCGCTCTCTAGAGCCGAACGACAGCTACACGCCGCCAGGCTCGGAATGTCAGCGATCATCCGTCGAATTATGCGTTGAGCCGTGCTCACGTTGGCCAAGAGGTTCTGCACAATCAACTCGACCGACACTTCTTCCTCGGACTGATGCCAGACGTCGTAATCCGTTACGAACGCCAGAGTGACGTAACAAATCTCCGCTTCTCTCGCCAACTTCGCTTCCGGAAGCGCCGTCATGCCGATCACGCTGGCGCCCCAGTTCCGGTAAACCACCGATTCGGCTCGTGTCGAAAACTGCGGACCTTCCATGACCACGTATGTGCCGCCGCTGTGAGTGTCGGCGCCCTCGTCGAGGCCGCTCCGAACCGCCAGCGGATGAAGGGTAGGGCAGAAGGGGTCCGCGAAACCTATATGGGCCGCCACGCCATCCCCGAAAAACGTGGACGGCCGGGACTTGGTCCGGTCGATGATCTGGTCGGGCACAACCAGGTCGAGGGGCTTAAGGTGTTCCTTCAAGCTTCCCACCGCGCTGACTGAAACGATGCTTTGGACGCCCAGGGACTTGAGGGCGTAGATGTTGGCCCTGACCGGAATTTCGGTCGGAAGGAGCCGGTGCCCTCTGCCGTGTCGGGGCAGGAACGCGACATCGACGCCGTCCAGCGTCCCCACGGTAATGGCGTCGCTGGGATCTCCGAATGGAGTCTCCACGCGCACTTCGCGGCTGTCTTCGATCCCGTCCATGTCGTAGAGGCCGGACCCACCGATGAAGCCGACCCTGGAATCAGCCAACGTTGGCCTCCGCGAGTCTGGATAGAGACTTGAGGTACGGAGGTCTGGAGACGGCCTGTTCGGTGACGATGGCTGTGACGTACCTTCCGGGTGTAACGTCGAACGCGACGTTCATGGCGTCGATCCCGGGTGGCGCCGTCCGCCTGCTGGCAAACTGCAGCACTTCGTCCTGGGATCGCTCTTCGATCGTGATCTCCTCACCGGACGACAAAGACAGATCGAGCGTGCTTGTGGGAGCGGCCACGTAAAACGGGACCCCGGTCTCTTTGGCCAGCACCGCCAGGGAGTATGTCCCGACCTTGTTCGCCACGTCTCCGTTGGCTGCGATCCTGTCGGCGCCGACGACGATCGCCTGTACGAATCCGCGCCGAAGAAGTTGTCCGGCGGAGGAGTCGGTGATGAGTGTGGTGTCGATTCCCGACTGCGACAGCTCCCAAGCAGTCAGTCGGGCGCCTTGGAGCAGCGGCCTTGTCTCGGTTGCGAACACTCGCGTGATGCGTTGGTCGCTCCAGGCGGTCCTGATGACGCCGAGGGCGGTGCCGTACCCACCGGTCGCCAGCGCTCCTGCATTGCAGTGCGTAAGCACCTGGCTGCCCCACGGGATGAGCCGTGCGCCGTGCCTGCCGATGCGGTGATTGAAAGACAGGTCTTCTTCGTGGAGGGCCACGGATTCGGAAGTCAGGTCAGCAACGATCTCCTCAGTCGACTGGGCGGTCGACTGAGCCCCGAGACATCGAGTTAGCAGCCTGTCGACCGCCCAGGCAAGGTTGGCGCCTGTTGGCCTCGCGGCTTTGATCTCGCGCGCGGCTTCGCAAAGCCGTTCGGAAAAGTCGCCGTTGGCCGTGCCGGACAATTCCATGCCCGCGAGTGCGAGTGCGTATGCTCCCGCGATTCCGATAGCGGGCGCGCCCCGCACGAGCATCTCTTTGATTGCTCGGATGACCTCCCTATAGTCGGACGTCTCGAACCAAACCTCCTCCAGCGGAAGACGGGTCTGATCGATAAGGTTGAGGCTGTCGCCTCGCCAGATTATCGGGCTAAACTCAGGGAAGCCGGCGGACCTCACCACATCCTCCTAACTACGAATTGTTTCATTCACGACTGGGATGGGACGGATCGGCGGGTTTTCAAAACAAAAAGGACTTCTCAGAGCAGAGAAGTCCTTAATTAAGGACACTGCTCTCATCTCTCAAGCGCATAGCGCTCGTCGGATTTGGCACCATATCTCGTTCGCTATGCCGCGTTCGAGCTGGTTGCCGGGCTTCAAGGGGCCGATCCCTCCGCCACTCTTGATGGGAGCTGCGACTTATTCAATTGTTACGGACACGGAAATCCTACATTGTGCGGCTCCGCCATGTCAAGGAGATGAGCGCCGCTCAGTCGGAGCGCGGTGTGTGTCCTGCTTGGCCGTGAACGGCCAGAGCGCCAAAACGCCGGTCGTCGGTGATGACACGGTGGCCTCGGTTTCTGGGCCGAGCCTGATGTGTGTCCTGCTTGGCCATGAACG
>DCWO01000021.1:0-2203 GCA_002328865.1 Dehalococcoidia bacterium UBA2160 | reverse complement strand
CCAGAACGCCGGTCGTTGGCGGAGATGCCGTGGCTTCGGTCTTCAGGCCAAGCTTGATACGTTCAGACAAAAACAACAAGGGCCCCGGCTTGCCGGGACCCTTGAGATTCAGTCCTTAGATCAGGGGACTAGTAGTCCATCGGCGGCATCGGAGGGGCTCCGGCGGCGCCTTCCTTCTCGGGTACGTCGGTGATCAGCGACTCGGTGGTGAGCACCATCGCGGCGACGCTGGCGGCGTTTTCGATGGCCGCGCGCGTGACCTTCGCTGGGTCCATGATCCCCTTCTCCAGAAGGTGGCCCCACTCGCCGACTTCGGCGTCGTATCCCCAGTCGCCTTCGCTCTCCAGGCTTGCGGCCAGGATGACTTCGCCTGACACGCCCGTGTTCTCGGAGATGAGCTTGATCGGATACTCAAGCGACCTGGCGAGCACCGAGGCGCCTGTTGCTTCGTCACCGCTCAAGTTGAGGCCGTCCAGGGCTGCGCGGGCTCGAATGACGGCCAGGCCGCCACCGGGCACGATTCCCTCTTCGACCGCGGCTCGCGTGGCGGAGAGAGCGTCTTCGACGCGGTTCTTCTTCTCTTTGAGCTCGACCTCGGTGGCCGCGCCGACCTTGATGATCGCCACGCCGCCGGAAAGCTTGGCCAGGCGCTCCTGGAGCTTCTCGCGGTCGAAGTCTGAGGTGGTCTCGTCTACCTGGGCCTTGATCTGGTTGATCCTGCCCTGGATCGCGTCTTCTTCACCGGAGCCGTCCACGAACGTCGTCTCTTCTTTGGTCGAGACGATGCGGCGGGCCCTGCCAAGATCTTCGACAGCGACTGAATCCAGCTTGCGGCCGACCTCTTCGCTGATGACCACGCCGCCGGTCAGAATCGCCATGTCCTCGAGCATTGCCTTGCGGCGGTCGCCGAAGCCTGGCGCCTTGACGGCGAGGCAACTCAGCGTGCCTCGGAGCTTGTTGACGACGAGGGTAGCCAAGGCTTCGCCCTCAACGTCTTCGGCTACGATGACGACATTCTTGCCGACCTGGAGGATCTTCTCCAGCGCGGGCAGGATGTCGGAAACGGCCGAGATCTTTTTGTCGGTGATGAGGATGTAAGGATCGTCGATCGAGGATTCCATCCGCTCCTGGTCCGAGATGAAATAAGGAGAGATGTAACCGCGGTCGATCTGCATGCCCTCGACGAACTCTTGCTCGTAGGACAGGCCCTTGGACTCTTCGACGGTGATGACGCCGTCCTTGCCGACCTTCTCCATGACGTCTGCGATCAGGTTGCCCATTTCGTCGTCATGAGCGGAAAGCGAAGCGACCTGTGCGATCTGGGTTCGGCCTTCGACCGGTGTGGACATGTCTTCGACGGCCGCGCGAAGCGCGACGACGCCCTTCTCGATGCCACGCTTGAGGGCCATGGGGTTGGCGCCCGCCGCGATGTTCTTGAATCCTTCTTGGATGATGGCCTGCGCCAATACGGTCGCGGTAGTGGTGCCGTCGCCAGCCACGTCGTTAGTCTTGCTGGCGGCTTCCTTGAGAAGCTGGGCGCCCATGTTCTCGAACGGGTCTTCGAGCTCGATCTCTTTGGCGATCGTCACGCCGTCGGAGCAGACCTGGGGCGGGCCGAACTTCTTGTCCAGCACCACGTTTCGTCCCCTTGGGCCGAGTGTGACGCCCACGGTGCTGGCCATGGTGTCGATTCCACGCTTCATCGAGGCTCGCGCCTCTTCACTGAAGGTTAACTGCTTTGCCATTTAGTCCTCCTGGCCCCGACGTGTCGGAGCGTCATTGCCTACTTCTTGAAGAGGATGTCGTCTTCGCGGAGCACCAAGTACTCGGTGTCGCCTTCTTTGTATTCGGTGCCGGAGTACTTCGAGTAGACGACCGTGTCGCCAACCGCCACCTCCATGGCAACTCTTTCGCCAGCGTCATTCAATCGGCCAGGACCGGTTGCGACGACCACCCCTTCCTGGGGCTTTTCTTTCGCCGTGTCGGGAATGTAGATTCCCCCGGCGCTCATCTGCTCGTCGGATTCCTGCGGTTCTATGACCACCCGGTTTCCGAGAGGCTTGAACGAAACGTTCGTGCCTGTAGCCATGCTTTCGAGACCTCCTCGCGTGTCTTGATCCGCTTTGATTTCGCTCGTTAGCAGTCGGCCTAGCGGACTGCCAAAACAGAATGATAACGGAGTGATTTCACGGGTGTCAAATTG
>DCWO01000164.1:18504-19349 GCA_002328865.1 Dehalococcoidia bacterium UBA2160 | reverse complement strand
CCACTTCCTGGGACTCTACTCAGTTGCCAAAAGAGCATGCCTCAGTTCTGACTAAAACTGCGGGGCCGAATAATGCGGCGAGGTTTGCCAGATTCATCGGCATGTTGGCCAAGGTTGAGACAGATGTCGTAGACTGCTTTGAACGAGGAGGAGGTGTGGACTATTCTGCCTACTCCGACTTCATGGGGCTCTGGTCTGAAGTTGTTGAAGAAATACATGGCTCGCAATTGATAGAAAAAGTTGTTCCTTTAATGCCAGATATACAGGAGGCTCTGACACGAGGTATAAATGTTCTAGATGTGGGATGCGGCGATGGAACCGTCGTAAACTTGTTGGCTGATGCATTCCCAAAGAGCCATTTCGCCGGATGGGATATACTTGAGGGTCCGATTGAGAGAGCCAAAAATAAGTCAACGTCTCTTGGCTTCAACAACACCCAGTTTGCCGCGAGAGACGTTCTTCAATCCGATGGCGAAGGGCTTTTCGACTTTGTCACTGCGTTCGATTGCATCCATGACATGGCGCAACCTCACCTGACGCTTTCGGCGATCAGACGATTATTGAAGACTGAAGGCACGTTTCTGATGGTGGACATCGCTGCCTCCAGCGAACTCCAGAACAATTTGAACAACCCCATGGCGCCCTGGCTTTACACCTCATCGTGCCTGCATTGCATGACCGTCTCCCTTGCGCAAGGAGGAGCCGGCCTTGGCTCAATGTGGGGAGATGAGAAGGCCGTAGAATTGCTTGAAGAGACCGAGTTCAGAAACATAGTTGTTGAAAAGCTTGATGGAGCTATATTCAACAACTATTTCATATCAACTGCATAGTGAGGTACGGTTGCT
>DCWO01000164.1:0-18121 GCA_002328865.1 Dehalococcoidia bacterium UBA2160 | reverse complement strand
AGGTTGACTGTGGCAGTTAAACGAGACTACGCAGAGGTCAATGGAACCCGTCTTTATTATGAGATAGCAGGTTCAGGGCATCCTCTTTGCCTCATTCATGGTTTCGGGATGGATACTCAGTCTTGGGATTATCAGTTTGATGCTCTAGTCAAGGACTACCAAGTTTTTCGCTATGATTTACGAGGGTTTGGAAAGTCATCTCCACCCACCGATGAAACTTATGCCCCACTTGAGGATCTGCAATCTCTCATAAACTACTTGGGTTTTGAAACGGCGCATATTCTTGGTCACTCACTGGGTGGATTTATCGCTATCGACTTTGCATTAACCCATGCTGAGACGACGAGTTCTCTGATCCTTGCGGACCCTGCGGTCGGAGGATTCCAGTGGTCGAAAGAAGTCGCCGAGGCCTTCTTCGTTCTGCCACATAAAGCGGCAAACGAATCTGGGGTCTCATCGGCGAGGGACGCTCTACTGCATTTTCCCGGTTTTCTTCCTGCTATGGAGAACCCCAGGGCCGCGCCATTATTCCGCAGAATGATAACTGATTATTCTGGATGGCACTGGTTCCACGAAAACCCTGTGCGATCCTTGGATCCTCCCGCGCTGCCTCGGTTAGGGGAGATAAACATCCCAACGCTGATAGTTCTTGGAGCGGAAAATAGCAGTGATCACCATAAGGTCGCTGAAGTCATCAATCACGGTATAAAGGATAGCCAATTGGTTCTTATCCCTGAAGCAGGTCATGTTCTTCAACTGGAAGCGCCGGAGTCCTTTATGCAGACTGTTTCTGATTTCTTGAGGACGATACAGGCAACTTAATATGGCTAAACGACCCAACAAGGCGCTTGCAAGAGGCGAACGGCCTATCCTTCGCCCATTCGCAGGATGCGCTGCAAAGCGATCCTGCGAATGAACACGATCACGCCGACGATGACCAGAGCGAAGAGGATTACCATCGAGGAGTAGGCGACCGCCAGAGCGGCCCAATCCACCTCGACCACAAACGGCGGCACGATTTTGGTCCCAAACGAGTCGTGCCCGAGAAACGGCATGATCAGCTTGCTTAGCCGTCCGCCCATCCATGTCCCCAACGCCATCCCGACGGCGATCAGCAAGACCTGCTCCAGCAATACAAGCGAGACCAACTGCCTCATGGAAAACCCCATCGTTCGCATGAGGGCGAACTGGCCCTCGCGAGCCCGCGCCGAGACGTAGGCATGAACCAGGAATCCGACCGCGCTGGTCACCAAAGCGGCGACAAACGCGATGACGAGCAGCGCGCTCCATCCGGACTTCGCCAGCGGGTCAACCTGGGAGTCGGCTAGCCGCTTCTCTCTGTCGTCGACATACTTGCTGGAGTACGGAGAGGTCTTGAGCCGATCGACGAGAGCCAGCCGATCGTCCCCGGAGTTGGCGCTGGATAGCCAAGCCTCGTTGACCCAGAACTCGCCGGCGATAGGGTCAAGGTTGGCGAACCGCACCAGTGACGTGAGGTCCGCGATCAGGAAATTGTCCCTGTCCGGGTTCATGGTGGGGAAGAACTCGACGACGTCGTCAAGGCGAACCTGTACCGAGTGACCGCTGAGAGACACGAGCAATTCGTCGCCCGATGCGTAACCTAATGAATCGAGAAAGGACTGGCTCGCAAGGACGGGCAGCGACGGAGTTTGAAGGCCGTGCACGATGCCATGGGTGACTCTCACATCGTCGCTGGTCCAAGAGAACTCTGCCAGACCGGGGTTCTCCACGTCCGAGCCGTCATGCAAATCGTCCGACTGGGCGACTGGACTGACGTGCAGTATCTCCCACTGGCCCGTGCTGTCGAAGTTCTCGAGGACGGCGGTATCGACGTCCCCAGTCGCCCGCCCATCCACCAAGCGCATCGTCAGAGTCGCCACCTGATCTATCGAGACCGAACCTCGGGGCAGTCTTTCCCGGCCTGGCACGGCATGAATGCCCAGCGACACCAGGCTTAGCGGCTCTGCCGATTGAGGACGCGTCATCAGTGTCGTCCCGAGCTCCACCATGGTGGGTTTGTTCAGGTTGCCTAGGAAATCCCTGGTCCCCAGCGGACCGAGACGGTAGGTGTAGTATCTGTCGCTGGCATCCCGTACACGAGCGCTGACATAGACCTCCGGCTCCGGTGTCGATGCTTTCAACGTGACGCTCAGAAATCCGGCCGACCTGGGCAACTCGATCCCTCCTCGCGGTATGGTGGCGCCCAATGCCTCGACCATTTCCGCCAGCGGCTCGCGAGCGAAGTCATCGCGCGACCAGGCGACGTCGCCAAAAGTAGCGCCGTCGACGCCCAGTACGATAAACGACTCATTGCCAGGGTTGGTCGCATCGGTCCCGCGGCCACGATACGCCGGACTCACGTCGTCGATCCCGGACACTCTCTCGTAGCGGTCCACGAATGTCGCGCGAAACCGGCTGTTGTCCAATCTCACACCTTCGACTCGGACGTCGCTGCCGGTCGAGTAGAACACTCGCTCTTGGTAGCTTCGCTCCAGGGTGGCGACGAAGCTCGCGGCGAATACGCCCATGCTCGCGGTCAGAACCAACAGCAGCGTCAGTCGGGCGTAGTGTGTGGGCTCTCTGGCCATCTGCCAAAGGCCCATCGCCAAACCGGCTGGGAGCCATGGCCCCAGTATACGGCTGGTCAGACTCAACGCCAGCGGGAACAGTCGCAACAGGACCATCGCGGCTGCGATCAACATGACGCCTGGAATCGCGAGAAGGAGCTCATTCACGACCACATCGCCCAGCAGGTCTCGGCCAAGCACCGAGCCTTGTTCGTCCAATTGCCGGAGGAGCAGGACTCCAACTGCCAGCAGCAACAGGTCCAGGTAGTAGCGGTGGAAGAACGGTCGTTGCGACGGTCGAGCCGATTCCACACGATGCCTTGTGACGCTGGAGCGCGAAGCCTGAATGGCCGGAATCATCAGCGCGACGAAGCTGAGGGCGCCTCCTGCGGCGCTCATGAGATACGCGTTGCGTGATATCTCGACCTCCATGAACGAGTTCCCCGTAAGGCCCGAAAACATCGGAGCGAATCCCAGGGCGCTGATTCCGATGGCCGCCAGCACGGGCCCGACTGCCGTGGCCAAAACGGAGATCGTGGCGCCTTCGAGCACGAACACCGCGAGGATCTGGCCCGGACTCGCGCCCCTGCTTCGCAGCAGCGCGATTTCACCTTTTTGCTGCTCGACCAGAAGCGACGCCAACGTGACGACGTAGTACAGGATCACAACCGCGATGAGGATTAGAAATACGAGCATCGGCGCCCTGGTGAAAAAAAGCCGTTCGTCGTACTCTGTGAAGACTCGCAACAGGCGCGTCGTCAGGTGGAAATTGCCGATATCTTTGCTTATTTGCTCTTGGGTCGCGTTGATGTCCGTGGCGGCTTGCAACGTGTTGTCGTCGTTGAGCCGCTCCGGAACCACGTCGAGCAACCATGCGTATGTGCTCGAGTCATCGTCGATTGCTGGTCTCAATGCCTCCAAAAACGTACCCTCGGCGATGAAGAAGGGGAGTGCGCGGACTGTTTGGGAAACGTCTGCTTGGAGCGCACGTTGATAAAGTCTCGAGAACTCATCCTCGTTGTCGTTCCTCTGGAAGAATCCGCTGACGACAACTCTCACGAACGGGATTTCGGTTGGCCACGTGGGGACGGCAGAGAGTGGATCGCCGATCGCGACCTCCAGCAATTCTGCGGCTTCCGCTGGAACAATGGCTTCCAGTTCCAGCGGATCGCCAGGTGAATTGACAGGGCCTTTCTCCGGCATGCGGCTTCCGGGCAGCAACGTAGTGTACTGATCGAAGTTCGGGGCGAAAGCAAAGTAGGCGCGATTGTCGTCGATTCCGGCCAGTTCCTCGCCGCCACGCCGCGTAAGGTAGAAGGTCGAGGTCTTGACTGCACTCACTCGGCCGTCGACAAGCCAGCCGAGTTGACGATCGAACTCCCGAGTGGCGACAGCGGTAGCGGATTCGTAGTCGAAACGCGATGAGAGCCGAAGCTCAACCTCGCCTAAAATGTCCAGTTGGTCGTCGGTGCGCTGGTTCAGGGCATGTTTCAGCGCCAGGTCCCGCAACGCGTCGAGGTAGACAACCGTGCTCGCCATTATCGCCGACGCCAGCAGGACGCCCGCTATCACGGACGACAGCGCCTTCCAGTGAACGAGGGCGCGCTTGGCGACCAGCGGCCAGGCCGAGATAAACCTGGATGCTATTCGAAACATTTGCTTCTCGCGAGCGGGCAGGGCAGAATCGTGTGCTGAATCAGTTTTCGATCCTCGTCGCGGTCTCCGCGTCCCATCGGAATACGCTCCGATTGATAACGAACAGCATTGTCGCGAAGGTCACGGCCACCGTCACGTACAGCACGGAGAGCGCTGTCCAATCTGTCGTGATCAGCAGTGGCGGCGGTGAGTCGCCTCCGCTCTCGGCGAGCGACACTAACGGCGCCATCATTGAACTCATCCTCAGGCCGGCCCAGGTGCCGAGACCCATTCCGACCACAGCGATCAACATGTGCTCCAACGCAAGCAGGTTGATCATCTGGCCATGCGCCAGGCCCAGTGAGCGGACCACGCCCATCTCGCCACGATTGCTGTCCGAGAAGAACACCAGGTACGTTACGATCCCGGTAAGCGCCGTGAATGCGACGACTGCCAACGACACGAACGCGACTGCTCGCCATCCGGCCGTTACGAGAGGGTTCAGTTCAAACGACTCTGAAATTGAAACCGTGTCGTGCACGTCAATCCCGGGTCTCGACAACTCGTGGATCTGCGCGCGCGTCTGCGGACCGGCGCCGGGCGACAGTTCGATGAACAGCTCGTTTGGTCCTCTCATGTGTCTGGGGTCTCTTACATCCAGATGCCGCACCAACTGATCGAAATCCGCAAGCAGAAAGCCATCCCCTCGCTCGTCCATAGTAGGGAAGAATCGAACCGCGGCGCTGACGACCATCGGGACCAACTGTTGGTCCACCGACGCGATGAAAGCTTCGCCGACTCCGACGCCCATTGTGTCGACGAACTCGCTGTCGACGACGACCGGGAGCGGCCCCCCGCTGGGGCTCTGATAGATCCCCGGCGCCGTGTCACGGTTCTGTTGCCTGACGCTGTATTTTGCGGCCGCGGCGCCTCCGTGTACGTCGCGCGTAGTCACGAGAAGGCTGTCTGACTCTTCAAACGAAGTGGGCATGGGTTTCCATCTGCCCGCTCCCTCGAAATCGTCCAACACCTCGACCGTCTCGCCGTCGCCGACAATCACGTGTATGTCATCGAGAAAAACGGTGTTGGTAATACCGATGAGTCGCTTTTGGGGCAGCACCTGTATCGCCGCGAGGCGCAACGGCACCGCCAAATTGGAGGGCAAATCCGCCGTCACGGCGCTCCAATCGCGCTGAACCTCTCCAGGCGGCAGGAGCCTCATCGCTCCCGTGCCATCCTGAACGACCATGCGAAGCGACAGCCCCGGGGTCGATTCTCCCAACTTCGCCCAAACGCCGATCTTGGCGCTGCCGGAAGGGATTGGGAGCGGCCTCGGAGGGGCGTACGGCCTCACTGCGCTCATGACGCTGTCCAGGCTTTCGTCTGAGAAGTCTTTCCGGTACCACGAGATGTCGTCGAATTCCAAAGAATTTACCGCAAGGACGCTAAATGAGCCGCCGAACAGCTTACCGGCTCCCCCGGTCCGATAAGCCGGCGAAACTCGGGCGACTCCGGGGATGGCAACGAAACTGTCGCTCAGCGCTCGGCTGTCGGTTGGGATTTTGATTGTCACCCTGACGTCTGCGGCGACTTCGTACCGGATCCTCGAATCGTCTCTGGCTTCGAGAGTCGTTCCCATGGTGAGCGACAGCGTCGCTAGTCCGGCCACGAGGACAAGCAGCAGAACCAGCCACGTGTATTGGAGTGGGTTTCTGGCCATCCGCCAAAGCGCCAACGACACCCAGACGGGAGCGACGCGGGCGTACGACTCCAGAAGCATGAAAGCGACTTGGCCCGGCACAACGACAATCAGCGCGACTGCGGGATAGACGAGCACGCTGGAGGTGTCTAGAGGCTCCAACAAAAAGTAGGCCGCGACAAATGGGATCTGCGCCGCCAACCACAACGTCCGCCACCAAGCCGTATGTGCTCGGAATCTGGCCGCGTAAACGGCTGCAAAAGCCACCAAGGGCGCGACCGGGGCGATCCACGCGGCCAACTTCCCGTCCAGCAGATCTCTGGCGACCAATCCGGAGATCAACGTGACTGTCGTCGCCGCCGCGAGCGCGTGCAGGAGGGCAGGCGATTCTCCGCTGATGAACTTCAACACAAGCGGAAAGAACCTCGAGAACAACAGGGCGACGACAACCATCAAGAGCACTGGCGCCAGCAGCAGGGTTTCGTTCACCTCGATGTCTTCGAAGAGCCCGCCCGCAACCAGGTCGCCTCTCGAGTGCAGTTCCCAGAAGATGACGCCGACCACGACCATCAGGCCTAGGTCCAGGTAGTAGCGATGGAAGAACGGGACGGCGGGCGGGCGGGACGACGCCAGCTTGAGGACGACGAGGCCGGATCTGGCTGAAGCCACAGCCGGGACGATGAATACGCCCAGACACAACACCCCGACGCCGGCCGCCACGAGGAACGGCACGATGCCGATCTCGACTGGCAAGAAATCGCCGCCGGTCATCGCGTCGAAATGTGGCAGCTTGCCCGCCAGTAAGATGGCCGCCAAAGCCAACAACGGCGCAACCGCAACCGCGATCACGGTCACCGAGATGCCCTCGACGCCGTAGAGTCTGAACATTCGCGGAGTGCTGATGCCTCGCGTTTTCAGCAGCGCCACGTCGCGTTCCCGGCTTCGCACCAGATACGATACCATCATCGAAGCGAAGTACAGGACAGTAACGACGATGGTGGCGACGAGCAGGAGAATCGGAACGCTGCCGAGAAGGATTTTGCGTTCGAAACCCCGCACAAGCCTGTCGATCCCAGTGGACGTCAACTGCCCGGGCAGCGCTTCGGCGAGATCGGCAACCAGGTCCCGGAGTCGTATTCGAGTCTCTTCGGCAGACCAATCGTCGAAACCTCCGGAGTCCACATCCGTGTACCACACGAAACTCGCCAACGAACCGGGATACGCTTTGGCGACACCCTCGACCATCGCCTCTCGCGTGATGAGCACTCCCAAGTGCGCAGGTTCGTCCGGATTCCCTGGGACAAAGTACGCGTTGGGGCCCCACAACCAGTACGGGTCGTCCTTGTCCGTGCGTTCTGCAATCCCTACGACGTGGACTGACACCCATGTCGGTTCGTCGAGGAAAGGCGTGAGGCTGATGACGTCTCCCACGTGAATGCCAAACTCGTTGACCAACGGCGCCCCAAGCACAGCCTCGATCACTGGTCCTCTGGGACCGGCTGACACCAGATCGCCCGGCATCCGGCCTTCGAGCAGGGTGACGTGTTCCTCCAGGTCTGTAACGTTGGCGAAATTGGCCCGAAGCGTCCTGTGTCTCGACGGTTGGGCGAGTTGAGAAGGCAATTTGAACGCCGCCTCGGGGTCGATGATGAAAGCTGCCATCGGCCGGTCGCGGTCAATCTCCGTGTCGGGATTGGGCAAGCTCCCGCCGAACGACGGAAAGAAGAACCGGTCCGCTCGCTCGTTCCAGAACTCTTCGCCGGGGTCGATTGGCTCGACGACTCCGACGACTCGCACCAAGGCGGCGATATGAGTGCTCGACGCCGAACTCACCAGGACCTCGTGTCCCACGTCCAGCCCGAGCGCATCGGATAGCTGAGACCCTATCGTCGCCTCCACGATAGTCGCGTACGTTGGCGGCGTCCCCTCGAAGAGAGTCGGCACGGGCATCCGTCCACGCAGGATGGTCACGTGGTTGACCAGATCCTGCGCATTGATGAAGTGTCCGAGAGACGGCGGCGACTCAGCCTCTTCGAATCGGGACAACGGGTCTTGAACCAGCGCCAGACTGGGTCTTGGAACGATAGGCGCAGGTCTTATCAAGAGCACCGTGTCGGTCTTGACCGATCGATTGCGTCCGGCGTATATCGGCGAAACATTCGCCTGGAACGCCTCCTCGACAGAATTCTCGACGCGCGTCAGCCTGTCGCGGTCGATCGGAACGTCGGGAGAGGTCGTGAGGATATTGAGGACCAGCGGTGGGGACTGCTCGATCGATGCGAGGAACCCAATGCGACCGAGGGACTTGACGTAGATCGGGGCTCCACTCATGAGGATAGCAGCGACGGTGATGCCGACGAATACGCTGAGCAGCAGCTTCCAATTGTCGGCTAGGCGCTTCAGGATGAACTGGGGCGTGGATAGCGAATGCATAAACTATCTTGCCCGGATATCCGTTTTCGGTCTACTAAAGTTCAACCAACGCCCCGCCTTCGTCGTTGTCGATTGTATCGCCCTCGCAGGAACGCAGTCAATCGACCAGCGGCGCGGACGAAGACGCCTGAACACCCGTCGCGTCGCTCCGTCTACGGTCTGTGAGTTGGAATTGACCGTGCTGAGGGGCGCCGATACAATTGCGGCGTCCACGACGCAATCGAAAGGAACGTTGAGATGGCAATGGATCGACTGAGTGACAAGATCTACGGATGCCTCCTCGGGGGACTGATCGGCGACGCGATGGGAGCGCCCACGGAACGTCTTCACTACGAAGAGATCATAGAGAAATTCGGTCCAGACGGCGTGACCGACTTCGAAGGCGTCGGCACTGATGACACCGCTATCCGCGAGCAACTGCTCGACGCGATCTTCAAAAGCGAAGGCCGCCCGAACGTCGACAACTTCGCGCAGTCGTTCATCGACTTTAAGGAGCAGAACCGGCATCTGTGGTTCATCTCGGTGCGGAACGCCGTCGGCAAGATCGAGCAGGGGCTGGAGTTGCCCGCGTATGCGGGCTGGGGCAACATGCAGAGCTCGTCGACGGCCATGTCCATCTCTCCCATGGGAATCCTCAATGCCTGCAACCCGAGACAGGCGGCAATCGAGACGATGGACGTGGCTTCGTTCATCCACAACGGCATGTCAGGCTACTGTCGCGACGCCGCGTGCGCGATGGCCGCCGCGGTCGCATCCGCCTTCGAGGCCAATGCGACTATCGACACCGTCATCGACGCCGCGACACGATACCTGTTGCCCGTCAGCGCGGGCGAACTTACGCGAACCATCGCCGCGGCGCTCGAACTGGCTGCCAGCGCCGGTTCGTACGAGAGCTTCCGCGAGGGTTACTACGCGGATTTCCAACGGACGATGCTGGCGGACTCGATGGAGACCATCCCCGCGGTTCTCTCGATCCTGAAACTGGCCGAGGGCGATCCCGAGCGATCTATCGTATGGGGCGCAAACTTCGGGCGCGACGCCGACACCATCGGCACGATGATCGGCGGTGTCGTCGGCGCATTGCACGGCGCCTCGGGCCTCCCGCCTGCCTGGGTCGCGAAGGTCGAAGCAAATCCGGACGTGAAGTACCGCGAGACCACGCCACGCCTGGCTGGATTGGTGCGCAGCCGGCTCAAGGAAGCCCAAGAGCGAATTGAAGCGGTCGAGGCGCTGTCCTAGCACAGAAGGGTCCGAGCCGATCAAACCTCAGCCGCATCTGACGGTCGCATGGCGATCCAATGCCCGTACTGACGCCCCGACATATTGCCATCAACCAAATACATTGTGCTCACGGCGTCTCGCCACGCTGGCCGAAGCAAAGTCTCGACACAATCGGGAGGGCTCCGCGGGCGACCGCGTGAGTCGATCGACGATATTCTTCGCCTGAGGACTCAGAATGGCGAGACGAAGTCGCATCCATGTAAATTGCTTGTCTCGATGAATCGGGGAGACCCGCCTGCGGCTTCGGCACACGATTAGGTCATTGGTGGATCGACGAGAGTCCACTTCGTCGCGCTGGCGTTCACCTTCTGAGCGCTTTCACTCGCTCCACGAGCGCTGGAAGCATCTGCCCGTTCTGGCCTCGGAGCACCACGTTGGCCAGCGGCGACAGCGGCGTCGGATTCGGGTTCGCCTCGATGAACGCTCCGCCGCGTTCGCGGACGGTCTGAGGGAAGCTGGCTGCCGGGTACACCGTGGCCGACGTGCCGCAGACGATCATGCAGTCGCACATCTCGGTCTGACTGAAGCACAGGTCAAGCACGCCACGGGGTATCGGCTCTCCGAACATTACCGTGTCGCTCTTGACCAAGCCTCGGCACTCAGGACAGTGGATCGGGTAGTCCTGGCCGTGGAAGTGGTCACGCGGCCATCTGGACTCGCAGGTTATGCACCGAAGCCGGGTGCGGTTGCCGTGGATCTCGGCGAGCAGCTCCTGTCCGGCTCGGGCGTGCAGGTCGTCGACGTTTTGCGTGATGGTCATCTTCAGAATTCCCATCCGCTCCAGATCGGCGAGGGCGTAGTGGCCCGGATTGGGCTCGGCGCGCTCGATGGCTTCTCGGAACTCTGTTCGATCAGGATCTGCCTGTTGATCTTGCTGCTCGCGCCACCACCTTGCGGGGTCGCCCAGAAACTCCTGGTAGCCGTTCATGCTCGGCTCGCCCAGCTTCGTCCAGAGTCCGCCCGGTCCCCGGAACGTCGGGACGCCGCTCTCGGCCGACAACCCGGCGCCGACAAGCGCCAACACATGACGGGACTCGACCAGCAGCCTCGCCGCCTCATCCAATGCGCGTTCTGTATCATCGTTCATATCCAGGCTCCACGAGTACGTTCTTGTGTGCTCATACGATCGGGGTTGTCAATGGCTGCACGGACCCTGCGTTGACGCTGTACCGTCGTAGTTTGGAAGTCCGTGACGATGGAATCACGCCCGGGTCCGCAGTCGTCACGAGACACTGCTGGTAGGATTCGATGCGGTCCAAGACCAGGCTCCGCCTGACGAGGTCCAGTTCTGAGAGCACGTCGTCCAGCAGGAGAACCGGTTCCTCGCCTCGGCGAGTCTTGAGGTGCTCGGCCTCCGCAAGCTTCATGGCGAGCACGATGGTCCGCGCTTGGCCTCGGGAAGCGTATGCGCTGGCTTCCATTTCGCCGATCAGTGGAGCAAGGTCGTCACGGTGCGGTCCGCACGACGTGAATCCCTGCGCGATCTCGCGGTCGATCGCCCGGGCCAATGCATCCCGAAACGACGCCGAGATCGAGCGCTCGTCGGCCTCCGGCTCGAATTCCACGTTCGGACGGTAGACGAGGCGAAGGAGTTCGTCGTTTCCGCTAATCTCAGAGTGAATCGGCGCGGCGATGCCGTCGAGGCTGGCAAGACTCCGGGCCCTGCGTTCCATAATGATCGTACCCTCCGAAACCAACTCCTCGTTCCAGAATTGAAGCTCGTCCAACGACGCCGAGCGCCCCCTGAGCAACTTCAGCAACCGATTTCTTTGGGTCAATACTTTTTGGTACCGCTGAAGGCTCTTGAGGTAGCGGTCGTCGATCTGCGAGACGAGGATGTCGATGTACCGACGTCTGACGGACGGATTGCCGAAAACCAGTTCAAGGTCCTCGGCGCCGAACATGACTGCGTTCAAAATACCGACGACGCCAGAAGCCGGGCGTCCGATGCCGTTGACACGGAACGACTTCTGGAAGGCGAATTCGTCTGGGTCGGCGCCATTGGTGGCAGCGATATCGTCATCGCCGCGCGTTCGGGGCAGGGGACGGAAGTCGGCCTGCAACTTGGTCGTGCCGGCCGGCTCGGTGACCTGGGCCGCGACCTGAGCGTGCGAGTAGGGATCGCGCCTAACGTGCCAGCGGACCAGTTCGCGGTCCGACGACGCCCTGCCGGCCTTGGCGATGGCCAGAAGGTACACGGCTTCCAGCAGGGCGCTTTTGCCCTGACCGTTGTTTCCCTCCAGCAAGATGAACCCGGCGCCGAAACCCAATTCCAGGTGTTCATAGCACCGATAGTTGACCAGGCTCAATCTGGAGATGTAAATTTGAAGTCTCCCGGACCGCCAAAAGGCCGTGCTGGGACGATTGTAACATCCGCATCGTTCGACAGAGGTCGCGTTCGATCTTCGGGAGATGAAAGTGACGGAACACCGCAGTTGAGCACCAAGATCTTGGCCCTGGCCGGAGGGGTCGGCGGCGCCAAGCTGGCTCTGGGTCTGTCCAAGCTGCTCTCGCCGGAAGACTTGACCGTAGTGGTGAACACCGGCGACGACGAAGAGTTCCACGGCTTGCACGTGTCGCCGGACTTGGACACGGTAATGTACACTCTCTCCGGCCTCGCGAACCCCGAGACAGGATGGGGCCTCCAGGGTGAGACGTTCAATGCACTGGAGCGGTTGACGGCGTACGGAGCGGACACCTGGTTCGGGTTGGGCGACAAAGACCTGGCGACGCACATAATGCGAACCATGATGCTGGCTCAAGGCAAGAGCCTGTCCGAGGTCACGTTGGCCCTCTCCCGGGCGCTTGGCATCGCTCACGAGATCGCCCCGATGACCGACGACCGCGTCCGAACGATCGTCGAGACGGAGATCGGCCCGTTGGCGTTCCAAGACTATTTCGTTAAGCATCGCTGCGAGCCCAAAGCCACTTCGATCAGCTTCGACGGCGGAGCTCAGGCTGAACCCTCCGCCGGCTTTGTGCAAGCGTTGGAAACCTCGGATGCAATGGTGTATTGCCCATCGAACCCATACCTGAGTGTCGCCCCGATTTTGGAGGTTGGCGATGTTCGGGAAAAAGTCCGCCACTTTCCTGGAATCCGTATAGCTGTCAGCCCAATTGTGGGGGGTCAGGCTTTGAAGGGTCCCGCGGCGAAGTTGATGCAAGAGTTTGGCATCGAACCTTCGTGCGTGGATGTCGCCAAACAGTACGTCGGGCTGTGCGATTGCTTTGTGATTGACGAGGTGGATCGTAACCAAGCGAAGGAGATCGAAGCTCTGGGAATGCGCGTTGAGGTGTGCAACACGGTAATGGTCACCGAAGACGACAAGATCGACCTGGGACGTAGGATCATCGACTTTGTCGCAGGTTGAAGCCGCCGGGACCGCGTCCAAGTTGGCGGCGGTTGTGCCGATGAAGCCGCTGCACGAGTCCAAATCGCGCCTGTCCGACGAATTGAGCGAACCCGAGCGGGCAGCTCTTAGCCTGAATTTGTTTCGCATCGTGTTGGCAGCTGCGACGGCGTCGAAGCTAGGCCGTGTAATCGTACTCGGCGGCGACAACGACGTTCGATTGTTGGCCGAGGGTTTCGGCGCCGAGTGGACTGCCGACGTCAATCGCGGACTGAACGCAGAACTGGGCGTCGCATTCGACGAGCTGTCGACGACCGGCTGGGCCAGCATGTACCTTCCGGGAGATCTGCCGCTAATCACGGCGACAGACATCGACGCGGCAATCGACGCATCGCGCAACGGCACGCTCCTGGCCATGTGCCCCGCGACTCGCGACGGCGGCACCAACGGCCTCATAGTGCCGTCTCGAAGCCCGTTCCGACCGGAACTCGGAGAGGACAGTTTCGCCAGACACAAAAAAGCCGCACTGTCCGCTGGTCTGCCGTTCGCGACGTGCGACGCACTAGGTTTCTCACTCGACCTGGACACGATCGACGACCTGCTTGCCTGCGAACGCATCGAGCCTGGTTTCAGGATGCGCATTTTGACGCCCGGAGGAGACGCAACACCGTGAAGTTCGGAATTCTGCTGCCCACACGTGGACTGCTCATGGAGGGCGGCCAACCCAAAAACATCGAATCGATTCTGAGCATGGCGGAGACCGCGGAAGCCGCCGGCCTCGATTCGGTTTGGGTCGGCGACAGCCTCACGGCTAAACCCCGCCTCGAGCCGTTGACGGTGCTCGCGGCGCTGGCCACCCGCACCCGCCGTGTCCGCATCGGCACCGCGGTCATGCTCGGAGCGCTGCGCCATCCGGTGCTCCTCGCACACGCCGCCGCGACGGTGGACCTGATCTCCGAGGGCAGGGTGGTGCTCGGCTTGGGTATCGGCGGCGCGTTCAATGACGCTCAGCGCCAGGAGTGGCTGAACGCCGGAGTCGACCCGTCCAGTCGCGCATCTCGTTTCGAGGAGACGGTCGACCTGCTGAAGCGGCTGACACGCGGCGATGAGGTTACCTTTCAGGGCAGGCATTTCGATCTGCGTGAGGTTAGCATCGCACCCGTGTCGCCGAACGCCGGCGGCGTCCGCACGTTGATCGCCTGTCACTGGCGGGCGGGCAGGGAGCGGCAGTTCCGGCGAGCTGCCGAACTCGGCAACGGCTACATGTCGATCTCCGACTACCCGAACGAGTACGCGCAGGTCACGGAACGCGTAAGAGCGCGCGCGGAAGAACGGGGACGAGACTTCGAGTCGATGGAGCGCTCGTTCTACATGACGGTGAACATGCTGGACGACGCCGAAGCAGCGACGGACGAAGCCGATCGGTTCCTGAAACTGTATTACGGGATGAACATCTGGGGCGACCGATGGGGCCCGTGGGGACCGGCGGAGCTTACCATCGACCGGATCCGACGCTACCAAGAAGCGGGTGCCGAGACGATGATCGTCCGATTTGCGTCGTTTGACCAGGAGCGACAGCTCCAACGGTTCCTTGACGAGGTCGTTCCGGAGCTTTAATCCTCATTCTCGCCGGCGACCAGCTTCAAGAACCCAACCTCATCTAGGATGGCGACGCCGAGCGTTTCGGCGTCCGTTCGTTTTGAACCGCTGCCTTCTCCCGCCACCAGGTAGTTGGTTCGCTTGCTGACGCTGCCGGACACGGCCCCACCGAGTTCCTTGATACGCGATTGGATCTGCGATCGACTGAAGTTCGGCAGCCTGCCGGTTACGACGAAGCGCTTGCCGTCGAGCGGGCGTTCCGCCACCTGCTCATCAACGATCTCCTGCCTGAGCTGCAGTCCGGACTCGTTCAACCGTTCAACCAGGTCGATATTGCCGCGGGCCCTCAGAAACGCCGATACACTGTCGGCAATCTTGGGCCCGATTCCCGGGACCTCCGCGATCTGAATGGGCTCGGCGACCTGCATGGCGTAGATGCTCCCGAATTGACCGGCTAGCAGCGACGCTACTCGAGACCCGACCAGATCGATGCCCAGGGCAACCAGCACACGGCTCAACGGCTGTTCTTTGCTCTTCTTGATCGCGGCCAAAAGATTATCGACGCTCTTTTCGCCCATCCGCTCCATCTCGACCAGTCGACGGCGACGCCTGTGGAGCCTGTAGATGTCGGCGACATCTTTGATGAAACCCTCATCGATGAAGATCTCGCTCTGCCGAATCCCGAGTCCCTCGATGTCCATCGCGCCGCGGCTGACGAAGTGCTCAACGCGGCGGACCAACTGGCCTGGGCAGGCGGCGTTGAGGCAGTAGGACATCGCCTCGCCCTCGCGCCGTTCGGTCCGTTGCTCGCAACTCGGGCACGCATCGGTCATCTCGAACGGCGGCGGATCTCCGGTCCGATGCTCCGGCCACGCCCGGACGACCTGCGGGATCACCTCTCCGGCGCGCTCGACCGTGACCGTGTCGCCGACCCGCAGGTCTCGCGCCCGTATGTAGTCTTCGTTGTGCAGCGTCGCATTTCGCACCGTGACGCCGCCCACGACGACAGGCTCCAACTCCGCGTACGGATTGATTGATCCGGTGCGACCCACGTTGAACTTGATCGCGTTCAACGTGGTCAGGGCCTGAGCAGCAGGGAACTTGTAAGCGATTGCCCAGCGGGGCTCGCGACCGACATCGCCGAGGTGGGCTTGGTAATCGAATCGGTCGACCTTGACCACGACGCCGTCGCAATCGTAATCGAGCGATTCGACGTTTTCGATCCACTGGCGGTAGTAGTCGAGCACTCGGGTCGGGGAAGGCGCGAGAACCTTGTTGCGGTTGATCTTGAACCCGAGCTCCGACAGATAATCCAGGGCGGCCCATTGCGATTCGGGAAGGTCGCCGCCCTCCTGGTATCCGATGCTGTAGACAAAGATGTCCAACGGCCGCTGAGCCGTCATCTTGGGATCGAGTTGCCTGAGCGAGCCCGCCGCCGTGTTCCGGGGATTGGCGTACGTCGCCAGCCCTTCCGCCTCGCGCTGGAAATTGAAAGCGTCGAATTTCGATTTGGGGAAGTAAACTTCGCCGCGCACCTCGATCACGGACGGCACGTTCGAGCCACGGAGGCGCTGCGGTATGCTCTTGATGGTTCGCAGATTGGCGGTGACGTCCTCGCCGACGAGGGCGTTGCCTCTGGTGGCGCCGCGAACCAGGACGCCTTGCTCGTAAGTCAGAGCGACGGCGAGGCCGTCGTACTTGAGTTCACATACCATCTCGAAATCTTCTAGCTCCAGGAGGCCCTCAACTCGGGTGTGCCACGCTATCAAGTCGTCATCGTCAAAGGCGTTGCCCAGGCTCAGCATCGGCCTGCGATGCGTGACCTGCTCGAAGCTCTCGACCGGCTCGCCTCCAACGCGCTGCGTGGGTGAATCGGGGACGACAAGCTCGGGATTCGCCTCTTCGAGAACGCGCAGTTCGCGCATGAGAGCGTCGAATTCGGCGTCGCTGATCTCGGGTGAATCCAGGACATGATAGAGGTGATCGTGGCGGTCGATCTCTCGACGCAACGCCTCGATACGAGCCGACACTTCGGCTTTCAAGCTTGCCATGCTCTCCTCCATCGGGATGTCCCGCGCGGCCCGACAAACGTTGGCTTCGAATCCCGGAGCCACTATGATACATCGTACTCGTCGAACCGAAGACTGCGCCTCGTCGATGCCTGGCGTCGTTTTCGGGCAGGCGTGGCGAAGTCCGGGCAAGACTGGACGCGTTGCGCGCCCAGTGGATATACTCGATACTACCTCACCGCGGTGGCCGACACCAGCAATTTTGACGGCCTTTGGCGCTCACGAAGGCGCTGCCGGCGAGGGTCTAAACACGCGAGGTGAACCGTTGCCGCCAACCCAAGAGTTTCTGAATTTCGTCGCCAAGTATCCGCCGCTTTCGGCCATCGGCAGCACGCCGATGGTCCGCGTCGATCTTGGTCTGGACATCGGCGACGCCGAGATCCACGTGAAGTGCGAGCACCTCAATCCAGGCGGCTCGATCAAGGACCGCCCCATACTCAGGATGCTGGGCGAGGCGATTTTGTCGGGCGAACTGACTCCTGACAAGACGATCCTCGACGCGACTTCGGGCAACGCGGGGATCGCGTACGCGATGGTCGGCGCGGTCCTGGGATACCGAGTCGAGTTGGTCATGCCCGAAAACGCCTCTGAGGAGCGCAAGAAGAGGCTCCTGGCCCACGGAGCGAACATCGTGTACACCGACCCTATGCTGGGTTACGACGAGACGCTCCACGAGGTCAAGCGACGCTACGAATCCAACCCGGACAAGTACTTCTGGTGCGACCAGTACGGCAACATGAACAATCCACAAGCCCACTACGACACAACGGGCGAGGAGATCCTGCAACAGGTTCCCGACGTGACGCATGTCGTTGCCGGAGTCGGGACAGGGGGCACCGTCAGCGGCGTTGGGCGCAGGTTGAAGGAAGCAAATCCGGACATTTACGTCGCAAGCATCAACCCGCCGGAATGGCCCGGGGTCGAAGGGCTGAAGCCGCTCGGAGAAGGCCACATCATCCCCAAGACGTTCGACGAGTCGGTTGTCGACGAGCGGGTGCCGATCGACGTAGACGAAGCGTACGAGATGTCGAAGCGACTTGCGTCCAAAGGCTTGTTCGCCGGCCAGTCGTCGGGCGCGTACGTGCTCGGCGCTTATCACATTGCAAAGCGCGTCCGCGCGGGCAAGATCGTAACGATTTTCAACGACATCGGCGAGCGGTACTTCAGCACCGGAATGTGGGACTGACAGGCGATACGACAGCCTCGAACAGCCTGAGCACAAGATCATCCTCGATAGCGCAAAGTGAAGCCTCCGGCCTACGATGGCGACACCACCACACGCCATGCTGAACGTAGTGGAGCATCTGGCTTCCGACAGGGAAACGGCTCTCGATCGGGCTAGGGTGTTCGCTATCGCGCCCGAGAGGCAACACCGCACCCGAACGTATTGTGTGTCGAGGGATCCTGCGTCGGTCGGCAACCCGTTGCTCTTTCGACCAGATTCTTCGGCTGCGGCCTCAGAATGAC
>DCWO01000052.1 GCA_002328865.1 Dehalococcoidia bacterium UBA2160 | reverse complement strand
CGGTGTCTCGCGGACGTTTCGCTGCGTCCAGTCGAAGACCGCCAACACCCGCTCCTGCTCAGTCGACGCACTCCCGGTCGTCTCGTCGGCAAGTAATTGATAATGACCGGACCGATAGAGGAAATCGAAAGTCTTGAGGTAGAGCGGCACCCGGTGAACCGACACCTCATAGTTGATGCCTTGTCGGGTCGCCACCGGCATGGTGGCCACGAAAAACAGCGCACCCGAGAAAGCTAACGCCGCCAGAGCGAGCGACAGGCGACGCACGCGAGAAGTCGCTGTTCTCACCGTATCTTCATCCGCGACAAGTTCGGTCATGCCACGCCGGTGCCATCACGCTCGGCCAAGCGAACAGCGCCGTGTGGGTATTCCGGGAATGCCTGGCGTCGTGGTCGCACGGCGGTGGGAAGTACGCCGCAGTGACGAGCAATTTCGACCTGACGCTACGGAATCTCTGGTGGCCGAGCGCTAACGGCGCGCCCGGGCTTTTCGCTCATCGAACCACGCGCTCTGTCTTTGGGTCGACGTTCACGTTCAGAATCCATCCATCCATAAAGCCGGACATCGTCTCAAAGCTGAACGACGCACCCACCTTCACCGGCTTGTCCCTATAGCGCCATCCAGACGGCGTCAGCACCACCGGCACCTCCAGCGTAGCGTTGAAGGCGACGACGGTCTCTTCGAACTGGAAATTACTGCTGACGCCGGCGTCAACGACCGCTCGGGCTGTCGTCGTCTGTCGCTCGGACTCAAGAGACGTCAACGAGGCCCTGTCCCCATCCATGACCAAGCTGGGATCACCCACATCGACGTCACCAACTTTCACCAGTCCGACGACTTCAGGCCGAGCCAGGAAACGCACACGCAGAGTGGCGACTGCCTTCCTGATCGATGGGAATTCAAGTCGTGAATCAGCCGGCCAAACTTCGTCGATGAAGAGTCCGACTTGATCGGCACCCGCTTCGGCGGGCAGCCTGATCGTCGCGTTCGGTATCACGCTCGTTTTGCCAACCATGCACGCTTCGTCCGGCGTGATGACACAGCTCAGCCGGACGATGGCCGGCACGGCGAACTCCCCCGACACCGGGGTCGAAATCTGCGTGTTCAGACCGGTCCTGACGCGCTGTGTGGCCGCCACGGGTTCCTGGACTGCGAGGACTTCCGCGCTCGGCTCGTCTCGCCGGCCCTCGAACTTGAGCCCGACACGGAATTGCCCTGCGTCGCTCTTGGAGAGTTCGATGAACCGGCCAACTACCTGCACGTCGATTAGCGACGAAGGGAACTCGACGGGCGAATCAACGGAACGCACGCCCGCAATCGCAAAGGACAGCTGCCTTTCAAGGGATTCCTCGCCTTCATGCGCAAACCCGTCAGCCCAGGGGAACGTGACGGTGGCGTCCTGCGCCACGACCACATTCCCGACCCTGCAGGCGTCGTCCGCGACCTCACATGACAGGCGTATGATGGCGGGGACGCGAGCTGCACCCCGCTTCGGAACCGAGATCACGCTGCTGCCCACTCGCAGACGACGGACGCCGAGCTCGGGCGAGCGCACCGCCAGGACTTCGGCGAATAGCTCGTCTTCACTGCGTCCTAATCTCAGACCTGGCTGTATCGACGGCACGTCGTCCACGGGAAGGGCGAAGTCTCCGACAGCCTGCAGTTCGACGCGAGGCAGCGTGGGACGGTCCGACGGAAACTCCAGGCGCGCGTCTACCGGACGAACCTCTTCGAGCACGAACGACACCTGGCTGGGCGAGGACCGATCTTCGCCATCCTTGCCGGGCGCGGCCAGCAGCGGAAGCAACACCGTCGAGCCAGGCGCCAGGGCAACACCTTCGACGGTACAGCCATCTCCAGCGATGGCGCATCTCGCCCGAATGATGGCGGGGACGGTCACGCGACCAGGCTTCGGTGCCGCGAGTGTCTCGCTTCCGACCTTGACGTTGTACACGCTCGCTTCGGGCGAGCGCACGGCCAGCACCTCAGCGAGTGGCTCGTCTTCTTCACCGTGCCCCAATTTCAGACCTGGCCGTATCGACGGCGCCGCGTCGACGGCAAGGTCGACGAACCGGCCGACGACCTGGAACTCCGTCACTGGCAGCGGAGGTGGGAGGGGCGGCGCGACAACCGTCAACGCGCCCGGCATTCGGAGAAGCTCCTGTGCTTCGTCAAACAGCACGAGATCATAGCTCCCCGCCGCGAGATCCGGCAGCTTGATCTCCGCACGCGCCGGGCTCTGAATCAGAAACGCCTCGGCTTCGTGAGTGCCGAGTAGGGCATGCAGGAACGGACGCAAATCCTCGCCCGTGATCTGCAACGTCGCGGGTTGATGTTCGAGGACCTCCGTTGGCGTGATCGATGTAATCTTCGGAGCCGGCACGCGAAACAACAGAAACGCCCCATACACCAGAGGAATCAGTCCGAACACCAGAAGGCCGACAAGGACATCGATGACATTCACCTTCCCGAATAGCCGTCCGCGATCGTCGATTAGAGGCATGCTGGCTTCTTAGTTATCGGTTGTTTCAGGAGACCCCTACATGCTGCGATCAGCTCGGTCTCTCCAGGCCAATGCCAGGGCTGCCGGCCACCACGCAACGACCAAGCCGCCAGCCACGAAGGCTAGCTGAATGCCCCAGCCGACAACCTGCACGGACACGCCAAGCAACGCCAGTATCGCGGCGTGCGTGAGCGCGGCGGCGATCGTGAGGCAGCCCACCATGCGGACCCGCGTAGGCAGATCCACAGTGAGAAATGCATCCAAGAGACGGCGCGCTCCGGCCTCGCGCCAAGCGGCTGACGGCGCCGTGATCGATGACCGCACAGTCGTCACCAGCCGGCTGTCCGCGGCAAGGGCGCCAAGTTGCTCGGCGGTGCGGACCTCGTGTTCATCTGACCAGTCACCTCCCAAGCCTACAACGATCTTCTCCCGAAATCGGCGGACCCACCGGCAGGAGGCGACAACCGCCACACACACCACGCTGCCTTGGGCAACCCGTCGAACGGCACGAACGACAATGCTCGAGTTGACTGCCCGCCTGATGACAGACCCGGGCATCTCGTTCATGGCAACCCTATTCGCGTCGCAGCGGTCCCAACCCGCGGACGAACCGCGCGATACGAACCTGGATACGGTCGCCACGACACCAAGAGCGCTCAACCACACGACGAACGGTACAACCGTATCGCGGTGCCGAACCAACGTGCCAATGTTGCCGCTGTTGAGGGCAATCACTGCCGCACCGGCTGTCGCGACCCCGGCGAGTAGACACGTGACGAGCGCGTCGCGCCTCAGTCCGGTAATCAGGCCTACGCCTGCGAACGCCACCAGCGCATACCAGATCACCTGCTGCGGAAGAAAGACTATCTCTGACGCAGATTGCACCTGCCACGGCAGTGGAACGACAACGAAACCCACGAGCGCTCGCACGACGAACCGGGCGGCCTCCGGGGGCGTCATGATCCCAGCCTGTGGGGTGGCCGCATCCGATCTATCCACGGAATACACGCGCTGATCCAGCAGTTTGTAGGCGTGACCTGTCGTCCGAACGTTGCCGGTATGCCGCCCCGCTGCCTCTTGGAGCCGAGACATCGTCTGGGCCTGAACTCCGGGATCCTGCCACGCGCGATGGGCCGCAAACGGCAACAGCAAGAGGACCAGCAGCACGATCGATACGCGCCGCACAACGACGCTCCCAACCAGCCCGGCGCCGAGACCCCCCACCGCGATGAGCTGCGCACCTTCCCTGATGCCATCAATCGCGAGCATTGAAACGGCCAATACGGCCGCCGCGAACGCGCGCGGGAGAAACCGGCCGCGTACGACCCTCACGGTGGCCACCAGGCCGAGCACCAGAAGGAAGATGTAGATCGACTCCTTCAACGCCGACACGGACCAGAGGAACGGGGTTGGCAGAAAGAGCAGAATGACCAAACCCAGCAGTGCCGACGTGCGTCCGTATGAGGACCGAACGAGGCGGTACAAGGCCACGGCACTTGCCAGGAACAGGACGACATTGAACAGATGTACGGCGTACGGCGCCGGACCCAGCCAATACTGAACATACGCGAGCACGTACAGGTAGGTTGTCCATCCATAGAACCGGTCGAATGCCACCGAGAAGAAGTGTGGTGCGATAGGAATATCCAGCCACACGTTTCGGATCCACACCGAGCGGAGCTTTAGCGCGAGGCCGTCGCCGTCCCAAAAGAAACTGACGAACTGGTTGTGATCGCTAGTCAGAAACAACCCCGCGATCGCCATCACCCTGAGCACGACCGCGACCGCGAGGACGCCCAGCACCCAGCGCCGCTCTCGTTCGGTCAGTCCTCGGCCGGCCCACGCGAAGAGACCGATCATGGCGGCGAGAAACCAGACACTGAGCGGCGAGGCCGCGTACGCGACGCCGAGGGCAATCCCCGCGGCCGTACCCCAGACCAGAACCGACCGTGAGACACCCACGAATGGCGGCGCACCACGAAAGAGCCAGCGTCGGGACCTACGCTCTCTCAACGCTAATCTCCTCGATATCCCGGCTCGCGTCGCTCGGCGAACTGCGCTTGATTCCGCAGCCGCGCCATCCATACAGTCCCGTGGGCGCGACGGATATGTCCGAGAGCTCAGCATCCTGCAGGAGCTGCGCGACCTCAGGGCCGTCGTAATAGAAGCGGATGGGGGCGGCCAGTCTGTCGAACCAATCGGCGTGAAGCACCTGGAAGGGATAAAGGCTGTACAGCTTGATGCGCGGCGGAGTGATCCGCTCGATCAAGGCGCCCAGGCCAGGCAAGGCCCTCAGCGCTCGATACGGCAGCACGAACCCCGCGTCAACCAGCGCGCCCACGAGGGACATGCCCTTGACGAGCCCGTACGGCAGGCGCGTCGTCACGGACCGGATGCACTCGAGCCCGAAATTGAGAAACCGGCGCCTCGTGCTGTAGAGCCACACAAACATCGAACCGTCGGGCTTGACGAGCGGCACGAGCGACCGCACGCCGCGTTTGGGATCGGGCAGATGATGCAGCACACCCACGCTATACACGAAATCGAACACCCCGGGCGCAAACGGTGGCGCATGGATGTCGCCCTGTACCAGATGTACGTTCGGAAACCGTCTTGTGTTTTGGTACGACGCCTCGATGGCCTGGCTCAGGTCCATCCCGACGATCTCGGCCCCGCAGCTCGCGGCGTGGTAGAGGTGACGGCCGAACCCGCATCCCGCGTCGAGCCCCAGCCGGCCCCGAAAGAACTCAGGAGTCGCCGGGTGAAGATAGTTCCAGAAGTTCTCCTGAAAATCGCACGCCATCTCGGAGAACGTCGTCCACTGATACCCGAAGCTCCGCTGTGTCTCGGTTACGACGGACGCCGGGGCCGCCGCTGCGCTCGTCTGTGCCGCGGCCGCGCTGCCGACCTCCGCGCGACTGCCGTACTGAGCGACGAACGACGGAAACAGCGCATAGGCATTCCCCAGCATCCGCGGAATCGTGTTGATGATCGGATAGCTCGCGCCGCACCCACACACAAGCACGCCTTCCGCGACTTCGTTGTCGGCGCCGGACCGCACGAGCGGCACCAGTTCCAGCGTCCCCAGACACGCCGGGCACCGAAGGAGGTTCAGCAGTCTCGCTCGCACGTTCGAAGTCTCCGTCTCAGCCGAGCCCGAGCACGTTCCGCAGTCGCGCGTGGTAGCGGGTGCTCCAGACGAGCGGCCACGTACACCGAAGACGGATAAGCGCATTGATCACCAGGAATGCCGCGTGCTGAAGCGACCCGGTCCGATACGACCTCAGTTGCATCAGCGCCTCCTGAAACTCCTCAGGCCCCAATCGATATCCCAACATCTCGAAGAGCGTGGCGGATCCGTCGCCCGGGTCGGTGCCCCGCTTCGCCGCGCCTGCCGTTTCTGGCCCTGAGCCCTTTGTCCGAAAATACAGCCCGGTTTCGTACGCGAGCGCCCAGAACAGGTACCGCGTGATGCTGGATCGCCAGCGCGCCACCAGCTCACCGTGCTCAGGCCAGCGTTTCAGATGCGCGTCGCAGTATCGGGTGAGGTTCTCGTGGTAATCGCGAGTCATCGACGTGATGGTGCGCGCGCTCTGGGACCGTGGGCTCTGCGTCCAGCGCCAGAGCCGTCGGCGCACATGCCCCACGTTCCATGTCTCCGCCACCTCGAACCAGACCGGAAAATCCCCAAACCCCACCGGCGCCTCACTCACGAATCGGATCGAGCCGAGGGCCGAGCGGCGAATCATCGTGCCCGGTATGCCAATCGACGACCGGCCCGATCGGATCGTGCGCTCGATGTACTCCAGGCCCGGCATCACCGGCTCGACGTCATGATCCCGTACGCCGACGCGGCTGCCGGCCTCATCGATCAACTCCCAATCAGAGCACACGAGGCCGACGTCGGGATGATCGAGTAGAAACGCCACGTAGGTCGACACGATGGCCAGGTCGTGGTCGTCGTGATCGTGGAACAGACAGAGAAACTCGCCGTGGCCTGCGCCCAGACAGAAGTTGAGGTTACCGTGCAGACCAATGTTCCGCGGCTGCCGGATGTACCGCACGCGATGGTCCAAGCGCTCCAGCTCCCGGCAGAATACCTCGGTGCCATCGTTCGAGTCGTTGTCGCTGATGATGATCTCGACGGACGCGTAGTCCTGGTTGAGGATGGGCTTCACACTCTTTCGGAGCGCCCCCACCCGGTTGCGGGTTGGGATACAGATGGTCACCAGGGGTTTCGCCATATGTGTAGCTCGAGCCCGGAGGTAGGCGACCTGCGGTTTACCGGTGAACCAATCTCCAGTCGTATGGGATCGTCGGTGTGAAGGGATCGATGCGAGTGATCTCAGCTGGGTCGTGCGGCATACTCGCGCAGTTGGCAACGACGGCTCGCTGGCCGCCGACGGCGGTGAAGCCATTGACCACACCGGGCGGGATTCGGACCAGCTGGTAGTTGATCTGGCCGAAAATGATCTCCTGCACCTCCCCGTGGGTCTTCGAATCAGCACGCTGATCGAAGAGCGCTAGTTTGATGTTCCCGTCCACCACCGCGTAGTTGATGATCATCTTCGAGTGCAGATGCCAGCCTTTGATGACCCCAGGATAGATGACGGAGAAATAAATCTCGCCAAAGTTCTGGAAGTGAGGATCATCCGCCCTCAACATGTGCATCACCATCCCGCGCTCATCCGGGATGCGACGGAGCGGGAAGATCTCAACTCCATCAATCATGCGCGTTCTCCTTCACCCCGTATCGAGTCGCCGTCATGTCACGGCTGCTCCACGCCCCGTGCCTCATAGATCCCGATCGGCGGCCCGATACGCCGCGCCTCGCTGGAATCGAACAAGGTCATCTCGTTGATCCGCTCGAGGTCGACGAGCGACAGCATCGGCATCACATAGAACGCGTTCGGCTCGGTTGGTTCAACACTGTGCACCAGTCGGTACCGGCCGCTCTTCTCCACGATCCGTTTCGACGATGGCTCGCGCGTGATGACGAATCGAGCACTCGCGCCGGCCAGATCTTCCTCGCCAAGATGGTACACCTTGTACAGATCGTAGGTCGGCCCTGACACGAGCCCGCGTTGCAGCATGTCGAGCTTCGCCTGCCAGAGCCTGCCGGAACCGCCACGGTCCCTGATGTCCGCGATGTCGCGCTCGAGTGACGCAGCGTTATCCCTCAATTGGGGAGCTTCCAGGATGAACGTGAACACGGCTCCCTCGACCAGGACCGAAGCGCCGGCGGGCACGTGGCCCTCAATCCACTCACGCGCGATGGTCCGCGTATCCTCGGAAGCCAACAATCGGTTGAACTTGACGATACGGCCGACATTGGCCACGGTCGCAGCAGCCAGAAGCCCGACGAGCACGGCTCGACCGGCCAAGGACCAACGTCGCCAGGCTTTGCAGACGACCCAGGCCGCGGCAACGGCCAGGAATGGAATGGTCGAGACCTGGTAGAAAGTCACTGGCGTGGCGCCGCCGAAGAAGGCAAGCGTCGCCAGGGCGCCGGTCAAGGTCACGGGATAGGCCACGACGATTAACAGTCGGCGCGATCTTGTCCAAGCAGCGGTGATGACGCCGGCGTAGAACAGGGACGTGAGCGCTATGCCGCCGGCGCCCGCATAGGTGCCCCACAGGTACCGGAACCACGGCGAGGGTTCCTGCAGAGTCGCCATAAGAGTGCCGGTGTTCTCGCCGAACAGGCGCAACACCCAGGCCACGAAATTGCCTGTATCGATCAGCACGCCGGGAACAAGACAGACGAAGGTGAGGATACACGTGAAGCCCGTGAGCGTCATCGCCTTGACCAGGCGCATGCCGCGCAGGCCTCCGAGAATAGCCGCAACCAGCGGGATCACCACTCCGAAGAGCGCAAGATACTTCACGGCTGCCGCTGCGCCGAGCACGGCACCCGTCAGCAGGTAACCAGAACGCGTCTCCTGACGGTCGAGGATCGTGGCAGCTGGCCAGGCCGCAAGTACCAGGAAGAAGGTGAAGAGCACATCCTCCTTGCCGAACGTCACATGGATCAAGTGAAAGGACATACCGCAGAGCAGCGCAGCCACGATCCCTTCGGCTCGGCCCACCAGACGCCGACCGACGAGATAGGTGACGTACACCACCCCTACGCTCGCCGCGAGCATCACGGTACGGGCAACCAGAAAGACCGCCGACGGGTCCAGGAGATAGCTTTGAACGAAATCGTCGCTTCCCGCGAAGGCGCCGGTCAGCCTGCCGACGGCGAAGAACAGGCCGAGGGCACCGAACAGCAGGAAGTACGTCAAGGTACCGTGCCCGTACCCGCCGAACGAGACGTCCGTGATCCCGGCAGAGCCGATTCGTAACGCGCCCTCGATGAAGTTGTACTCGTCGTGCCAGTAGATAGCCGGCAGACCGGCCCCAATCATGGGCAGCCGCACGAGCAACGCGCCGATGCACACAAGGGCGATCGCGGCTTGCGGCCACCGACCGTCACCTGTCTGAATCACCGCGGGACCCACCTGGGACATTGCCGGCTCTCGCTACCTGTTCGGGCGGGAGCTGCGCCTTTTCGCTCGAAGCGCCGGTCAATCGGAGGCCTCATGAGCTGCCGTCCGTCCGACCACGTGAGGGACCGTGCGACCTGTCTTCGAGCTCTGGGCTCTGATCGTTCGGCGGACGCAGCGTAACCAGCCGGTCCTCCGCCACACCCTGGCTTATCAGTTCCGCGATCAGCCGCTCGGGGTTTTCGAGCGTCGCCATGATCATCGCCTCGTACTGCACTGCCGATTCCTCGCACAGTGCACGAACCGGCATGCCCAGGAACGCGCGGTCGGCCTGCCGATCGAAGACGGCGACCGGCTCCAGGCCCAGTTCCTTCAAGGACAGATACGCCAGTTCCGCGGCTTCCCCCGTCCCGTAGATCGCAACCCGCTCGGCACCGCGCGCAACCAGTTCACCGAGCACTGTTCGCAAGTGCTGTCGGACCCCGTGATACAGATGCAGCGAATACTCCCAGAACTCGTAGGTCAGGCGGGCCTTCTCCGCGATGCCCTTCGGAGTCAGCAGGTACGAGAGACGATTCGGCTGGACGCTCACGCACTTCATGTACCCCTTGTGCACGAAGCGCTTCAGGTAGATGTTGGTCAGTCCCAGCGCGATGCCCAGCTTGCTGGACAGCGTGCGCTGGGTCAGGTGCTCGTCCTCGGCGATGGAGTTCAGTAGCGCGAGATCGCGGCGGGCGCGTTCGTCCATATCTCCCTCACGAAAGGGGCCATTGGCTTACTGCCACGTCTTCCACGGTGCCGTCCCTTGCTCCCATAGACTCTCGAGGTAGTGCTTCTCCCGAAGTGTGTCCATGCACTGCCAGAACTTCTCGTGTCGGTACGCGGCGAGCTGACCGTCAGTGGCGAGCCGCTCGAGCGTGTGGGCTTCGAGCACCGTCTGGTCTCCCCGGTCGAGATAGCGAAAAATGTCGGGTTCGAACACCATGAACCCGCCGTTGATCCACCCTTCCCCGATCTGGGGCTTCTCGGTGAACTCCACGACCAGGTCGCCGTCGAACACCAGTCCGCCAAAGCGGGCCGGCGGGCGCACGGCGGTGATCGTTCCGATCCGCCCGTGTGATCGGTGAAAGCGGAGCAGTTCCTGCAGATCTACGTTGCTGACGCCGTCGCCGTAGGTGAGCATGAACGTTCCGGCACGAAGCAAGGGCTCGAGGCGCTTCAGCCGCCCGCCCGTCATGGTGTGCAGCCCCGTGTCCTGCAGGTGCACAATCCAATCGTCGGGTCCCCGCTCATGGCGCCGCACCTCACCGCGCGCCAGGTCAATCGTCATGCTCCCGCTCAGACTGTGGTAATCGCAGAAGTACCGCTTGATCACGTCGCCGCGAAATCCGAGGGCGATGCAGAACTCCTTGAACCCACAGTGCGCGTAGTGACGCATGACGTGCCAGAGAATCGGCCGTCCGCCGATTTCGACCATCGGCTTGGGCTTCACCTCGGTTTCCTCGGCGAGCCTCGTGCCAAGCCCGCCGGCCAAAAGCACAACTCTAGTCACGACCCGCTCGCCCCCACAGCCGACTGCGTGCTCCAAGCCTCCCACCAGGCCACCGCGTTCGCCAGTCCGTCGCGCAGACCGAAGCGAGGCGACCAACCGGTCTCCCGCCGCAGAAGAGTTGCGTCTCCGGCCACCCGCATCGGGTCTCCCTCTTGGTAGCCGATGGCGCCAATCTCGACGCGGTCCGGTTTACCGAGCAGTTGGCCGAGGGTCGTGGCGACCTCCGCGATGGTCACCGGCTCACCCGACGCGATGTTGACCGCCCCGGTGACGGGGCTCTGAGTCGCGGTCCAGATGGCCGAGGCCACGTCTTCGATATGCAAGTAGTCTCGAATCTGCTGGCCCGGTGTAACCTTGGCGGTCCCACCCCCCAGCACTGTCCGGATGATCGACGCGACGATCCGCCGCGCCGGTTCGTACGGACCGTACGAGTAGAACAGCCGGGGTGTCAGGACCCGAATGCCCGTCAATGCTGCAAACTCCTGAGCGATCTCGAACATCGCTTTCTTGCAGGCGCCATACACGTTGTGTGGGCCGAGGGGCGTTTTCTCGGACAGCCATTCGTGCCGGACGTCGTACTCGAAGCAGGTGCCCGCGGCAACAAAGCGTTCGCAGCGGAGCGACGACATCAGCTTGAGCAGCTCGAGGCTCACGGCGAGCGACGTGAGGTTCTCGTCCGGGGCAGTCTGTCCGGCCCAGCCGTGCCACGCCATGTGAAGGCACACATCCGGCCGAAACGCTCGCAAGCGGTCACCGAGCGCAGCAAGGTTCGTCAGGTCGCTGTCCAGAATCGACAGGCGGCTTTCGATATCGCGAAGCCGCCAGCGATTGGTCGATGGGCTGATCAGCGCCATGACCTCCTGCCCCTCGGCCAGCAGCAGCCGGGCGAGGTGGGAGCCCACGAATCCTCCTGCGCCCGTCAACAGAACGCGGTGCATCGAGATCCACGCTCGTTCGTGGTCAGCTGGCCTGCAACTCTTCTTGGTGGCTGAGAAACCATTCGTAGGTTCGTTCGAGCCCCTCACGCAAGCCAATCCGATGCCGCCAGCCCAGCGCGTGCAGGCGACCGACATCCAACAGCTTGCGTGGCATCCCATCCGGCTTCGAGGAATCGAACGTGAGTTCAGCGGCCGGATGAACAACGTCGCGCACCGCCTCTGCCAGGTCGCGAACAGCCAGGTCCTCACCTGCTCCAACATTGATATGGTCGCCGGCCTCATATCTCTGCATCAGAAACACACAGGCATCTGCCACATCGTCCGCATGCAGAAATCCTCTGCGCGGTCGCCCCGTCCCCCAAACCACGACCTCCCTCCGGTCGGCGATCCTGGCATCATGGAATTTCCTGATAAGCGCCGGAATGACATGCGCGCGCTCCAGATCGAAATTGTCGCGTGGTCCGTAGAGGTTTGCCGGCACGACGGAAATGAAACGACGGCCGTACTGCTGGCGATACGCCTGGCAGAGCTTGATCCCGGCGATCTTGGCGATCGCGTACGGCTCATTCGTTGACTCCAGCGGACCCGTAAGCAGGTACTCCTCTTTGATTGGCTGCGGACACTCGCGGGGATAGATACACGAACTCCCGAGGTGAAGCAGTTTCGTCACACCGGAGAGATGGGCGGCATGCACCACCGTGGTGTATGTCACGAGGTTGTCGTAGGCAAACTCGGCCGGGCGCGTCACATTCGCAAGGATGCCACCCACGGTCCCGACCGCCATGAAGACGAAGTCCGGTCGTGTCGCCTGAAACCAGTTGTTGACCGCGGCCTGATCGCGGAGATCCAGATCCTCCCGGCCAACGGTGAGCAGGTTGGCGAATCCTTCGGCCTCAAGGCGTCGGACGAGCGCCGAGCCGACGAGCCCCCGATGCCCGGCTACGTAAATGCGCGCCGACGGCGTCATGATCGCAGGCTGCATCATTCGGTCACAAGTTGAACGCGACAACCTTGCGCGCCGGTTCGTCCTGCTGAGCGTGCATTCAGGACCGGGCCGCCAGAAGCCGCACGGCGCGGCATGCAAGGCTCAGCCGCTCGATCCTTGCTGGTCACAGAGCTGGGACGGGCCACGCGTGGTTCGGCGCGTTGACGGTCACTGCGCGCCCGAGTAGGATCGAGCCACTTCCAACGCCGCATGGCCGGCGGAAGAACACTCCGAGGGGCCGGCGTGACCCTTTCGACATTGCTCGCATTCACTCAACGTGCCCGGCTCAGGATCCTGGCCGCGAGCAGCCTGACCCACCTTGTTGGGATCCTCTCCGTTTTCGTCCCGCTCCGAGTCTACCTGAGCCTGAAGCACGGTATCGTCCCGGAAGGGGATGGTGTCGTCGAAACCGGCATCGCGCTCGGTCAGGTATGGCGAGGCGACCTGACGTTCGAGCAGTTCACTGCCGATGGGATCGCCGCTACATTCCTGACCGAACGCAGCACCCAATTGCTCTACCCGTTTCTCATCTCGTTCCAGCAGCTCATCGGGTGGAGCATCGAGACCCATCTGCTCGCTCTCAATACGCTGCTTGGCGTACTCCTTGTGGTCGCGTCATACCTGGTTGCCCTGCGCGTGCACGACAGATGCTACGCGTTGCTGGTGGCGCTGCTGATGTGTTCGTTGACCCCGCTCTATTGGATCGCTCGCTTCGGCATAGTCGACAACCTCTTCTATGCCATGCTGCCCGTGTTTGCGCTCTTCGTGATTGGGTGGCTTCGCCACAAGAGCGGCAAGCAACTCGTGCTCGTAGTCCTCGCAGGCGTCGCCTTGGCGTTCACCCGGCCTGAGGCAATGCTCGTGATCCTGTTCGTGATGCTGGTCTTCATCTGGAACGCTCTGGGTCGCTATCTTTCCCCACGAGCTGCCACAGGCGTCTTGCTCCTGAGCGTGACGACAGCAGCGGCCGGCGCGGTCGTGGTGGTTGGCTCACGGCCATCACTCCAGAGGCAACTACTCTCGAGAAGCCACGTCGCCTGGGGACTGGTGATGTCTGCAAATACACTCCTCAACCGGGGAACGGTTGAATACAATCGCGTGCAGGACAGGTACGTCGAAGTGCTGGCAGAAGAGCGCCTTGTTGGTGACGAGTTGGCGTATCGCATGTCCACGGATGCCCTTGCGGTCATCAAGAACAACCCATGGTGGTACGTCCTCAAGATTCCTCTCCGCGGACTCGCACTCCTGTTCCCCTGGACGTACCAACCGTGGAGCCTTCCGCACGTCCTGTATGAAGCCGTGTATACGATCTTCCTCACGGGCGGCCTGCTGCTGCTGATTCGGCGCGCTAGGGCGGATATGCGGCTCCTGGTCCTGGCGGCGATTCCTCTTGCGATCTGGACTTTCTTGAGTGCGTACGGCATCGACAACGATTTGAAGCACCGCAACGGAATCCTGGTCGGGCTGAATCTCGTTGCACCATTGGGATACTTCCTGACGCCACGCGCAAGGAGCCGGGCTGGACGTGGCTGAGCATAGACGGCCATCATCCGGCTCCATCGTGTATTCGACCGCATGGTTTGATGTCGTGTCGAAACAGGTCGCGAATGAGGCAGCCCCCTACTACTCATTGCGCGTGCGCGACTATGTGACTGTTGTGGCGCTGACCCAGAACCGCGAGATGGTACTCGTCAGACAATACCGGCCCGCCGTCGAACAGCACACGCTGGAGTTACCCTCGGGGCACGTCGAGAAGAACCAGACCCCCGAAGAATCGGCCCGACAGGAACTGGCCGAAGAAACAGGCTTCGGCTCATCTCGATTGGAGTTCCTCGGCACACTGTTGAGTGACACCGGGCGAAATGAAAACCGAACGTGGTGCTATCTGGCTGCCGATGTCGAGCCCCTGCCCACGGATTGGGTTGGCGAGGAGAAGATCGAAGTCGTCCTCGTACCCATAGATGATGTGCAGAAGCTGATTCTGCGTGGTGAATTCACCCATGCGCTCAATATCGCTGCGCTGATGCTGGCGATCCTCCGGCGCAAGGCGTGTTTACCATCGCTCTTTTGCCCACCAACAAGCTCGGAACCGTCGCGCTAGACAATCCGTGCCTCGGGCAGCGGGAGGATGAACTGACCACCGAAGCCTTTAGCCTTCAGCTTCGGAATCAACTCGTCCGCAATGTGCCACGAAAACAACAGGGCGTATTCGGGCTGATCGGCAAAGAGCTTCGACTCCTCGAGCACCGGAATCACCGTCCCCGGCATCATCTTGCCGATCTTGTAGGAGCCCGCGATCTCCAGCACACAATCGACGATGGCATCGTCAAGTCCCACATAGTTGACGAGCGTGCTGGCGCGGGACGGGGCGCCGATTCCGTAGACCCGTTCGCCCCTGCCACGGATCTCCTTCAACAGCGCCATGAGGTCGAGCTTGCTCTGCGACACGCGCCGGCGGAAATCCATGAAGCGCTCCCACGTAAGCGCCCGATCTTCGGCTGCCAGCAGCTCTGACACTGAAGACTGAACCGGCTTTAGTCCTCGCCTGGACGCGTACACGCGAATCGATCCCCCGTGAGTGGGGATTCGTTTCGCGTGGATGATCTCCAGGCCGTGCATCTCCAAGAGATGCTGCAGGCTCTGCAGCGAGTAGTACCGCTGATGCTCATGGTAAATCGTGTCGTACTGCAACACCTCGATCAGCGGCAGGAGGTAGTGTGATTCCGAGATGAATATTCCATCATCATCCAGCATCGCGATAATGGATTCCACAATCTCGTGAACGTTCTCGATGTGGGCGAACACGTTCGTGGCGGTAACAACCTTGGCTCGCCCGTGCTTCTCCACCACCAAGGTTGCGACCCTGGGGCCAAAGAACGCGTTGACACTGTCAATGCCTCGGTCCAAGGCAATGCGATGGGCATCGGTGGGCTCGATCCCGCACACCCGGTGGCCAGCCGCGTCAAAGTTCGACAACAGTGTTCCGTCATTGGACCCGACGTCAACGACGAGCGCTTTCTTGGAGATCGGATACAGCCGCATCACCTCGGCATACAACTCGGCGAAGTTCTCTCTGAGAATTCGCGTCGTGCCGCTCGTGTAAGCGTAATGAGGCGGAAACAATACAGCCGGGTCGACGATCAGTCCGAGCTGTACCAGCTTACTCTCGGGACAGTACAGCAACTCGGCGGGATATGCAGGCTGCTCGCAGGGTCGTGTGCCAATGGGCGCCATGGTATTGACCGGCGGAAGAAAGCCGACGAACAGGATCGAGCGCAGATCGGTGGATCCACTGACCTGGCACCGTTCCACGAGCACGCTTCCACCGGAACCGGCCGCCACTCGATTCGTGTTCTCGTATGTCGCCACGGCGCGTTACACCTCAGCCCGCGGCACGTCACAGTTCGCCCAGTACCACTCGGTCGTGCGGCGCACACCTTCTTCCAGCGACACGACAGGCTCGAAGCCCAGGCGCCGCAGTTTCCGAACGTCTGGACAGCGCCTGCGTGTGCTCCCGGCGAGGAGGTCTCCAGGCACGATTCGGATCTCGCGTCCGCACACGCGAGCAACGACATGCGCCAGCTCGCCGATCGATATCTCCCGGTCCGTGCCGATGTGATAGATGCCCAGCGGCTCACCCTGCTCCATGACGCACAGCAGGGCCCTAATGAAATCGTCTATGTAGATGAAGGATCGCGTCTCGCGACCGGTACCCTGAATCGGAAACTCCACGATCCCGTCGCGGTTCCGATCCGCGCACTCCTTCATGCGTAACACGAACTGCGGAATGACATGCTCCCCCCCCATATCAGGCCCGTAGACGTTGTGGGGCCGGCAGATCAGCGTGTGATTGAAGAACTTTCGACCGTAAGTGACCGCGAGCAGCTCGCTGATGATCTTTCCGCCGCCGTATGAAAAACGCGGGTTGAGCACGTCCGGCACGGTGAGCGGTGCTGTTTCGTCGGTCGGAATGGTCGGCGGCGCCTGATAGACCTCAGAACTCGACGCCAGGACGAGCTCCCGCACACCCGCGGCAAGACACGCGTCCAGAACGTTGATCATTCCCTTCGTTGCCACCTCCAAGACCAGCTCCGGCTTGGAGTAGAAGAACTCCGTGCCGTTGACATAGGCAAGGTGACAGACGCAGTCCATGCCACGCACGGCATCCCGGACGACCTCGGCGTCACGGATGTCGCCAGTGATGCGCTCGATGCTGTACTGCCCTTCCCCGAGCCTCGTGATCGTACCGCGCGAATCGTTGTCAAGAGACCGGATCTCGGCACCGGCCGCGAGCAACCCCTTGATCAGCGCGCTTCCGATGAAGCCCGTTCCCCCCGTCACCAGAATCTTCTTCCCGCTGATACGACTGCTCATGGTAGTAGGTGCAATGCAGATCGGCTCACATGTGCGCTCTGCCGCCAAGCGCCGTGGCCGCTGGGATACGAACGAGAACGTCGGGGCCCTGTCGGCCGGCCTTTCTCAACTGTCTCAGCCCCCAGATGAACCAGCGGAAGTATTCCGCCGTCCAAGGCCCTACCCGGAAGGTGGACTTGCCGCCGTACAGTCGGTCGATAGAGATGATCGGCACTTCCCCGAGACGGAACCCGGCCAGTTGCGCCTTGATCGCCATCTCAAAGGCGACGGCCCATCCCACCGGTCGCGCTTCGAGGTGCAGCATGTCGAAGCGGTCGCGTCGAAACATCTTGATGCCGGTCGTGCAGTCGGTCAGCGCGGATCGGGCCATCCAGCGAAACAACCTGTTCGCGGCCCGCGACAGCAGGCCTCCGACGATCGAGCCACCGAGACGGCGCCCGCCGTGCGCGTAGCGGGTGCAACTCACGAACTCGCATCCGCACTCCATCAGTGCCAGCATGTCTTCGATCGCGAGCACAGGGCCGACCTCGTCTGCAGCAAACACCAGCACATACCGGCCCTCAGCTACCGCGACACCCGCTCGAATGGCGTTGACGACCCCGTGCCCCAGCGTGTTGTGCACGGTCCGAAGCGTCCGGTCCGACGGCTGCTCAGAGACCACCTGCAGGCTGTCGTCTTCCGGTGTGTCATGCACGATCACAACCTCGTACGGGACGTCGACGATCGCACGCAGTATTCTGAGCATGAGGCGCAGATTGATGCCTTCGTTCCTGACGGGCATCAGGATCGTCAGCGTGCACGGGGCGGAGCTGTCGGTCTCCCGATCGGTCACGGAGACGCTCATTCAGGATACGTTCGCTGGGTGGTGGCGCTCGGCGAACTCGCGTACCGCACCAACCACCTCATCCACGTCGTCGTCGGACAACGTGAAGGCAGAGGGCAACCACAACGCACGCGGTGTCGCCCAGACGCTTCCAGGGAAATCCGCGTCGGGCCGGCGATACGGCGCTTGCGTGTGCAAGGGAAACCAGAATCGCCGGCAGTGCATCCCCCGGACGTCGAGGAACCGATCGAGCTCATCACGGCGCTCGGCGACGGCGTCCACCCACTGCGGCACTTCACCACCACCGATATCGAATCCTGGAAGACGTACCCCGGAGACACCCGCCAGACCACGCGCGTACTGCTCGTACGTGCGTTTCTGCCTGGCGAGTCGCCCCGGCAGATACTGTAGCTGGCCCAGGCCCACGGCTGCCTGCAGATTGGTCAGCTTGAAGTTGAAACCCACCGACGGATGGACGTCGTCGCCTCCGGTGCCGCGAACCGGGCGTCCCTGATCCTTCAGTTCACGCAAACGCAGGTGCAAGGCGTCGTCGTTGGTGAGAACCATTCCTCCCTGGCCGGTGGTGATGGTCTTGTTCGGCGAGAACGACAAGCACCCGGCAAGGCCGACAGTACCCAGCGTCCGGCCGTTGCGGCTGGACGTCAGCGCCTCGGCGGCGTCCTCGACGATAGCCACGTTGTGATCTCGAGCAATCGCACCGATGGCCGAGAGATCCGCCGAACGACCGCTGACATGCACAGGGACGACGGCACGCGTGCGCGCGGTGATCGCGTTCCTGAACGCCTCCGGACTCATGTTGAGCGTCAGAGGATCGATGTCGACGAGCACCGGTGTCGCCCCGGTGAGCGTCACGGCGTTGGCCGTGGCAATGAACGTCAAGTCGGGAACGACGACCTCGTCACCAGCGCCGACTCCCAGTGCCGCCAGCGCGAGAAAGAGTGCCGCTGTGCCGCTCGTCACACCCACGGCGTACCTCGCGCCTACCAGCCGGGCGATCTCGCACTCGAACCGCGACGTGACGTCACCGTCGTTCAGGTAGTTGCTGTCGAGCACCTCACGCACGAGACCGTATTCGGTCGCGCCGACCTGCGGAACCCACCATGAAATGTCTCGCTCAGTCATGCTTGCCCCGCGTGGATTGCGTGAGCCCACACCGATCGCGGAACGATGATTCGCCCTTCGATGCACCACCTGAATCACGGTTCCTGGGCACCTCTACGCGAACACCATCGATCTCGAAGAACGGTCCTGGCAGCCGCGAATGCCGCAAGGCCCGCACCTTTCGGGCGATCTCCCCGGGTGGATCAGTCGCCGAAAGCGTCATCCACTGCTCGAACTCAGCCCGGGTGATGGCAGCTCGTTCCCACCGATCACCAGACGGACAGAGTTGGCCGACGGAGACCAGTTCCTCGCATACCTGGTAGAACAACGAAAGAGTCGCCCCAAGTGCCCGATCGAACAACGTCTCGCAAGTATCGTCGGGGCGAACCGGAAACCGGATGACCCTGACGATATCCCCCGCATCGACACGGGAGGTCATACGATGTGCGGTCACGCCGAACATCGAGTCGCCATGGTACAGCGCATAGCTGGCGGAGCCCACTCCCGGCCACGCCGGCGACGCGGGATGAAAGTTGACGGCCTCGCGCCGGACGCAGCCCAGCACGCCGGCGGGAACAATCATCGGGGCGAGGTAGTTCAACAGGAAATCGACGTCGCCGCTCGCGATGGCGGCGGCGGCGGCGCGAGGAAACTCGCGCTCGTCGCGCGCATGCCGGCTGACGTAACGGACGTTGAACCTCTTTCTGGCGAAGGTTTCGGCGGCATCGGCCAGGTCGGGCCTATCCGAGGTCAGGAGCACACAGCGATAGTTGGCACCCATCAGACTTGCACGTGCGTCTGTGCGGGTACGACACCCCAGACATCCACGAGGTCGAGCCCAGGCGGCACAACAAGTGTGCGGTATGCGCTGTGCGGCACGCCCACGATAGCGACGTCAACGGCAGCAACAAGCTCCTCCTTCGTGATGAACGTCGGATCGCGCGCGAACTCATCGGAGTAGAACATCTGCGCGCCGTGGAAGCGAAGGATCTTTCCCAGCTTGTATGAGAGCGAGTCGCGGATGTCATCGACGTCGGCCTTGAACGCCATGCCAAGAATACCCACCCTGGTTTCGCTCAGGTGATGTCGCCTGCTAATCATGTCCACGACAAAGTTCGGCAAGCCTTCGTTGATAGCCATGGCCGCATGGCCAAGCTGGAAATGGTTATTGAAGGATGCCAGTTGCATGGTGTCCTTGAGCAGGCAGGGGCCGGCGGCAAAGCCGGCACTCGGCAGACTCGCGGCACGTCCATATCCACGAACCATCGCATCGCGAACGCGGTTGAAATCTATCCCGATGCTGCTGGCCACCATGTAGAACTGGTTGGCTGCGGCGAATTGAATGTAGCGCCAAGCGTTGGTAATCAGCTTCGCAAGCTCCGCTTCCTCGACTTCCAACTGCACGATTTCGGGCGAAATCGTGCCGAAGAGTCGCGTCGCGGCCTCAACCGCCTCGGACGATGAACCCGACACGATCTGAGGAAGTTCCTTGAGTTCCCTGATGGCATATCCCTGGGCGATACGCTCCGGGCAGTAGGCGACCTTCCATCGCTGGCCGTCCTGGCTCAGGACCCGCTCCACTTGTCGGCAGGTTCGAGGGAATACGGTGCTTCGGATGATGATCGTCTGCGACGGTCGCAAGTAGGGGTGGAGACGCTTGAACAGATCGAGCAGCGCGCGTAACTTCGGATTCAGATACTCGTCTCCCGGCGTGCCAATGGCAACGATGACATGCTCGGCGCGCGTGATGTCGTGTGGCTCGGCAGAGAACAGCAGGCGATTCTCCAGGAGGGCCTTGTTCAAGAGTGGCTCCGCACCGTACTCCACGAACGGCATCGTGCCGCTTCTGATCATCTCCAACGCCGCCTTGTTCAGATCGTGGATGATGACGCGCTGCCCGGATGCAGCGAACGCCAGGGCCAGCGGCAGACCAACGTGGCCGGCCCCGCCGACTATGCAAACGTCATAATCCTGGTTGTCCATCAGCGCTTCCTCAACCGCAGGCCAGCAGTCAGGCCTTTTGTCCCACTATGTTCAAACCGGCGTTGGGCAGTCTCTGAATGTCTCGGACGCCTCCCTCCGCCAGAATCCCGACGACATCACTTTCTCGTTGGGGGATGTCGTACGCTGGCGCCAGCATGTCAAACGTGTCCAGAATAGCCCACTGGTATCGCTGTCGCATCGACAAGTCCGTCGCATCGACATAGTCCGCGACCGGAATAAGAAACCGAAATACGCGCTTGAGCAATGGGATCCGAAAGAGCACTTCGGTCAGCATGAACACAGGAGGCATGACGATCCTAATCAACGCCAGCAGTCGTTTCGGTCTGAGCCGGCGACTCAGAGGCCGAATCCAGTACTTGCTGTACAGCATGGTGAACCGCTGCCGCTCATACATGGTAACGGCGATGCGGCCGCCCGGCCGAACCATTCCAGCCAGGCTCCGGGTCGCCTGAGAGGGGTCCGGCGTGTGCTGAATGACACCGATGCAGTACACACCGTCGAACGAACCGGGACGGAACGGAAGGTCAAGAATACTCGCCTGGACAAGGTGAACATTCGAGCGACCGGCGAGTGTATCCTGTGCCGCGTCGACCGCCTCACTGATGTCCACGCCGACGCATTCGCACTCCTCGGTCCGGCTGGTTACTTCGAGAAAGCGGCCGGCGCCGCAGCCCGCGTCGAGGATCCACCGACCTTTCAGCCACTCGGGCTCCCAGGCCGTTTCCGTTCGCAGTCTGCGCTCGGACTGACGCGTGCCGTTCAGCGGGTCGATCTGCTCCTGACGGAAGCGAGTCCACTGGTAGCCGAATGAGGACGCATAGTTCTCGCAAGGCACGAAGCGCGGGATGCCGTGCGTCACGGGGTACACTCGTTCACACTCTGCACACCGGAGCTCCCCCGTGAGGACCTCCTGGTTGGCCCCCACGGTGGTCGCCCGGCATGAGAGCGCCCCTTGGCAATGCGGGCAGACCAGCCGTTGGAGCAGGCTCGGGCGCATCCTTACGTGTAATCCTCCCTGAACGCGATCGTTTCCTTGCGATCGCCCACCGCATTGAGGACCCTGTTGAATGTGCGAACTGCACGCGGCGGTAGCGTCGATAACGCCAACCCCACGAGCGTGCGCGGACGGGTGAGCTGCTTTGGCTGCCGCCGGATCGCCGACATCAAACAGGTGCGCGCCCAGCGGGGATCTGCAGCCACACGGATACCAAGCCAGCCGAAAGCCCCCATACAATTCCCACAAAACCTGTCCAGATCGGTGAGGAGTTCTGGCGGGAATTCCGGCTCCCGAGACAGCTTCTCGAACAGGGTCAACACCATTTGAGCATTCAGCTTGATCGCCTTCCCTCTATTACCTGCATGTTCGCGCATCACACTGAGCGGCTCATCCAAATAGCGGAACTGATACTTCATGGCGATGCGCCAGAAGATGGATTCGCCCTCGATAAAGAGGTCTTCGTGGAACGGGTAGTCGATGAGGCATTCTCGTCGGATCAGAGGTGAAATCGGATTGATGAATCCCTCGGCTTGCCTGACGAACATTTCCTTTAGGATGAAGCCGGACACCTTCAGACTCTTCTCGACCCATCGACGCCCGCTGACTGCGTCGATTCGATAGCCCGGAGAATAGACAACCCCAAACTCAGGCGATAGGTTCGAGAATTCCTGGACTTGACGCTCGAGCTTGTGCGGAAGGTAGAAATCGTCCGCGTAGAGGACCGAGACATACTCCCCTGACGAGAGCGCGATGGCTTCGTTCAGTCGCTTGGTGATCGCGTCGTTGCGCTCCTGTAGGAGCAGGCGGACCCGAGGCTCGTCCTGATGGGCCCTCGCCACCGCCTGAGAGCCATCCGTCGAGCCGTTATCGACGACAATCAACTCGATGTTGCGATAGGTCTGAGAGAGCACGCTCGCAACGGCGTCGTTCAGATACGCGACCTGGTTGTAGCCGCAGAGGATGACAGAGACCTTAGGCGCCACAGAGCAATGCGTCGGGCCGCTATGACCGGGCTGAGTCATTCAACGTAAGGCACGCGGCTCGGCATGCTTCATGCGCTTGCCATCTGTGTCGACGGGCAGGAGGGCATACAATCCAGAAGACTTGAAAAGGACAGCCAGAAATGTTTTCGTGAGCAGGAGCCCAGGCCGCCTTCTGACTGCCTTCCAAGCGAATCGGATCGGTTCTGAAAAATACCTTCCCGCCAGTTGATTGCTGTAGTTGAGATAGACCCTGGCGACCGCCCGGTTCTTGAGAGCAGCCAGATCCTTCGGTGCGTAGGTCTCACTGTGAAAGGCGTCAATGGCCGTTTCACACTCGCGAATGTAGGCCTGGCAGTGTGTAAGTCCGTAGCTGATTTCGCCGCCATGGACCATGAAGTCTGCCATGATTCCTGGCACGTATTTGAGGGGGTAACGCGATCCGATATAGACCCACAATCCAAAATCTCCTATGGCATCAAAGAACGACCGCAGGCCGGATTTTGGCTTGCCGTTCTCTCTCAGCGTGTCGGTTCTCACAAACGCCGCACATGGAGAAATAAAGTCTTCGTTGCAGAGGATCTCCTCAAAGTCGATCTGTCGTTTCTTCTCTACGCGAATCTCTCGATAGTGAACATCTACGAGTCGAAAGTCTCCGTAGATCGCTCCGGAATCCGGATGCTTGTGAAAGGCCTCGACCGCTCGCGACACGACCTTGTTGTCGTAGAATCTCTCGTCAGAAAGCACGATACAGAATATGTCGCCTGTTGTCTTGGCGAGTGCCTTATGGAGAGCATCTATGGGACCACGATCCGGTTCCGAGTAAACCTGCATACGGCTTTCGTATTTCTTGAGTACTTCAAGCGTGTTATCCCCAGAGGCGCCATCTTGAACGATATACTCGACGTCAGGATAGTCCTGGTCGATTACGCTCCGAACGCATTCGTCAATGCACCATGCGCGGTCCTTGCACATGGTGATCACAGTCACTCGCGGTGTTTCTGGAAGGGGCCCCATCTTCAGGTGGTACTCCTCAACCTGCCGCGTGCAGACGCTCGAGCCGGTGCGAGGTCATCTCTCGGATGTGGGAGACTGTGTCATCGCCGAACTTCTGTTGGACCAGGCTGAGATAGTGCGGATCGGTGAAATATGCGTTGAATGCGTGGTCTCGAAACCGCAAGACTTCACCCGCCGAAAGATGGCGAGTCGGTAGGGGCAACGTGTCCACAGCATGCTGCGAATAGCCGCTCCAGGCCTCCGGCAACCTCCAGCCCTGCTGAAGCGCCTGCACATAGAGCGGCGAGCCCGGATACGCCATGGCGGTATAGAAATTGGCGAATTCACAGTTGAGATCCAGCGCCAGCTGCAACGTCTGCTCCATGGTCTTGGTGGTGTCCTCCGGCAGGCCGAAGATGTAGTTGCCGATGATATTGATACCAGCCGCTTTGACTTTGCGCATGGTCTCGTGGACCTGATCGACGTGGTAACGCTTGTCGACATCTGCCAGCACACCCTCGTTGGCCGCTTCAATCCCGAACGCGAGCCAGTGAACGCCAGCACGCTTGAGCTTGTCGAGCATCCTGTCCTTGACGGTGTCGACGCGCGCGTAGGCCCAGATGTTCAGGTCGTAGCCGCGCTCGACGATCAGGTCGCAGATGCCCAGCACGTGACGCGGGTTCAGGACGAACATTTCGTCGGCGAGCTTGATGTTCCGCACGCCGTACGTGTTCGCCAGCACGTCGATTTCCTCGATGACACGCGCTGGGCTCCAGAACCGATAGCTATTGACACGCGTGTCCAGGCCCAGGGCTTCCTCGCCTTCCTTGAACGGTGCCTGGATGCAGCAGAATGAACAATGATACGGGCAGCCGAGCGTCGTGTAGATTGCCGCATACGGTTCACGCTGCAGGTGTCCAAAACAATGCCAGTTGTGCGCCCGGTACCTGGTCATCGGCAAGAGATCCCAGGCGATACCAGGCATGTCGCCGTCCAGATCGGTGACGAGAGGTGCCGCCGGGTTGAACGCAACGCCGGTACCGGTTCGATACACGAGCCCACGAATTGCACCAAGGTCTGGATCGGCCGTTCCGCGCAGTGCCTCGAGCAGGTCGACCACCCCGTACAGCCCCTCGTCCCGGGTGACGAAGTCGCAGCGCTCCTCCGCAAGCGTGCGCTCGGGCAACGCGGCCACGTGGCCGCCGAGCATCAAGACCTTCATCTCAGGGGTCCGCTGTTTTATGGCCGTGGCAACGGCAGACGCGCCCGTCATGTTCTGCGTGGACGCCGACGGCTGGTGCCCGTAGGCGACGATGGTGACCAAACGGGGATTGAGCGCGGTCACCTGATCCGCCGTCTGTTCCGGCGTCAGATGCTCAGCTTCGCCGTCGAGCACGTGGACTGAAAAACCCTTCTGCCGGGCGAAGGTCGCGATGAGGCCTGCCCACACGGGGTTCTCGACGGCCGTGAGCGTCTCGCCCAGCATTTGATAGATCCTGGTCCGGCTGCCGGGATTGACGAGTACGAGATCTGGAGAAACGGTCTTCATTCGCTACTACTCATGCGTTCACACGTTGGAGTACCTCGTGTTCCGAATCATGGCGTATCCCTTGATGAGCTCGCGAATTCCCTCGTCGAGGGAGAAAGCCGGCCTGAAGCCGGTCCGCTCGACCTTCTCGTTGGAGACGATGTAGTCCCTCCGGTCCGGATCGGTGCCGATGGCCGATTCGACGAAGACAAAAGACGGCAGCTGCTGTTGAATGCGCTGGCAGAGTTCGAGCTTCGACAGGTTCGCGTCGGAGAGCCCTACGTTGTAGATCTGCCCGTTCATCGCGTCGAAGTTGTCGATCCCATGGATGAAGGCCCGGACAACATCGCGGACGTGGATGAAATTCCGTTTGAACTGGCTCTCGAACAGCACGATGAACCGATCCACGCAGGCCCGATACGTGAAGTCGTTGACCAGCAGGTCCAGGCGCATCCGCGGAGACATACCGAAGACCGTCGCGAGCCTGAAACTCAAGGCCGACGGATGCCGCTCGAGGAGAAGCCGTTCCGCTTCAACCTTGTCGCGTCCGTAGAGCGAAATCGGTCGGATCGGGGTCTCTTCGGTGCAGAACGCTCCGGCCTGGCCGACGCCATAGCCGCTGTTCGTCACAGGCAGGAGGATCATCTGACTGTGGCTCACGTGATCGAGCATGTCGACGATTGCCTGCAGGTTGGTGCTCGTCGCGGCCGTCGGGTCGCGATCGCACAGCGGCGCACCTACGCGCGCCGCCAGCGGAATGATGATGTCGGCTCGCGCGAGCAGGGGCCGCATCGTCTCCATCGATCGCGCATCGCCCCGAATCAAGGAGAACGCGGGGTGGTAGCAAACGGCCGCCAGGCTGTCCTGGCCGTACATGAAATTGTCGACCACCGTCACCGCGAATCCGCGATCAAGCAGCGCGGGCACGAGCATCGAGCCGATGTACCCCGCACCGCCGGTCACGAGCACGTTCGTCATCGTGCCGCCTCAGACTGCCACGAGACCGCCGCACGGTCGAGCACCTCCCGGAGACGGGTGATCTCGACCGTCAGGTCGCGCGGATGATTGCCGACAAAGAATCCATGATCGTGGGCGAGGTTAGCGTTTACGAGTTCGCCTACCGTGTCGTAATCAAAGAAGCGGATCGCCTCGTGGCGCGGGAAGCAGCCGCCGGTGATCATGCGGAACCCGATGTCCGCCTCCCGCAACGCGCTCATCACGCGGGCCCGGTCGATTCCGAGCGACGGATTGAGAATCAGCGTGAAGGAGAACCACGAACTGCACCCGTGCTCGCGCTGAACAATGAACCGCTCGTCTCCGTCAAAGAGCTCGACAAACCGTGCGGCATTGGCGCGCCGACGCTCGAGCATCCCGTCCAGCTTCTTCAACTGCTCCAGACCGACGGCACCGCAGATCTCCAGCGGCCGCACGTTGTAGCCCGGGAGCACGAACCGATACGCTTCGAAGAAGCCATCCGGGGACTGGGAATCGGCAGCTCCTGGCAGATCCCGCGCCCAACCGTGACTGCGAATCACCCGCGCCAGGTAATCAAGCTCGTCATCGTCGGTCAGCAGCACGCCCCCCTCCATCGTCGAGATGTGGTGGGAAAAGAACGTGCTGAAGGTGTTGACCTGTCCAAACGTGCCGCAGGGCCGGCCATGAAGGGTGGCACCCATCGACTCGCAGTTGTCTTCGAACAGATACAGACTGTGGCGATCACAGAACGCCCGGATCACGTCGAGGGCGGCCGGGTTGCCGAGGATGCTCACGGCGACCACCATGCGCGTGCGCGACGTCCGCGCGGCCTCGAGCTGCGACACGTCCATCGTCAAGGTGTCGAGCTCCACGTCCAGGAAGCGCAGCCTGAGACCGTACTGCTGCAGCGGATGAAAGGTTGTGGCCCAAGAGATCGCTGGCACGAGGACCTCGTCGCCACGACGAAGCGGCCGCTCCTTCTTGTGGAAGAGCGCGGCGACGCCGACGAGATTCGCCGATGAGCCCGAGTTGACCATCACCGCGTGCTTGAGGCCGAAGCGCGCGGCAAAGGCCTCCTCGAACTGGCGCACGTGCTCGCCCATCGTGAAGCGACCGTCGGCGAGCACGCGGTTGATCGCCGCAATCTCTTCAGGGCCCCACGTTGCACTTGCGAGATCGTAGAACATTCAGGGTTTACCCTCTAGGGTGCCGCGCCGCACCGCGGGCATCCGCCCATGCGCCCGTCGTACCAGGTCGCGCGCGGCCGCAGCGATGCGCGCCGCATCGGGATAGAAGAACTGCTCGAGCGTGTAGCCGGCCGGTGCAGGGATGTCTGGCAGGCCGACGCGGGCGACCGGCGCCCTCAGGTGAGCATACCCTCGCTCAGCCGCAAGACAGCCAACCTCGGCGCAGACGCCCCCCTTCATCCACGCGGTATCTACCACCACGATTCGCCCGGTCTTGCGCAGCGACTCGAGAACCAAGTCCTCATCCAGCGGCTTGATTGTGCGCAGGTCTATGATCTCCGCTTCAATCCCTTCCTCGGCCAGGCTCGCCGCCGCCTGCAGCGCGAGCTCGATGGCGTGCGATGCGCCGACGATCGTCACATCGCGCCCCGCTCGTCGGCAAATGGCCTTGCCGATGGGGACGCGATAAAAGCCCTCCGGCACGATACCGTCCTTCTTCATCAGCCACCGGTGCTCGAAGACGCAGACCGGGTTGTTGTCCATAATCGCGGAGAGGAGCAGGCCCTTCGCGTCGTGGGGTGTGCTCGGCATGACAATCTTGAGTCCGGGCACACCCAGCAGCAGACCTTGAATCGCCTGCGAGTGCTGGGCGCCCGATCCCCACCCCCGGCCGATCGCCGCCCAGACGACGAGCGGGACGGTGGTCTGGCCGTTGTCCATGTAGTGGAATTTGGTGGCATGCGTGACGAGCTGATTGAACGCGAGCAGCACGAAGTCCGGCCGATTGTGCATGTAGACAGGTCGCATGCCGTTCATGGCCGCGCCGGTGGCAACTCCCATCATCGCCTCTTCGGACAACGGTGTGTCGAACACGCGCCGGCGGCCGAACCGTTCGTGCAGGCCCCGGGTCGTGCCGAACATCGCAGACGGATCGTCGACACCCTGGCCGAAGACGAACACTCCCGGATTCTGGTCGAGCGCCAGTACGAACGCTTCGTTGATCGCCTGGACGTAGCTCGCAACTCGCCCTTCGGCAGGATTGGGCCGATCGTAGACCAGTGAATTGACGAGCCCTTCATCCCACGGCACGGGCTCAGTCCCTGTCTCGTGACACGCAGGCCCCGGCGCGGCGCACGTACCTCATCTCACTCCGCATAGACATGGCGATACAGGTCTTCTTCGGTCGGATCCGGACTTTCGAGTGCAACGGCAAAGATCTCGGCGATCTCGGCGGCAATGGCGTCCTCCATCCCTTTTGCGGCTGTCCCGTCGAGAAGCCCTCGACGCTCAAGGTAATCGCCAAACACGGCGATCGGGCAGACCGCTTCCCACTCCTGACGTTCTGCTTCCGAGCGGTAACCGGTCGAGGAATCATCACCCGCCCCACCATGCGCCCGGAATCTGTAGACCGGCGCTTCAATGAACGTCGGCCCGCCACCGGATCTCGCCCGGGCCACAGCCGTCCGCGTGGCATCGTAGACCGCAAGGACGTTCGTGCCATCGACCCTGGTTGCGGCGACCCGGTGGGCCGCGGCCCAGGCGTGGAGGTCGCGGTTCGGCTGCCGAGACCACAATGGCGACTGCACGGAATAGAAGTTGTTTTCACAGAAGAAGATAACCGGCACCTGCTTGAGCGCCGCGAAATTCAGGCTCTCCGAGGTGACCCCCTCCTCGGTTGTGGCATCGCCGAGAAACACCACGACGACCCGATCGTCGCCTTTCATCTGGGCGGCAAGCGCGGCCCCGGTCGCGATCGGTACGGCGCCGCCGACGATGGCCGACGTGCCGGCCATGCCGACGCGCTTGTCAATCAGGTGCATCGAGCCGCCGCGCGAGCCGGCGCATCCGTTCGCGCGGCAGTGCATCTCAGACAGCATTGCTTTGAGGTCGCCTCCCTTGGCGAGGTAGGCGCCGTGCGTGCGGTGACTCGAGTACACGAGGTCTTTCGGGCGGAGCGCCGCGGCGCAGCCGACTGCAGTAGCTTCCTGGCCGATTACCAGATGGATCGGCGTCTTCATCTGGTCCTCGTGGTAGCGGCGCTCGATCTCCTCCTCGATTCGGCGAATCCGCAGCATGGACCGATAGAGGGCCACGAGGTCGGCTGGTGGATGCGTCCCAGTGAAGCGGTCGAACCCCCGAACGCCTTCACCCTGGTAAGGGTAATGAATGTTGGTTCCGTCCATCAGGGTCTACAAGCCAACCGGCTGATACAACACGATTCGACTGCCCGAAGGCTCGAACGTGACCGGAACCGTGGTGCGATCGCGGAACGCCGCCGCGACACGCGCGCGATGCTCGGGCCTGACAAACAGCAGCATGAAGCCGCCGCCGCCGGCGCCGAGCAATTTGCCGCCGATTGCGCCGGCCCGGATGGCGGCATCGTAGAAGTGATCGACGGTGGCGTTCGAGACTCGCGCCGAGAGGGTACGCTTGATCATCCAGGCATCGTGGAGCAGCCGGCCGAATTCGATGAGGTCGGTCGTCGGTGACGTCAGGATCGCGATCGCCTGATCCACCATCTGTTGCACGGCCCGCAGCTCCGTGACTCGATTCTTGAAGTTGTCGATCTGTGTCCGCGCGACCTCGGCCGCGATGCGCGACACGCCCGTGAACACGAGCATCAGATGATCCTGCAGCGTCTTCAGTCGGTCGCGAGGAAGGATCACCGGGTCGATCTGATAGGTGCCATCCCGGCGGAAGGTGATGTAATTGAAGCCGCCGAACGCGGTGCTGATCTGATCCTGGACGCCAACCGCTTCGCGCAGCACGCATTGCTCGATGTGAATCGCCTCGCTCGCGAGGGCATCTTTAGACGAGTAGCGCCCTTCGAGCGCATGAATCGCGCTGATCAGCCCGACCGTGAACGCCGAGCTTGATCCGAGCCCCGACCTCGCCGGGAGGTCACCGTCATGATGAATCTCGAGCCCCTTCGTCACGCCCAGCCGCGTGAGGACGGCGCGTGCGGCCGGGTGGCGAATCTCGTCAATCTCTTTCACGTCCTCCACGATCGAGTAGACGATCCGGAACCGATGGTCGAAAAACGGGGGCAATTCGCGCACGCTGATGTAGCAGTATTTGTCGATCGTGGTCGCCAGGACCGCGCCCCCATGCTCCCGGTACCAGTCGGGATAGTCGGTACCTCCCCCGAAGAACGAGACGCGAAACGGCGTGCGGCTGATGATCATGCCCTGGCAGTATCAGGCGGGAACGATCCGGGGAGTGGGTATCGGCACGATGAAGTGTCCGCCGCCTTCGACGTACCTGTGTTGCTGCCTCACGATTTCATCTATGAAGTTCCAGGCCAGGACTAGCGCATAGTCTGGACGATCTTCCATCAAGTGTTCGACCGGGAGGACCGGTAGGTGCATCCCGGGGGAGAAGGTACCCTGCTTGAGCGGGCTCTTGTCGACAAGGTAGGTGACCAAGTCGGGGCCAATCCCCATGAAGTTGAGAAGCGTGTTGCCCTTCGCCGAACTTCCGTAAGCGACCACTCGTTTCCCCTCACGACGCAGTCGCTTCAACAGCGTCAGGAGACGCGTGCGAAGATCGTGAACTCGCGCGGCGAACGCCTCATAAGTGGCGACCTCGCGCAGCCCACTGCGCCGCTCCTCATCCCGAAAGCGGGCTGGTGCCTGCGTCACCGGGTGTCCGGCCCCTCGTCGTTTGACAAAGACACGCAGCGAGCCACCGTGCACCGACTGATGCTCCACGTCGAAGATTTCCATGCCGTGGCGCTCGAAGAGCGCGGAGAGGGCTGTCACCGAGAAGTATGACAGGTGCTCGTGGTAGACCGAGTCGAACTCGAGGCGGTCGAGCATGTCGCGCACGTACGAGTTCTCGAAAATGAAGATCCCTTCGGGACCGAGCACGCCATGGACGCCTCGAACGAAGCCGTCCAGGTCGTCAACGTGCGCAAACACGTTCGTCGCGAGGACGCAAGCGGCGGCTCCATATTCTTGCCTCACCCGGTGGCCGAGACGCGCTCCAAAGAACTCGTTGACGGTATCGATTCCGCGCCTTCGTGCGATCTCGGCGATGTTGACGGCCGGCTCGACGCCGAGCAACCGTAGGCCGCGCCCCTCAAAGGTGCTCAAGAAAGTACCGTCGTTCGACGCGACCTCCAAGACCAGTTCGTTCTGGCGAAAGGCGAAGCGCGTCGCGACAGATTCCGCGAACGCCGCGAAATGCGCACGCATCGTCTCAGAGGTCCCCGACACATAGATATAGTCCCGGAACAGGATCTCCGGATCGACGACCTCGAGCAGCTGCACCAGTGAGCAATCGGTGCACATGAAGACATCGAGGCGAAACCTGGGCTCGGCTTCGTCGAGCTGATCCTCCCGCAGGAACCGGTTTGCCAGCGGAGAAAACCCGAGATCAAGGAAGCGCGAGAGCTGGCGACCCCCGCAGATTCGGCATGCTTCACGTCTCGCCATGAGGGAATCAGAGATAGTGGGGTTCCGGAATCGGATGCAGAAACTGCGCACCGCGCGCTCTCAACGCGCTTTCCTGCTCCAGAATCTCTTGGGCGAAGTTCCAGGCGAACACCAACACGACGTTGACCGGATCGGCGCGCATCCGTTCCGGGCTGACGATTGGAATGTGCGAGCCGGGCGTGAGCTTGCCAATCTTCATCGTGCTCTTGTCAGCCACATACCTGACCAACTGCTCGTCCAACTCGCAGAACTGAATCATCGACTGTCCCTTGGCCGAGGCGCCGTAGCCCACGACCATCTTCCCCGCCGCGCGCACCGACGACAGCTCCGCCCGCAGAAGCCGCTTCTGGGTTCTCGCCCTCTCGCCGAACTGTTTCCAGGCGACCAGGCCGAGAATGCCGGTGGCCTCCTCCTCCGCGAGCACCTGCGCAACCGCCACCGCCGGCTGGCGACCCGCCGCTGCGTGGGCCACGTAGGCGCGAATCGTGCCGCCGTGAATCCACAAGTGCTCGACATCGAAGACAACGAGTTCGTGCATGCCGCACAACCGGACGATGCTGTCCAGGCTGTGGTAGCCAGCGTGTTCGTGAAAGACCTGGTCGTACTGCAGTTCGCGGTACATGTTCAGCAGGTGGGGCACTTCGATGACTGCAGTTCCCTCGGTGGCGAGCAGCAGCCTGAGGCCGGCGACCAGGCCGTGTAAGTCGGCCACGTGAGCCAGCACGTTGCGGGCGATGACAATGTCCCACTGCCCGTGCCGGGCCAGGAGATCGCGCGCGACGCGTTCACCGAAGAAGTCCGCGACGGTCGGAATGCCAGCTGCATTCGCCTTCTGCGCGATGTTCCGAGCCGGATCCACGCCAATGACGTCGCAGCCGCGAGACCGGAACTCCTTGAGCATCGTGCCATCGTTGCTGGCAATCTCGAAGATAGAGGGCGTTGCCGAGCCCGCGGCGCGCCCCAATACCGCGTCGGCAAATTCGTGGCAGTAGCGCCGGATCGATGCCGGGATCCCAGTTTCCCACACGTACTCCGAAAACAAAAGCTTCGGGTCCAGTACCTCCTTGATCTGAAGGTGGAAGCACTGCCGACAGATCACCAGCGTGAGGGGATAACGCTGCTCTCCCGCGATAGCTGCCGCGGACGGGAGGAATGCGTCGGCCAGCACGACGTCGCCAAAATCGAGCACCAGGTCGTGATCGGGCGAGCTGCAAATGCGACAGGCATGGGCTGTCATATCGACACTTCCTGGTTGAGGCGCTGCTCGAAGGCACAGAGCTGACGCAGCGAATACTCGCGCATGGGCTGACCCTGGATGGTGTGCTGATGCTTGTACCACTGGGCGGTCAGCCGCATCGTCTCAGCAAAATCCACCACGGATCGCCATCCCAGGTAACGCCTTGCTTTCGTGCAATCGAGTTGCAGCAACGTGCTTTCGTGAAAAGGCCCTGTCGGCGCACACTCGATGGAACCCTCGCCCCATGCTTCGACGACCGCCTGCGCGCCGCGTTCGACGGTCGTTGTGTTGTCGACTGGCGGGCCGAAGTTCCAGGCGCCCTGGAACCCTTTGCCTTCCTCGACGAGCCGTTTGCCGAGCAGGAGATACCCGGCGAGGGGCTCCAGGACGAACTGCCAGGGGCGGGTCGCCTTCGGGCTACGAAGACTGATCGGCGCCTTGGCGCGGAGGCCACGCACGCAGTCGGGAATCAGCCGAAACTCCGACCAATCGCCGCCTCCCACCACGTTGCCCGCACGGGCGCTCGCGACGTTCGCGGTCCCCTCTTCTTGGAAGAAGCTCCGGGTGAAGGACGAGATGACGATTTCCGCCCCCGCCTTGCTGGCACTGTAGGGGTCGACCCCGCCAAGGCGGTCGTGTTCGCGATATCCCCAAATCTGTTCGACGTTCTCGTAGCATTTGTCCGATGTGATCATCACGGCAGCGGCGACGCTCGGCTGGGACCGCAGGCATTCGAGAATGTGGGCGCTCCCCATGACGTTGGCCTCGAAGGTCGCGGGCGGATCCCGGTACGCGATACCTACAATGGCCTGCGCGGCGAGGTGAAAGACGATCTCAGGTTTGGTCTCCTCAAAAACCGGGCGCAGAGCCGCGAGGTTCCGCACGTCGCAGAAGCGATCCCCCGGCGATGTGAGCTCCGCTGAACAGAACATCGAGAGTGGCGACGAGGGAGGAAGGGCTACTCCAACAGTCGTCGCGCCCATCTTGCGGAGCCAGAGCACCAGCCACGAGCCTTTGAACCCGGTGTGACCCGTCACCAAGACCCGGCGACCACGGTAGAAGGAGGTGAGCGCGTCGGCGAGGCCCGTCACCTTGTCGTCGCTCCCAATGAGGCGCACAGTGAAGTCGCTGTTCCCAGGACTCTCACGGCCTCCTCCCGAAAAGTGAACCGGCGCCGAGGCCGAACGACATTGGCAGGTGAAGATCGCGCAGGAACAGCGCGTCTTCATTGTGAAAGAGCCGAAACATCCAAACGAGGGCCAAGACGGTTATGGCGACCGCGACGAGCACCGCCGGGTAGAACCAGAACCCTTCCAGTAGCATGAAACAGACGCAGGCTACGACCACCGGAGCCCCCAGCCAACCGAGGCGGAGCACCCTGCCCCCGATTCTTCTTTGCACGAAGCTCAGGACCAGCACCGCAGACGTGCCGTAGGCCAGGACCGTCGCCAGCGCCGATCCAAGGACCCCGAAGCGAGGAATCAGCACCAGGTCCAGCACGATGTTCGCAGCGGCCGACGCAAAGCAGATACCGCTCATGACCCACATCGACCCGTAGGCGGTGACCAGAGGCGCGCATGAATTGAACAGCGCCAGTGCAATCGTCGCGACCATCAGCACCGCCAGAACCGGTGCCGCGTCACTGAAAGACTGCCCGAACACGAGCGGTACACCGGTGCGGGCACCGAGCACGACCAGGCTGAACAGGACCGATGTACCGAGCAGCCAGTACGGCAGGAGCCGCTCCACGAGCATCCTGATACGCTCGTCCTGCCCTTCGGCGACCATCACCGACAGTTGCGGCAGCAGCAGCGTCGAGAAGATCACGGTGATCTGCTGCACGACGCCCGCCAGTTGTGTCCCGAGCGAGTACAGGCCGATGCCCGACAGCGGCACGTACCACTTGAGGATCACCAGGTCGAACCAGTTCGCCCCAAAAAGCCCTGCCCAACTCGACAGCAGCACCGGTACGGAGAAGAGGACCATGTGGCGATAGGCGGAGCGGGGTACGATCACCGGCCTGAGTGCCCGAGCGCCCACAACTGACACGCCCCAGATCGCCACGGATAACGAGCTTGTCGCGTAGCAGGCCAAGACGGCCATCGGATTGTCGGTCCACATGGCGGGGAGCGCCACGACGCACAGGAGCAATACGGCCTTGTCAAGAAACAAACACACTCCGTAGCGGGCCATCTGGTTGCCGGCCTGGAAGACGGCGCCGATGAGGGAGAGTGCGCAGGCGGCGGCAAAATGCACCAGAATCAGCCAGACACCCGCCTGCGGGATGCCAAGGTAGGCAGCCAGCGGCTGGCGGGCGAGAGCAATGACAAGAACGCCCGACCCGGCGGTGGGCAGCAACATTCCCAGTCGTGTCCAGAGCGTCTCTGTTATTTCGCCCTTTGACGCGAACTCACGGGAGCCGAACCGGACGAAGCCGACGTGGCTCCAGTTCACCGCCACCAGCAGCAGCACCTGAGATGCCATCAACATCAGGGCCAGGCGGCCGTACTGCTCTGTGCCCAGTCGGCGAGCGAGCAGAACATTGACCGCCAGCCCGATGGCCATCGCGCCGTAGTTGCCGATGCCCAAGGTCAGGAAACTGCGAAGCGCGGTGGCCAGCCGGTGGGTGCCTTCAGTCATCTGGTCAGGTAGGTCGATCGGCCGTGTCAGGAGGTCCGCCGATGACGGTCACGGAAGGCTCCAACACATGAATGAGAGCTGGTGGGGCGGGGCTTATTTGTACGCGCTCCCGCCCTCTCAGTCACAACCCAAAACGCGTTTGCCGAGGGTGGGCGCTCGCATAGCGAGCGATGTTCAATATCTGAACGCCCATCTTCCCGCAGTTGAAACTGCCTTGTCAAGACGGAAATGACCCGCGCGGCGCGCCTGACTCGAGCTGTTGGTACAGCGCTCGATAGCGGTCGGTGCCTCGCTCGATGTCGAACAGCTCGCCAGCGGCCCCGCGACACCGATCGCGCACGGCGGAGTCCGCAAGCAGTGCTCGCACCTGCGGAAGGGAGCGCGCAAACGCTTCCTCGTTCAGGGTGGGTAGGACCACCCCGACTTTGTGGTGCCTGACAATCGCACCCGAATCGCCGACGCCATCATTGATGATGATGGGCACCCCGCACGCCAGGAATTCCGCCAGTTTGGTGGCCGCCGACCCACGCTTCGACAGCGCCGGACGGATGAAAAACAGCCCGGCGTCGAATAACGACGTATAGCGTGGCATTTCCGCAAACGCGGCCTGGGTGATGACTAGTGCGGCGTGCGGCACGCCGCGGGTCACGGCGTCTCGCCGCAGCGCCGCATGGTCTTCACGCGTCACGATGAGGACCCGCAGCGATTCTAGCGATCGCGACAAATGCCCCAGGTAAAGCAGCATTTCATGCCGCATGTACCAGTTGCTCATCGTGCCCACGCATCCGACGACCAGCTTGGCTTCAAGGCCAAGCACGGCCACGAGTTCCGGGTCTTTCCTCGTCGGTTTGAACCGCTGCAAATCGACACACGTTGGGATCACGACAACCGGGACGGTCTCTGGAATCTCGTAACCAAGCGTTGGGAACGCCTCCGCACCGGCCGTCGTCAACGAAACGATGGCGTCAGCCGATCGGAAGAACCTGCGTTCCCACCACTTCCCGACGCGATAAAGGAGCCCGCCCACGCGCCAATGTCCGGCTTCCACCTTCTCGTCGAGCCAAAACCCGCGCATGTCAAACAGGAATCGCGCGGCGCTTGTGCGACGGGCAAACAGTGCCACCAGTGCCGGGACATAGCCACGGGCGTGGACGATCCGGATTGCCCTGTCTCGGCACGCCCGACGGGCTGTCTGTATCCCGCGGGCAATGTCGAAGATCGTCGAAAAAACGGGCGGCGACTTATGGTAACGGAGGCAAATCCACGTGATGCCGGACGCGCGGAGTTGCCGTTCCATTGCCGCAACGCGCACGTGATCCGATAAGTCCTGAGGCTTCTCGAAACTGAGCAGCGTGATCTCGTAATCAGTCGCGAGTCGCGTCAAATAGTTGACGACCTGCGATTCGCCGAGCGGTTCGAGCGTACCGTCGTACGAAACATACAGAACGTGCGTGCCGGTGGGTGACATGGGTATGCGGCGGGGGCGGTCGATGCCGTTCGGCGTGCTGGACGGCTGAGCCGTTGTGACGCTTCCGCCCTGTCAGTTACATGACCTATGTTTCAGCAACTATATGGATAAAAAGACTTTACTGATGTCTTGCGCCATCGACAGCCGCCTGCTCGCCCCGAAGCGTTCATAGAATGAACGTCATCGCTGCCATCCGACGCGCGCCGGTCACGACGGACTTCAATACTCAGGAGGGTTTTCGGTTCGTGGCTCAGAGTCCCTTAACACGGAGTGGTCATCGCCGAATTACTCATCAGCAGGCCACCGGGGCCAGCGGACCGACCCGAGACCTGTTCACACATTGAACGCCGTCCTTCGATAATGTCACCCAGGTCGTCCAGGCCATGGTGGGCTGTCTCTTGATCGAACCAACACAGATGACCTGCCAGAAGCTGACACCAGAGAAATGGCATTAGCTGGAAGCTTCCCACCGGTATGATCGTGGCTGGCGGGGCACCCGTGGCAGGGCTATATCGCGATACGGAAGGGTCCCTGGAAGCTTCTTGTCATAGGAGGGAGCGGGTGGACAGTGAACTGGTGGAGCTAGAAAGGTTCTTGTCGGTCGATTCGGAACAGAAAAGGGCACAGAAGGACGTTCATATTGTACTGATGTCCTTCTACTCCTTTAATGCGTTTTCAGTGCATACCCTCGGGAGCGTTCTCCGGTCTCATGGGTTCACAGTCTCCCATATCTTCTTCAAGAACTATCTGTCCGACAACATGGATCTTCCGACTGAAGCGGAATATGACATCCTGATGAACCTGCTTGAGGAATTGAAGCCTGATCTCGTTGGACTCAGTCTCATGTCGACGTTTGCACCGATTGCAGAGGAAGTAACAACGCGTGCAAGGCGTTTCGGTGTTCCGCTGGTTTGGGGGGGAGCACATGCCATTAATGCAGCGGAAGACAGTATTACCCATGCGGATGTGGTGTGTATCGGTGAAGGTGAATTCGCCCTCTTGAAACTGGCCTATGCCCTACATCAAAACGACGATTACCGGAACATCAAGAATCTTTGGTTTCGGGGTGAGAGCAAGAAGACCAAGGATTATCTTTACCCACTCCTCCAGGATCTGGATTTGGTGCCCTATCCTGAGTTCGGAGATGCGGGCAAATACTATATTGAACACAACACGCTTCATCGCGGAGAGCCGTATTATACGAATGCATTGAGCTGGTACAATTTCATGTCAGGGCGAGGGTGCCCGTTCGCCTGCAGTTTTTGCAGTAACAGTTACCTCTCCAGACTGTACAAGGGCAGGGGGCCGATCCTGCGAAGACGAACCGTTGACAACGTCATTATGGAACTGGTTAGTGCGAAAAACAGATTTCCAGAACTGAGTTCGATCTCAGCAAATGACGAGGTGTTTGTTCTGCAGAAGGACTGGTTGGTGGAGTTCTGTAATCAATACAGGGAAAAGATCAACCTTCCGTTCCATTGCGATATTCACCCGACGAGAATAACTGACGATACCATTGCGCTGCTGCATTCGATTAATCTAAAGACGATCTCCGTCGGCTTCCAGAGCGGGTCCGAACGAATACGGCGTGACGTGTACAAGCGAAATACTCCAGACAACAAGGTGATTCAAGGCGCAACCATTCTCAAGAAATATGACGTATTTCCGTCGTATGATTTCATATTTGAGAACCCTCTGGAGACCAAGGAGGATCTGGAGGAGTCGCTGGAGTTTCTTATGAAACTACCCCGGCCCTTTCGGCTCAATACATACAACCTGCAGAATCATCCCAATACGGACCTTACCTCAATGCTTTTGTCAAAGGGGTTGATCTCAGAAGGTGATATTGATGGTGTTTCATTGAAAGGGCTGAAGCAATGGCATATGAACTTGAAATATCATCACAAGCAGAGTGAGACGTTCCATATTTACTGCCTGTTCAAGATGTGCTCATATTCCATAGCGATATTCACACCTTATTTCTACAGGCGCTATTCTGTGTACCCCCGCTGGTTGTTAAGATGTCTCATCAACAACAAGGAGACAATTAGGCGATATCCGACAGTGCTGAGGCTGCTGTTGCTGCTGGGTGAAGCCGGGGAATCCTGTGGGCGGTATTTATCGGTTCTTCTGAGTGGAAATATAAGCAAGATTACAGAGCGAGTGTTCAGATAGCAGCTGAGTTGTACTAGCTACGACTTGATCTGACAGTCACCCTGGTTGCGACCGTCTTGTCAGATGCTATCTACGCTGCGTCGCCGATCAGCTTCTCCTTCGCAATCCGCATTCCGTCGTCGAACGTGTCCCGTGGCGTGCGTCCGCAGCACATCTTACCCTGGTGCGTGCGCTGCTCGTTGTAGGTC
>DCWO01000046.1:9522-38385 GCA_002328865.1 Dehalococcoidia bacterium UBA2160 | reverse complement strand
ACTTTCGCTGACGGTCTACAGTCCACAAGTTGGCGCCAGTGGACGCGTCGAGCGCGTAGACGTTGTTGTCATTCGAGCCGAAGTAGACGGCGGAGCTGGTTGCCGTCGGACCGCCGAGCACCTGACCACCGGTGAGATAACTCCAGAGCGGCGTGCCGGTGGCCGAATCGAAGGCGCGCAACGTGAAGTCTTCAGACCCGATGTACACGGAGCCGCTCAATATGGCGGGTTTCCCATTGATCGCGCCCGCGGTGGGGCGCTTCTACGCCGCTGAGCCGGCGATTATCGACTCCTGAGAACTCAGCACCGAAGATGACGCCACCACTGTGTACCCCTCGGGAGGAGTCACGGTCGGGTACGGTGTGCCGATGTCTAGGTACGATTGCTGCTTCGCGGTCTCCAATTGATTCTGGGCCAGATTAACCAGGAGTATCTGTTCCCTGGGGCGCGCTTCGGCGCGAACGAGCAGGCCGAGGGCGGTCAGCAACGCAGGCGCCGCCACGCCAAAGATGGCCACCGCTATGATCACGTCGATCAAAGCGGAGCCAGCCCGTGATTCCATCAACCAGGCTCGTGGACTCAGTTGACGTTTGTGATACTGCCACATAGACAATTCCAAGCCGGGTAAGGCGGACTGCGCTCAGTCGCCATATAGATAAGCCCAACTGGGCGCCCGAGAAACTCGCCCGCTGGCTGTTGGTCCTCCGCAACCAACAATTGCCGCGATGCGATCGCGGCTGTTTGAATCTGATGCACCTGGGCACACGGTTCGGCGCCTGTAATTCAATTGTCCCGCTGTTCGGCTAATGTTTCCACACCTAATCGGGTGATTTATCGCCCTGATAGGGTTGCCGCCCTGCCTGACTCACTCTCACGCGTCCAGAATCCAGCTTCGGAGGCGGCTCGTTGGCCGCGGCGGGTTTGGTTTCCTGACCTAATGCCGTCCGAGGCAGTTCAGATCAGTCGAAAACAACTGTCCGAACAGGCTGGGCGAGAAGACAACACGCATTTGCACCGAGTCAGGATTCATGAAATCATACGAAATACGCACGCTGGACCACAGGCCACGGCACGGCTATTGTGATAATATGAACGCAGAGGACTGAGTGCCGGTTTCAATCTGTTGAAATAGTGCGTGAAAGTGTCCCAACTGTCGTTTACCGACGAATATGACGTACCCGCCGCAAAGGGGCTCGGCCCAGTGGAGATACGCTGGCATGGCCGAGGGGGGCAGGGCGTAGTCACCGCCGGAGAGATTCTGGCGGAGACCGCATTGAAGGAAGGTCGCTACTTCCAGGCGTTTCCGGAGTTCGGGGCAGAACGCACCGGCGCGCCGATCCGCGCGTACACGCGGCTCAGCGACGATCCTATCTACCTCCACTGTCCCGTCCTTGAACCGGCGGTGGTTGTCGTTCTTGATTCAACGTTGCTGTCGGCCGTCAAAGTGTTTGACGGATTGCGCGACGGCGGGTTCGCTGTCATCAACTCGTCCCTGTCTCCTGAAGCAGTGGCTCCGCCCGGCGAACGCCAAGGCTGGGCCGTCGCCACGGTGGATGCGACTCGGATCGCGCTTGATACGCTCAAGCGCCCAATACCCAACACGTCGATGATTGGCGCCCTTTTGCGCGTCAACCCTGTCGTCGACAAAGACGCGTGCGCCGTTGTGATCGAAAGCCGGTTGAGCGCCAGATTCCCAGCGAGGATAGTTGACGCCAATTTGGAGGCTTTCTGGCAGGCGCACTCATCGGTGTCCTGGTAGCGAATCGTCTATGCGAACGCGGCGAGCGACACCTGATCGGACAATAGCATGACATTGCATCAAAACGGAGCGATGCCTGAGGGCGCTGTCATCTTCTCGCCCGGCAACTCCGTCGAAAGAGAGACCGGCGGTTGGCGCGTCAACCGGCCCGTGGTTCAGATGGATCGGTGCACCCACTGCATGATCTGCTGGATATTCTGCCCTGACAGCGCAATCGAAACCGGCGAGGGCAAGTTCCTCGGGTTCGATTTGGCCCACTGCAAGGGATGCGGCATCTGTGCGACCGAGTGCCCGGTCAAATGCATCGACATGATCGAGGAGCTCACGCTGCTCGGCGCAGCGACCGAACAAGGAGGTCGCTAATGGCTGTCGCCCGTCGAGCTCAGGAAACCAGCCGGCGCGCGAAGAGCACGCCTCAGAGTCTGAACGGTGGGCTTGCAGTCGCCGAAGCGATGCGTCAAACCAATCCGGACGTGGTCGCATGTTATCCCATCACTCCGTCCACCGTCGTCGTCGAGAAATTCAGTGAGTTTGCCGCCAACGGCGCGGTCGACACGGAATTCGTCGCCGTCGAGAGCGAGCACTCGGCCATGAGCGCCTGCCTGGCCGCGACAGCCGGAGGAGTACGGTCTCAGACCGTCACCTCCAGCCAGGGACTCGCTTTCATGTGGGAAGTGCTGTACGCGGTTTCAGGGCTCCGATTGCCCGTTGTGCTGCACAGCGCCAACCGCGCGCTGTCGGCCCCCATCAACATCCACGGCGACCATTCGGACACCATGGGGTCTCGGGATTGCGGTTGGATTCAACTGTACGCTGAAAACCCGCAAGAGGCTTACGACAATGCTTTGATGGCGGTCAGAATCGCTGAGCACCCAGACGTGCTTCTTCCTGTCATTGAATCCCAGGACGGCTTCACCGTCACTCACAGCGTCGAGAGGGTGGACGTTTTGCCCGATGACGCTGCACATCGATTCGTCGGGCAATATGCGCCTCGGTCATCGCTTCTGAACACCAAAGACCCGGTTACCGTCGGCGCGCTCGTTTCGCCGCAGTATGGCTTCGAAGTCAAACTCGCGGGCGTCGAGGCCATGGATCGGGCAGGCGCGGTCATCACCGCGGTGGGCGCCGAATTCGAAGCCCTCACCGGACGCTCCGCCAATGTTCTCGAACCGTACATGATGGAAGACGCGGAGTTGGCAATCGTGATAATTGGGTCGGTAGCCGGCACCGCGCGTGTCGCCGTGGACAGTCTCAGAGCCGAAGGCGTCAAGGCGGGACTGGTGAAGATTCGTTCCTACCGGCCATTCCCTGCCGCGGAGATGGCTGAGATGCTCTCGGGCATGCGAGCGGTGGCGGTGCTCGATCGGGCTATGTCGCCTGGGGCGGCGAGCAGCCCAATACACTCTGACGTATGCGTGGCGCTGTTTTCGCGGTCAGTCAGCCTGCCGCTGGTCAACTACGTTTACGGAATCGGAGGACGCGATACGTACCCGAACCAGATCATAAATGTGTTCAAAGATCTCGAGCAGGTGGCCGATTCGGGCTTGCCGGCGCCGGAGATCAGATATGTTGGCACGTCCAGTTAACCCGACGCGAGGTGGCGATGCGACTGAACCTAAGGGAACGTTCCCAGGCGCCTGAGCTCCTGGAGCCGGGCCACAACCTGTGTCCGGGTTGCGTCGAATCAGTGGCCGTCAGGCAAGTGCTCCACGTTGCGGGGCCCAACACCGTGGTGGTTTCGGCCACCGGATGCCTGTCCGTCTCCACGACTCCGTACCCGTACACTTCATGGAAGAATCCATGGATTCATAGCCTGTTCGCCAACGCCGGAGCGACCGTTTCGGGACTCGAGGCAGCGTATCGCAGCCTGGTCAAGACCGGCAGGCTGGACGACTCCGAACCGATCAACTTCATCGTATTCGGCGGCGACGGCGGCACTTATGACATAGGCTTCCAATCGCTGAGCGGCGCCCTCGAGCGCGGACACCGCTTCCTGTACGTGTGCATCAACAACGAGGCGTACATGAACACGGGCATCCAACGCTCCAGTGCGACACTGCCAGGAACGTGGACGACGACGTCGCCTTTCTCCGACACGGTCCCCGGCAAACTTCAGCCGCGCAAGGACATGACTGCAATCGTCGCGGCACACGGCGTGCCGTACGTCGCGCAAACCTCACCGCACCTGTGGAAAGACCTCATGCGAAAGGTCGAGACCGCCCTCGCGTGCGACGGCCCTAGTTTCATCAACCTGCTGGCGCCGTGCCCCCGAGGATGGCGGACAGAGGCCGAGATCGGCATTCGCCTGGGCGCCTTGGCCGTCGAGACTTGTGTGTGGCCCATCTACGAAGTCGTCGACGGAGTCTGGAAACTGAACTCGAAGCCGCGCGAGAAGAAACCCATAACGGAATGGCTCAAGCTGCAAGGCCGCTTCTCCCATCTGATGCGGCCGGGCCGCGAGGCGGACATCGAACACATCCAGAAGCAGATCGACCACTCCTGGGAGTCGCTGCTGGCCAGGTGCGAGGCGTCCCAAACTCCGGTAGGGGTTTGAAGCGGGTCAGTTTGGTCACGTAAACCGACGAGCACGCCGAGGGGACACAGCATGATCGTCAGAACACCGAACGACTCGGCTGGAGCCTTTCTGCGGGGTCAGATCGAATCCCAACTCGCGAGCGGCGGACTCCAATGCTGGCAGTACGTCTTGGACCTCATCTCAGATCGACTGGGCGATGCAGCCGACGATCTTCGTGGACCAGCCCTGCTACTGAGCAAATCCAATGCCGCTCCGGGCGTCTGTGGGGCGGTGATTACCGCGGTCATGGCCTTGGGCGCGGCCCGGAGCGCGGACGATATGCCGTCCGAGCGAAGCGCGGCCCCGATGGGGTACCTGAACGCGAACGCCCCAGCAAACGATCTCTTGAACATGCAACCTGCCATCGGCGTCGAGCCTCCCGTGGTCGCCTTGGGCCAGGAACTGATCGACCGCATCTCGACTGCGATAGATTCGTCAGGCCCGATCGACTGCGGGGAAGTCACCGGCGTCAACTGGAGCGACCCGAAGCGAGAACAGGTCACCGCCTACTTCTCCGCTAACGGCGGCATGTCTCGCTGCGTGGAGATCATCGCAACCGCCGTCGAGGCATTCTCAGACCTGACCGACGACTAATCCCATCGGCCCTCAACCGGGTGTGGCCGTGGCTTCCGCGCGCTAGTCGACGTTCCTGGTGGCGACCACGTCGATGCCCGTGCCGGATACGTCCTTTACGATGACGTCGCCAACGGTGATTGGCGCTTTCGCGACGACTTCGGCAAGTTGATTCATGACGTCAAATACCATGCCTTTCGGCACAGGACTGGCGGTCTTGACGCTGACCAGAGGAATCGGTCCGGCATCGACGGAAACGGTCGTGGTCACGGTTCTTCTGGGGTCGAAGATCTCGGAGGCAACGTAATCCCAGGCCAGTTTGCATCGCGCCCGGTCGATGTTGATGAGCTTCTCGTCGTCCCATTCGGCTTGCACAAGGCAACTCGTGGGACAGACTACGCAAACGATCTCGCCATTCAATCCGTCACCTCCACCGTGAGCGGGCCTTCGCCGTCCTTGAATCGGTCCGCTCTCACGCGAATCCGGATCATTGCGGCTGGGTCCAACTCAGTCTGTTTCATACGTCTGACGACCCGTCCGTCGCGCCTGAAGACAACGTATCGATCCTCTTCCGGGTTGAACACCCTCATAGAGAAGTCGACCGCCTCTTCTCCGGAGAGCGCCTGCGGCACCACGTATCGAATCCCGGAGCCAGGTTGAACCGGGATGCTTGGGGCCGGCAATCTGCCGGAGCCGGCAAATATCGCCGCGCTCTGCCCTGCCTTCTGGGACTCCATCGACGCGTAGTCGACCAGGTCGTGCACTTGCAGCGCGTTCCCGCCGCAGAACATGCCCGGAACCGAGGTCTGGAACTGGTCGTCGACGATGGGGCCGGCGGTGACTGGGCTAAGCTCGATGCCAGCCTTCTTTGCCAACTCGTTCTCCGGGATGAGGCCGACCGAGAGCAGCAGAGTGTCGCATTCGATGAAACGCTTCGTGCCGCGCACCACCCCGCCTTTGGGCCCGATCTGCGCCAAAGTTATTCCGCGCAAGTGGTCGGTCCCGTGAATCTCCACGACCGTCGTGCTGAGGTGGAGCGGTATGTCGAAGTCGTCCAGGCACTGGACGATGTTCCGCGCCAGGCCGCTCGGATGCGGCAGGATCTCTGCTACGCATTCGACCTTGACGCCCTCCAGTGTCAGCCGTCGGGCCATGATGAGGCCGATGTCGCCGGAACCCAGGATGACCGCTTTGCGGCCAACCAGGATGTTGCGCATGTTCATGTATTCCTGCACGACCCCGGCCGTGTACACGCCGGCTGGACGGCTGCCGGGTATCCGTATGGCGCCGCGGGTGCGTTCTCGGCAGCCCGTGCAAATGACCACTGCTCCTGCTTTGACGCGGCGAATCCCGTCCTCGTTGCAGATCGTCAACTCGCGGTCGGAATTCAGATCCAGAACCATCGTGTCTAGATTGGAAATGACGCCCGCGTCGGAGAGCCGGTCGATGAAGATCTGGGCGTATTCTGGGCCTGTCAGCGCCTCTCCGAGCATTTTGGTGCCGAAGCCGTCGTGAATGCATTGATTCAGGATGCCGCCGAGGCGTTCGCCTCGCTCGATCAGGAGGACGCTTTCGGCCCCGGCCTCGCTTGCGGCCGAGGCGGCCGCAAGTCCCGCGGGACCTCCGCCCACCACCGCAACGTCGACGTTCTCAGTCCGCATGTTTTCTCAGATCCTTGGTCGCCCCAACAAACAGTTGAGACCCTGGCCCCTTGAGCGAGATGTCCTCCAGGGGCGTATCGAATTCTTGCGCCAACATATCGACGATGCGGGTCGAGCAGAACCCGCCCTGGCATCGTCCCATCATCGCTCGGGAGCGGTATTTGATTCCATTCAGCGTCCGCACCCCCAGCGGGTTTCGGATCGCAGCCTGAATCTCCTTGCGCGTCACCAGCTCGCAGCGGCAAACCAGATGGCCGTAGTTCGAGTCCTCGTCAACCAACTGCGCCTGAACGTCGACGGTCTGTTCTCGGAACCGGACCGGGGTGTCGCGTCCCGGCACGAAGCCTGCTTTGGGCTTGGCGCCGATGTGGTCGTCCACCCATGCGGCCATGTCTTCGGCAATGGCTGGCGCCGCCGTTAGGCCGGGAGACTCGATGCCGACAAGGTGCATCATCCCGGGGAGCTCGGGAGCCTCCTCGATGATGAAGTCGCCGAAACCGCCCTCGGTGGAGCTCACGGTCTTGGGTCGGATTCCGGCGTAGGACGTGATCGCGTCTCTTGGGTTGAGCGCTGGCAAAAGCTCCTGTGCCTCTTCGAGAAGCACGCGGGCTGTCGCCGACGTTGTGGCATCGTTGTCCTTGACCTTCACGTACTCGGCGCTGGGGCCGATCAGGATGTTGCCGTCCACTGTCGGGGTCAAGTGCACGCCCAGACCCGAACCGCCCTTGGGCGGGACCGGGTAGACCATGCGAGTCATCAGGTCTCCGCGGGCTTTGTCGATGATGACGTACTCGCCCCTGCACGGCCATATCTTGTACCGTCGCACACCTGCAAGTCGAGCAACGTGATCGGCGTAGAGCCCGGCGGAATTAACGATCAGTTTGGAGTAGATCGTGCCGGACTCGGTGGTGATGCGGAACGAGCCCATCTCGCCGGAAATCCTCCGGACTCCTGCATCAAGCATGATGTCGACGCCGTTGATCGCCGCCGATTCCGCCAAAGCAATGGTCATGGTATAGGGGCACGTTATCGCCGCGGTCGGGACGTGAAGCGCGCCGATGCCCTTGATGTTGGGCTCCATGCTCTTGACGGCCTGCTCGTCGACGACCTCAAGCTGGGGCACGCCGTTCGCGTCGCCGATAGCCTTCAGCTTGTCGAGATCGGGAATCTCCTCGGGCGTCAGGGCCACGACCAGTTTCCCGACCCTGTTGAACGGGACGTCGAGTTCCTCACTGAGGGACTCGAACATCGCCGCGCCCTTTACGTTCAGGCGAGCCTTGACCGATCCCGTCGGGACGTTGAAGCCCGTATGCACCACGCCGCTGTTCTTGCCGCTGGTGCCGCGAGCGACGTCGCTCTCCTTCTCCAGGACGGCAATCTTGAGTTCAAACCGCGAAAGGTGACGCGCGATAGCACACCCAACGACTCCGCCACCGATCACCACAACATCATAACTTTGTTGCATATTAAGCTAACCAAACACCTTTAATTGTTCGCCTGTTTGCTGACTCAGAACTGGATGCCGCGCCCCGGTCCACCCTCGTTTCAGGTGATTATACATCAACATATGAGGTCGATACGACAGCGGAAATTATGGTGACCCCGACGCAGACAATAGGCTCTGAAATTCGCGCTGAATATTCGCATAAATTCGGCTCTTGGAACGAGCACTGAAAGGGAATGGCATCTAGATTCATTCGAAATTCAGGGAAAATCGAACAGGAATTCGAGCCAAATTCGGGCTCTCCGGAAAACCGGTGTGTCACCGCGGGGCTGCGTCGCTTGCGAACCGCTCTGCGCCGTAATCCTCGATCGGCATGTCAGTCTGGCCACGCAAGATCAGATCCGAAACCGCCTTGCCCATGGCGGGGCTGATTTGAATCCCCTGCTTCTCGGCGCCGGTTGCCAGGTAGGCGCCCTCCAGACCCGGCGCTCGGCCCAGAATGGGCATCGCGTCTGGCGTCACCGGCCTCAGGCAAGCAGTCTGACGCACAAGCTTCAGCTCGCTCAAACCCGGCATCATAGTCAAGGCCGTCCGCATCAGCGTGTCGCGGGCGGCCACGGAAACCGTGTCGTCGAAGCCCGCCTGCTCTTGCGTAGCGGCCACCCACACGAGGCCGTCTGCCTTGTTGACGATTGAGCACGCCCCGTGGACGTGGTATTCGAGAGGCGGGGTCATGCCCTCCAAGTAGATGATCTCACCTTTCAACGGCGCCACCGGGACGTCGAATCCCAACCAGGACGAAGCCAGTTCGGACCACGGCCCCATGGCGAACACCGCGCTTTCGCAAGCGACAACCTCGCCCTCGAGCTCGACGCCGGTGACCTTGCCGTCGGTCCAGGCCAACCCTACGGCCGTGCCGGTGGCGAATTCTGCGCCGTGGTGCTGCGCCGCCTGGGCCAGAGCGAGGGTGAATCGATAACTGTCGAGCATCGCCACGCTTTCCAGCAGCACGGCGCCGTGGAGATCGCCGGTGATCCTCGGCTCCAACTTCCGAGCCTCGTCGGCGTCTAGCCTGCGGGTCGTGAAACCGTCGGCCGCAGCCCAGCGATCCATGTCCGCCTGTTGCCGATTCTCGTCCGCGGCGGTGAGGAACAATTCGAGATGGGGCGTCATCCGAACCTGAATGTCCACCCCCGACTCTTCTTCGAGCACCGGCCAGAGGTCTTTGTGCATCAGGAAGCCGGTTTCGATCATTGCTTGGTTGAAGCCAGGAACGCCCGTGGCGTTCAGAGGATTCAGCAATCCGAGAGCGAAGCCGGACGAGTGGCTCCCGATCGCGTCGCGCTCCAGAACCAGAACGTTGACGTCCTCGCGCGCCAGGTAGTACGCCGTGGCGCATCCCGCGACGCCCGCTCCCACGATGACCACATCCGCACTACGTTGCATCTGAGTTCCTCCTGCCGAAAGGTGTGTGGATCGTGAGTCATGTTATAGGAGAGCATGCTCAGCGTCGAGCAGCAGTGGCGTGCTGGATTGAGCGCGCAAAGGGCGGACCGGTAGGCGCGACTGCATGATTGACGGCGTTCGGCAGTGCCCGTAGAATCGACAACGTCATGGACTGTGGGTTCTTTGGCCACCCCGGATCTGTACGGGAAGCGCCAATTGAAATCAACGAATCCCATATGAGAACAACATCCAAGTTCGAACATAGGAGGCCGCAATGTCAGCCACGGATGTCATCGTCTCTGCGCTTGAGCACAACTGGGACATGGTGGATAAAGCATTGGAAGACCTGGATGATGCAACTCTGGCCAGACAGCCTGCGGAAGAGTGCAATTCCATCGCATGGCTTCTGTGGCACATGTACAGAGTTGTCGACACGATCATACACGCGCCTCGGTCGAAACCGCAGATCTGGAATGAAGAAGGGTGGCAAGACAAGTTCGGCATGAGCGAGGATGAGGGCAGGTTTGGATACGGCTGGTCAGCCGAGCGTGTTGGAGCCTGGGAAGCGCCGCCGCGAGACATCCTCTTCGGATACGCGCAGGCGGTGCAGTCACGAACCAGAGACTATATCGGCAATCTGGGCTCATCCGATCTAGAGCTGACTTGGGCGCCGCCTTCGGGGCAACCTCGAACTGTGTCGTCTTCGCTCAGTCTCCTCGTGTACGACAATATCGCCCACGGCGGCCAGATGCGTACCTACGAGGACTTTACAAGGGCATGGGTGGTGGGCGCACTGACGCCAAACGCTTCGGAGTCACCATAACTCTGTCCGAATCGACGATCTATGGTTTCCGGGTCAGGCGACCGCGGAGTTTGCCGTCGACCCGCACGATCCTGATTTGGCCGCAATCAATCTGAGAGGCAGCAGACGATATGAGCGATGTCCAAGAAGCAGCCAACTACGTGCTCGAACACCTTCGGACCGACGGTCCCGTGGATATCATGCGGCAAGCATTTGCGCCGCAGGACATGGCCGAAGCGTATGCGATGCAGGACGAACTCGTGAAGTTGCTCTCCGCGAGGAAAGGCGCCATTGGCGGATACAAGATCGGATTGACCAATCCCGCCGTTCAACAAAGGATTGGCGTCGACGAGCCGTGCGCGGGAGTCATTTTCGCCGAAGATATTGTCCGGTCGCCCGCGACGCTCACCAGCTCGAACTACGTCCGGCCCGCCGCGGAATGTGAGGTCGCATTCACCCTGGGAAGCGACCTGCCGGTGTCTTTGGCCCCGTTCAATCGTGACAACGTCTCAGCGGCAGTCGAGTCGATCGCGGCGTCGTTCGAGATCGTGGACGGCCGGCCATCCGATGCAGAAGATCGCCGAACGTTGGCCATGAAACTGGTCGCGACCAACGTAGCCCAGGCGGGAGCGGTGTTGGGCAGTCAGATCACAGACTGGCGCGGAATCGACCTCGTGTCGATGCGTGGAGTCGAATTCCTTAACGGCGCGGCAGTCGGAGAAGGCCTCGGGTCCGACGTGATGGGCCATCCGATTGAGCCACTGGTATGGCTCGCCAATCTGCTCGCAGAGCGCGGTCAACATCTGTTGGCAGGCCAGGTGATCGTGACCGGAAGCCTCATGACGCCGGTCGATTTCGCTGCGGGAGACACGGTGAGTTTCGAAGCCGAAGCATTGGGTGAAGTTCAGTTGACCGTCGAATGAGCCGGCAGGGAACCGCCGTAACGCTGGACAGTTGAGGTGATCGGAGCCACTATTCGAGTTCGAGCCCAAGCGTCTTGCCTCGCGTTTCTGGTCAGGCGGCTGGACGGATGGTTTACACTACTGGCAAGTGCAGATTAGGCGGACAAATCACGATGACGAGCGGCGGAGCGACGATGACGGCAGGCAACGGACTGAACAACCGCGTGCCCGATCTATCGGCAGAAGGGCTCTTGTTGGACATCGACAAGTTTGCGTCCCATGACGGGCCCGGGATTCGCACCGCCGTGTTCCTCAAAGGGTGCCCGTTGTCGTGCCAATGGTGCCATAGCCCCGAGTCCCGACTGGGCGGCCCCGAGATCATCTACCAGGACGAACGATGCGACGGTTGTTGGCTGTGCCTCGAGGTTTGCCCGGAGGACGCACTTGCGAAGGCGGAGGGACCCGACGGCCCGATCGCTGTCCTAGACCGCGACCGGTGTACCGCATGCGGCCAGTGCGTGGAAGTTTGCTATCCGGGCGCTCTTCGGATGGCAGGTAAGGTCGCAACTGTGGGAGAGGTGGCGTCGCAGGTTGAAAAAGACAGGCCATTCTTCGAGTCTTCCGGCGGCGGTCTGACGCTGAGCGGCGGTGAACCGGCCAGACAGGCCAAGTTCTCGTACAACCTGCTCCTCGCGTGCCAATCCACAGGCATACACACCGCCCTCGAGACCACCGGTTACGCGCGATGGGACGTCATGCAAGCGCTGGCCCGCGTCACCGACCTGTTTCTGTTCGACGTAAAGCTGATCGACCCCGACGATCACCGCGCACACGTCGGCGTGCCGAACGGGCTGATTCTCGACAACCTCACGAAACTCGCGGCGAACGGCCATCAGATCCATGTCCGAGTGCCCTGCATCCCCGGCGTCAATGACTCCGAGGAGCAGATCGCCGCGATCGCGAAGTTCGCGGCTCCTCTGGGAGTCGAGAGGGTTGTCCTTCTGCCGTATAATAGTGCGGCCGGGGCGAAATACGATTGGATCGGCCAGAACTACAGCCTGACCGACAACGATTCCCAGAGCGAAGACTACATGAACACCCTGGCGGACACCTGCCGAGGCCAGGGCCTCGAAGTCCAGATCGGCGGGTAGGGCGCGGTGAGGGCTGAGCCTGAAGGCCGCCCAGGCCACCGGCATAGGCAGAGTTGGTGCTCTGGACCGCATAAGGCGGTCCAAGCCCGGCGACAACACTCGAAACTAGGAGGGACCCAATGGCAACGAGCACGACTGCACACGTAGGCGAGTCCAACCTCGAGGCCGCACGGATCGATGCATCTCTGCGCGAGAAGACTCCGCGAGTGCAGCGACTGTATACGTTGCTTCAGGAGCGCATGACCCGACCGCAAACCACTTGGGGTTCGGATGTCACCGTGCTGAACGACCCTGAATTGGTGGCCGAGCCATTGGTGGTCCGGCGAGCCAGAGCGTTCGAGAAAGCGTTGCAGGAGATGCCGATCGCACTTGAGGACGACGACCTCGTCGTCGGCAACAACGTGCTCGACGGCGTCGTCGTGCGCACTCAGTTGCCCGGATACGCGACCGCTGAGGAGTACGACCGCGCGTCAGACGAAGGCGCTTCGATCTTCGCGCATCTCGCCCATAAAACCCCGCACTACTCGACACTGATCGACCGGGGCTTGGCCAGCGTGTTGTCCGACATCGACGCCAAGCTTGCGGAGATCGGCGCCAGACCAGCATCGACGGAACGCGACGAGAAGCTAGCGCTATTCTGGGCCATGCGCATCGAGGTCGAAGCCGTGATCGGTCTGGCCGATCGCTACGTCGTTCTCGCTGAAACTCTTGCGGGGCAGACGCAAGACAGCGCGCGTCAAGCGGAGCTGCTGACGATCGCGGACATCTTCCGCCGGGTTCCAGAGCAGGCTGCCACGAGCTTCCAGGAGGCGGTCCAGTCGTTTTGGTTGGTGCACTTCGCGATGTTCTCGACCGGCACCGCCGTCTCATGCGGTCGCCTCGACCAGTACCTGCAGCCGTTCCTTGAAGCCGATCTCGCCTCAGGCGCCATCACCCTCGTGCAGGCGCAAGAGCTGATCGACAGCATCTGGTTGCGATTCAACGACCGCGGGCAGATCGTGCGCGAAAACTTCTTCGTGGACGAGGGCGAGCCCGAGCCGGACGGCACGAACGGGGCGGCGAAAAAGCCGAAGTCGGCCACGGTCGTCAACGAAGGACCGAAAGACTGGGTGGCCGGCCACCGAAAACGGCACAGGTTTGCCACCGACGCTGCCGACGCCATCAACCACTTCGGCCAGAACATCCTGCTCGGAGGAATTCGACCCGACGGATCGGACGGCACGAACGAGCTCACTTACCTGTGCCTCAACTCGCTGGAGAAATTCGCCCTGACCAGCCCGGTCGTCACGGCTCGCCTGCACAAGGGCTCGCCGCCCGAGGTCGTCGACCGCGTGGCCGAGGTGCTCAAGGCTGGCAGCGGCATGCCGTACGTCAACAACGACGACGCCATCGTCCAGGCGTACGTCGACCTCGGCGTCACCCTCGAAGACGCCCGCGATTACGCGAACTCCAACTGCTGGGAGACGATGATCGAAGGCAAGTCCGACCAGGAATTGATTCGCGGGATGAACTTCCTGCTGTTTATGGAGCTCGCCCTCGACAGGGGGAAGTCGCTCGTTCACGGCCAGATGGGCCCGGACACCGGCGACCCGCGAGAGTTCAAGACGTTTGACGACCTCATGACCGCCTGGAAGGCGCAAACCGACTGTCAACTCCAGCAGGGCATCGACCTGATCGGTGAAGGCGTCGAGAACGGCACGCTGGAGCACAGCAACCACGGCAAGTACGCCTACAACCCCTTCCTCTCGACCCTGACCCTCGACTGCATCGCCAACGAGGAGGACGTGATCCGAGGCGGCGCCAGGTACACGATCTGGCACGTCATGGGCGAGGGCGTGGCGAACGCGGTCGACTCGATGGCCGCTGTCAAGAAGATGGTGTACGACGACGAGTCCGTGAGCATGGACGAGTTGCTCGACGCGCTCGAGAACGACTGGGAAGGCGCCGAGAACCTGCGCCGCCGGCTGGTCGCCCGAGCGCCAAAGTTCGCCAACGACGACGAGGCAGCAGACACGATCGGCAAGGAGATGATGGACTACTTCGTGGAGCGGTCGCAGCATCACGCGGCGCGGCATCCGACAGTCATCTACCCCGGCTCGGTGGGCACGTTCTCGTGGTACGCGATGATCGGCAAAGAGGTCGCCGCAACGCCGGACGGTCGTCGAATCGGCGAGCCCATCGCCGCCAACTTCTCGCCCGCGCCCGGCACCGACGTATCGGGCCCGACCGCCGCGATCAACTCGTACCTGAAGATGCCCGTCGGTCCGCTGGCAGCCGGAGCGCCGCTAGACCTGCGCCTGTCGTCAAGCGGCCTGATGGGCGACCCCGGAACACAACGGCTATCCGGCCTCATCACGGCGTTCATCGTTGGCGGGGGCAACATGCTCACCCTCACAGTCACGGACGTCGAAGAGCTCAAGCGCGCGATGGAGGACCCGGAGAACTACCGCCACCTGCGCGTCCGAATGGGCGGCTGGTCGGCCTACTTCGTGATGCTCAGCAAAGAACAACAGCTCCTGCACATCCGCCGCGTGGAGCACGGGCTGATCTAGACTTCCCAAAAGGCTTCAGTCGGGGGCCCTACGCCATGCTGAACGCAGTGAAGCATCTGGTGTCCGGCAGAGATGTACGAGTCGGACTGAGAGCGGCTTGGCTCCGATTCTATCAGGGCCAGAGCACCGGCCGTGCGGGTGCGAGTCGGCGACTACGATTCACGGCGCTCATGTCCTCTTGACCGATCTGATCGGCCATGTGCAAGCAAACTTGTAGAGTGCTGAGCAATTGACAGGCGTGTGGGGATATGGTCTCCTTCTCACGTCACAATGTGGCTTGGTTCGACGCCTATTGGCGGGTAATCGCTGAAGCGCCAGGTACTAACTCGGGTGTTTTCAACACTGAAGCGCCAGCTGCCATGTATTGCAGATGGAACTGTTGGCTGTCAATTACCGGCTGTCGGCACGATTAAAGCTGAGAGGATAGGTCAGATGATAGGCGCTCCACGACGAATTTCACTCAACGATTACTTATCTCATTCGATGGTCATCCTAGTCTTGGCAGCGATTCTGGCCGTGTTCACGCTCTCAGGCTCAGGAACAGGCACGGTCTATGCCGCGTCGGCGTGGAGCGATTGCAGCTAGGCGCTCTACAACGCACAGGAAGGCAACGGTGCGGGCGGCCTCCGAGTCATGCGGGTCGATTGCGACGGAAATATCGAGACATTCGCAACCGGTTTCGTTGGCACGTCAGGCCTGGCGGTCGACGGCGCCGAAATATACATCTCTGACGACGGTCCCGACATCTACCGAGTCAACACCAGCGGAGTACTGACCCAGCTAACATGGTCGAGCAGCGTGACCATCAACAATCCCAACGGACTCGCCGTGGACTCATCCGGCAGGCTGCTTGTGGCCGATGCCGGGGGCACGATCTGGCGACTGACGGTGAACGCCGGAGGGAGCGTGACCGGCGCAACGGCAATGGCGACCGGATTTCCGACACCCAATGGCGTGCAAGCGACATCGAGCGGGGACGTGCTGTTCGTCGACAACGACGGTTTCGTCTACTCCATAGCGCCCAGTGACACCCTGCCCATAGTCCACCCAGGCAACTCGAACAAACTGTTGAGCGGATCTACTGTCGCCGCGGGAAACCAAGGCCACATAGCAATAGACGGTACCGGGAACATCTTCGTGACAGACTTCTCGACGCGTATCGTTCGCATCAACCCAGCGGGCACGACTTCGAAGAACGTCGTGGATATTCCGGACGCCGAGTGCGATTCCACTCAGTCCGCCAACGACATACCCAGCTTCCGCGGCTTGACTTTCTCACCGGACGGCGACCTGGTTGCGACCGGATACTGCCTGGACAACATCTACATCTTCGCCGAATCCGCTCTTACGAACGCGTGGACCACGAACACGCCGATTTCGACGTTGCCCACACCCTTCGCACAGAATCCCGCCGGCGCCCTCGACGCCCCGTACTTCAACGGCCCATTCGGGGTCCAGTTTTGGGATGCGGACGTTCCCCCCGTAAGTGTGAACGCGTGTCTGCCCCCGGACGAGACAGCCTTCAACACAGTGTACGTTGACGCCAGCAACAGCGGCGCCGAAGACGGGAGCGTCGGCAGCCCTTGGAACACCATCCAAGAGGGGATCAACGGGGCGAGTCCCGGAGACATCATCAAGATCGCATCCGGGAGTTATACGGAGAACGTGAACATTTCGAAGAGCGATTTGCACCTGAAGGGGACGACCGCGGCCGCGCAGGCAGTGCTCACCGCAGCCGGCGCCGTCAGCGGGGTCACGATCCCGGCAACGACGGACATCGTGACCATCCAGAATCTGCGATTCACCGGCGCCGACAACAACGATGTCGGGTTTGTCGGCGGAATCATCATCTACGGCTCGTCAGATGGGCGGGGCATCGAGATCTGCAATAACGTGTTCAACGGGAACGAAGCAGGGGTCGCCGCCCAGAAGACCTCGCCGTTTGTGGTAAACAACACTTTCGTCTCGAACGCGGTTGCGGGCGTTTCTACAGCCACATCGTCGTCTGCTGTGATTCGCAATAACGTATTTGAGGCTAACGCTAAGGGAATCTACACGGCAAGCAATGTCGTCGCGACCAACGTTACCATCGACCACAACCTGTTTTACAACAACACCACCGACATCTTCAGTGCAGCGACATGTGCTGCTGGATGCGTAACCGGCTCCGATCCATTGCTGGTGAACACCGCGTCGAACAACTACCACCTGTCACTCGGATCGCCCGCCATCGACGTCGGATCCGAGAACGGCGCTCCGCCGATCGACTACGACCTGACCGCTCGTCCAATCGATGGTGACGGAGACAGTACTGCCACCACCGACATGGGCGCCGACGAGGCTCCGGCAGTTGCGGCCTCCCTAGTGCCAAGCCTCGGCCAATGGGGACTGGCAGCGTTGGCACTGATCCTGGCGGGGTCCGTGGTGTTGAGGATGCGTCGCACGGTTGCTTCCGGACTGAATTGAGTCAAATTTGGAGCGGTGGGAACGGCTTGGTCCCGGTTCAATCGGGGCCAGAGCACCGTATCCGCACGCGAGTTGCCGACTACGCGCCGTGACCCTCCGCCGCAAGCGCCACGGGGTCGAACTCCTCCTGGCGCATTGGGCAGCGGGCCGCGTTGCACACTTTGCAGTAGGATTTGTTCGGATCGCTGTCCACCTTGAGGTCGGCGCCGACAGGGATGATGCCAGACTGCGTCTTCTGCGGCAGCATGAAGCATGACTCCATGAGACGGACGTCGATGCTTTCGGTGGGGACCACCGAAAAGATGTCGTGTTGTCCGGTGATGTCCCAGTAGCTCTGACCGGGCCGGAGACACAGGCCGGTCTGCCAACCGCGCTCCAGCGTCTCTTCGAGGACGATTTCGGCGACATGCGTGAAGGCGTTCATGACGCTCGCTGAGCCCGCCGCGTCCAAGACTATGGCCTCGACGTCGTCGCCCTTCGCGAACCGACTGGCCACCTCTGCCTCGAGCTCGGCCCCGACGGTGACGACGACGAAGACCGCCGCTTCGGCGCCCTGGAGGGCGTGGTTGACGAAACCTCCTGCCAATGACGGCCCGTCGCGGAACTTCGTTCGTCCTCGAGCGGATTCCTCCACCGGCGCCGTCGCGTAGTTGGCTTTGGGCACACACAGCTCACGAGCCAACTCGACGCTGGCCGTGACTTCATCCGCCAGGGCGGGCGTTCGCTTGTCGCGAGAACCCAGGCAGGCCCAGACGTCCTCTTCGGCGAGGGTCAGCGTAAAATCGTGCAACTCCACGACATCGATGGCCACGAGCGTCTCCTCGATCAGGGTGTAGTCACGATATCACGAAGTCTGGTGGATGGCTACGAAACCCGACCCGGCGCTCTCGCGGCCGATCGCCGACGAATGAATCCGATTTCGGCGCCTAGCTGAATCTACGTTTTGAAGCTATCGCGAAACGGCGCGTGCAAGCGAACGACTTCTTCCATATAATAAGCGCTGCAACGAACAGCATGTGGCGGCGTGTCCGGTGGGGTGGTGGATGTTTCGGTGGAGCGAGCAAAGCCGGCCCAGGAGGATGACCTATGATGACCAACCGAGAGCGGATGCTGGCGATCATGGAGGGGAAGAGCCCGGATCGCATCCCGTGGATTCCTCGCATGCTCCTGTGGTGGCTCGCTCACAAGAACGCGGGAACACTTCCGGAGAAGTACGAAGGGTGGCGGCTGCGAGACATCGAACGGGACTTGGGCATGGGCGCCGCTGCACGCGACGGCAAGATATTCAACACGCGATGCAAGAACGTCGACATCACGGTTCAATACGACGACAGGAACATCATCACGGAATGGGTTACGCCTATCGGCTCCGTAACGTCACGCAAGCGCAGGACGCCCGAACTGGACGCGGCCGGGATCGCTCCTTTGGAGGTCGAAAAGCCTCTCAAGACGCCCGAGGACTACGATGTCGTGATGTACATCATCGAGAACACGGAGTATTACCCGTGCTACGAGGAGTACGAATCATACGATGCCGAGATCGGCGACGACGGGTATCCTCTGGTCGCCACGGGCGACGGACCCTTCCACTCCTACCTTGAGAAGTGGGCCGGGTACGAGCACGGCTATCTCGACCTGTACGACTACACGGACAAGGTTGAGCGTCTGCTCGACCTGATCGCCCAGAAGCAACGCGAAGAGCTGTGGCCGGTGATCGCCGATTCGCCCGCCCGCCTCATCCTCCACGGCGCCCACTACGACACGCAGATAACTCCGCCTCGCATGTTCGAGAGGTACATCACTCCTTACAACAAGGCAATGTCCGACGTCATGCACGCCAACGACAAAGTGCTGGTACACCACGCGGACAGCGACAGCAGCGACATCCTCGATCACTTCAAGGACGCGGGCTACGACATGGTGGAGTGCTTCACGACTGCCCCGCTGGTGCCCTGCACCCTTGAGATGGCGCGTGAAACCTGGGGCAACGACATGATCATCTGGGGAGGCATCCCGTCGATCATCCTCGAGGAGTCGTACCCCGAAGAGGAGTTCGAGAAGTACATGGACAAGCTCTTCGGCATTATCGCGCCGGGCGACGCGTTCATAATGGGCGTTGCTGACAACGTCACTATGCCGGCTATCCTGTCGAGGATCGAACGCGTCGGTGAGCTTCTCGAACAACACGGCAAATATCCGGTACAGGCGTAGCTCAGCAACATTGTCGGCTGATACTAGATCAGCCAATCGATTCAACAACTAACCGTCAGGAGGACATCGATGGAACTCGGCGACGTTAGCAACTTCATCATCGAAGGAAACGCCCCGGCAGCCGAGCAGTGGACCCAATCGGCCATCGACGAAGGCATGGACCCGTTGGTGATCGTGAACGAGGGCCTCATCCCCGGCATGGATGTGGTCGGCGAGAGATTCAAGAACGGTGAATACTACCTGCCCGAGGTTCTCGTCAGCGCGCGAGCGATGAAGTGGGCCATGAACCTCGTGCGGCCATTGCTCGCCGAAACTCAGGGAGCTTCACTTGGCAAGGTGGTCATCGGCACCGTTCGAGGCGACCTGCACGACATCGGCAAGAACCTGGTCTCGATGATGTTGGACGGAGCTGGTTTCGAAGTGGTCGATCTGGGCAACGACGTGTCGCCGGAGCAGTTCCTGGAGGCTGTGGAAGAGTCGGACGCCAACATGATTTGCATGTCCGCGCTTCTGACCACGACCATGCCCATCATGAAGACCACCATCGAGATGCTGGAGCAATCGGAGATCAGGCAGAATCTGCGGGTGATGGTGGGCGGCGCCCCGGTTACGCAGCACTACGCCTCAGACATCGGCGCCGACGGCTACGCCCCCGAGGCGGCCACCGCCGTCGAGGTTGCCAAGGAGCTTCTCGGCGTCGAGAAATAGGAGTTCGGCGACAAATCCCGTTCGCCCCTTCAGCAAACTCAGGGCTGGCTCTGAGTTCCGACGCAAGGGGATTATGTCCGCGCGCCGGATGCCGCTTGAGGTTGCAATGTTTGTTTTGCACACTGTCATGCTGAGACCGTAGGCGAAGCATCTGGCGCCCCGCAGGGAGATAAGTGTCGCAATTAGCCAGATCCTTCGGCTTCGCTCAGGATGACATTCAAGGCGCCGTCGCCTGGAGATTTCGACCTATCAGTGATCCCTGCCTAGCCACGACATGTCGAAGGGCGTCGTACGCTTCAGCTTTGACCTCGCCGTGCGCGCTTCGATTCGGGCCGAGGCGCGCGAGAAATGAATCTCAGAGCGCCGATTGAAACCTCCCGATAGTTGTTGCATGTCCGCGCGTCGGAACGGTTGACGTACGCCCTCGCAATCAGATATATGTTCTAAAATGATGATTGCGATCATCTACCACGATAAGGGGAGCACCGCCGGTGGCAAGAGGGGATATCGGTCGACCGCGAGTAGCTGAATTCTTCGCCGGAGCCGGGCTCGTCGGGATGGCCCTGGAGGAAGAAGGGTGCGAGGTCGTATTCGCGAACGATCATGCCGAGATCAAGCGGACCTTGTACGCCGCGAATTTGGACGCGTCTCACTACGTGCTTTCCGACATCCGCGATTTTGACGCAGCAGACGTACCGTCCGTGGACATCGCCACAGCCTCGTTTCCGTGCACCGATCTTTCGTTGGCAGGCGGTCGCGAGGGCTTAGAGGGCAAAGAATCCAGCATCATCTGGAATTTCATCCGGATACTCGATGAAATGGATGGGCGCAGACCCCCCGTCGTCATGCTCGAGAACGTGCCGGGGTTCCTCACGTCCAACAGCGGCCGGGATCTGCGCGACACCATTGCGGCGCTCAACGACATGGGCTACATCTGCGATGTCCTCGCCCTTGACGCCCGTCGCTTTGTTGCCCAAAGCCGCTTGAGAGTATTCGTGGTCGCCTCACTGGTCCCGTTGACCTCACCTGGCGACTGGAGCACGAACGAGCACCGGCCGAAGCAAGTCGTTAAATTCGTCGAAAGTCATCCGGGATTGATCCTGCAGGCGGCCCGCCTGGAGGCGCTGCCCGACCATCGCGATACTCTCACCGATGTCGTCGAGTCGCTGCCACCGAACGACCAACGATGGTGGGGATCGCAACGACTCGACGCATTCCTCGGTTCTTTGTCTGGCATTCAGGACGATAGGCTCCAACTCCTTCGTCAGTCCGAGCGGATTCATTATGCTGCGGCATATCGGAGGACGCGCCACGGAAAGGCAGTGTGGGAGATTCGATCGGACGAGATAAGCGGGTGTCTTCGTACGGCCAGGGGAGGGTCCAGCAGGCAGGCGCTCGTCGAAGCCGGCCGAGGCGAAGTCCGTGTGCGCTGGATGACCGCCCGTGAATACGCCAGACTGCAGGGCGCCCCGTCGTTCGAGTTCGGCGGCGCCAGCGAGAACCAAGCGAAATTCGCGATGGGAGATGCTGTGTGCGTGCCCGCGGTCGCGTGGCTGGCGCGAAATTATCTCGTGCCGCTGGTGCAGGGCAGTCTAACGGCGAACCCACGACGACAAACCCTCGCGCATGCCTAGAAAACGGCAGGACCAACCGCCCGACGAGGTCCGAGACATTCTCTCCGAGTTGCAGCGTGTTCTGAATTTGGAGGATGCCACCGGTAACCACGTGGGCGACGCCGAATGTGGGGTCTATGCCTTCTACGACTACGACGACGAACCCATCTACGTCGGCCAGACCAATGAGAAGCTAAGGGTGCGAATCCGGCGTCATCTCAGCAACCAGAGAACCGACGCCGTGGCCATGAACGTGCTAGATCCGTTCGAGGTGGCCGAGATCGAGATGTGGCCCCTATGGGAGTTGACGGGCGCCTCGGCATCGGAAAGCAAACCCCTGTTGGCCTCGGCGGAGTTCTCGGTCTTTCGGATCTTGCAGGAGGCTTCGCTGTTTGGCGCCGTGCTGAATGAAAAATTGGTCGCGCCCGCTCCGTTAATGATGCTGCCCGATTCGGTGCGAGGCAGAATCGTCCCCGCCGAACTGTATGAGCGCCGCAAGCACCCGGACATTCGCATTGCCCGGCGAGCCGGCGCCATTGCCAAGCTCGCCCAGGTAATAAGCGAGCGTTCCGTTCAACCGGGATTGCGAAGAACTCTGCTTACGCAAGCCCGCAGACTGGAGCATCTCGCGCGTCAACGGTTGGAGCAAGCGTCTAACGATGCGTAGACATGCCTGACCAGTTTACGCCAGAGGCGCGAAGCCGAATCATGGCGAGCGTGCACTCGGAGAACACGTCTTCCGAGATCGCGGTCCGAAAAGCGCTCCACGCCGCCGGATTCCGGTTTCGTCTTCACAGGAAAGATCTGCCCGGAAAACCGGATATCGTGCTGCCCCGGCTCTCGACCATCGTTCTCGTCAACGGCTGTTTGTGGCACGGGCATCAGTGCAGTCGCTTCAGGTGGCCGGTTGCCAATGCAGACTACTGGCGAGCCAAGATTCAACGCAACATGGATCGCGACGAATCGAACCTTCGCTCGCTGGAGAGCCTTGGCTGGAAGGTACTCACGGTGTGGGACTGCGAATTGAAATCCGGAATCTCTGAAGTCTTGGATACGCTCCACAGCTCCTAGCGTTCCGAGTCGCAAATTCGACGCATTAGTCCCGAAGCAAGCAGAAACGTCGGGGTGGTTCGACGGGCTCACCACGAACGGAACAACCCTTACTCCGTTCGGCCTGAGCTTGTCGAAGGCTCGTGACATTGTCATACGAACTTCTGACTCAGGACACTAGACGGAAGAACTCTACTCCACTTGCATCCGCCGAATCGTCGGTTTCAGCAATCCCAGCCAGACGACCACTGCCAGCATGAGCAACGCTCCCGCAGTTATCGCGATCGGCCAGTCGTACAGGTCCGCTGCCAAGCTCAACGGCAACGCCCCCAGATAGTGTAACGACGCGCTTATCAGCATCATGCTCATCACTCGACCTCTCATCGCCGGTGGGGTCGAGAGCTGAAGCACTGTCGCCCCGACCGATATGAAGCCAGCGAAACCCATCCCCACGAAGAACATGAGCAGTAGGGAGACTGGATACCACGACGCCCAGGCGAACAACAGCAAAGCTATCCCGAACAGGATGATGGATCCCAACAAAAGCGAACTCTTATGGCGCGGGTTCCCCAACGATCCCAGGACCAGGTTGCCCACGAGAGAGCCGGCGCCCGCCGCGGCTAGCAACAGCCCCGCTTCGGCGGCGTCGAGACTCAACACTTCCTTGGCGAAGGCCGGCAGTATCTGGATATGGGCCGCGCCGAACAGGCCGAACGCCATGCTAATGCCGATGACACTAGACACGACTGGGGTCCTGAAGGTGAACTTGACCCCGTCCAGAAGGTTGACCAGGACGCTTGTCTCCGAAACCGAACCGTGAGAAGGAACTTTCTGCATGGTCCACATCTGGGCGGCGCCCAGCGCGAAACAGGCCGCGTTCAGGCACAACGCCTCGCCGATGCCCGCTGTCTCGAGCACCACCCCTGCCGCGGGCGGCGCCAGGACGCGCGCGCCGTTGAAAACCGCCGAGTTGAGGGCGTTGGCGTTCAGCATGTCGCCGCGGTCCACCAGGTCGGCGACGATCGCAATGCTGGCGGGCATCATGAACCCCTGAATGGCGCCGAGCGCGATCGCCGTGAGATACACCTGCCACATGGTGACCCGGTCCGCAATCGTCAGCGTCGCCAGAGCGGCGATGAACAACGCTATCGCCGTCTGGGCGACAATCAGCAGCGCGCGACGATCCATTCGGTCGGCCGCGATGCCGGCGAAGGGCATCAGCGCCAGGTTGGGTACGCCGTAGAGGAAGACTGCCAGTCCAAGCTGTGAGCCGGAGTCAGTTAGCTCCAGGACCAACCATCCGATGACAAGGAACTGCATCCCGTACCCGGACGACTGCCACAACATGCTGTAGAAGTACTTTCGGAACTCCCGGTGACCCATGGAACCGAAAATCCGGCGCTTCGAGCTGGCTTGTCTCGATTGGGAGGCCAATCAGACCCCGAGCACTCGATCGCCACAGCAGCGCTTCACCTTTTTGCCGCTGCCGCACGGACACGGGTCATTGCGGCCCACCTTGGCGCGCTTGACTGCCGGGAGCCGGCGGTCGAGTTGGACCCGCACGGGTCGCGCCGGGACCGAGGTCCGCAGCGCGGGCGACATCTGCCCGGGCGGGACCGCCAATCCCCTAGTCTTGCCCAAACGGACAGCCCACTCCTCCATGCGGTCGTAGCTTTCGCCGAAGAAGTCGATAAAGGAGCCACAGAAGTAGGGCAGGCTGTGCTCGGTTTCGCCCGTGTTGACTATGCGATAGCTGGGGCACTCGCCGTAGCACAAGGTCTTCCAGCGGCACTTCTGACAGTTCGCGTGGAGCTTGCTTTTGACCTGATTGAATCGGGCGAACATCTCACCCTCGACGATCTGATCCAGCGGCGTATCGTGAAGGTTGCCCAGGAGCCAATCCTCCTCGACGCGGAAGTCGCACGGGTAGCAGTCGCCGTTGTGTTCGAGGACGATGTACCCGCAGTTCTCGGCCAGCTCACACATCTCGGACGGGTAACCCCACAGCATCTGGATCAGGTTGTCGAACCAGCGTATCCGCACCTTCTCGACGCCCACGTTGATCCATTCGTCGAACAACTCGGTGAGAAATATGCCGTACTGGCCGGGGGTGATCGATTCTGGCGAAGTTCCTCCCTCGGCCACGCTTCGGCAGCCTTCCGCGGGCTCGGCGCAGGGGATGAACTGGAGATCGTGAAATCCCTGGTCGACCAGCCATCTGAGCAACTCCCGAGGCTTGTCGACGTTGGATTGGCTGATTACGCTCAGCACGTTGAAGGGCACGCGCTCGCGTTTGAGGTGTTCGACTCCGCGCATGACGTTGTCGTGCGACGGCCTACCGACCGGGTCGACGCGGAAGCGGTCATGCCACTCGGGCGGACCGTCGATGCTGACTCCCACGAGGAATCGTTGCTGCTTGAAGAATCGGGCCCAATCCTCGTCCAGCAGCGTTGCGTTCGTCTGGATGGCGTTGTTGAGGGGCGGCATCGGGCCGCTGATGAGCTCGCGAGCTACGGCGACTTCACGCTCGACTGCGGCTTCGAAGAACGGCAGCCCCATCATCGTGGGCTCGCCACCCTGCCAGAGGAAACTCAGGTGCGGCGCAGACATCGGGATGTATTGCCGCAGGAACGTCTCGAACGTCTCGATGGACATCGACGGCCGGCCGCTCCACGGGTAGATTGACTGCTTCGACAGGTAGAAGCAGTAGGTGCAGTCAAGGTTGCACCTGCTTGACGTGGGCTTGAGCAGCACGCTCATCGAGTGTCGCATCTATGCTCCCTGCGATTCGTGTACGCGTTCCGGCGGACAGCCATTATCTCACAGCGCCGAATCTCGCCGATGACGCCGACGTCCTCGCGTGATCCCGTTGCCTCGGGAATCCGAGAACGAATAGGAGGTCGCTACGCGAAGTGCGCGGCGACCTCCCACCGTGTCACATTCTACCGGTTGCCGGCGGCGCCGACTAGAATTGAGGCACCGACGCCAAGTTCCTCTCGATCAGCTCGTCAGGCAGGGAGTAATCCTCGAGGCTGCCGGACAGATACGCGTCGTACGAGCTCATGTCGAAATTGCCGTGGCCGCAAAGCAGGAACAGGATGTTCTTCGCTTCGCCGGTCTCCTTGCATTTGAGCGCCTCGTCGATGGCGACGGCCAACGCGTGGGCCGGTTCGGGTGCCGAGATCATTCCTTCGGTGCGGGCGAGGGTTATCGCAGACCTGAAAACGGCATTCTGGTGCACCGCCTTGGCCTCGATCAACTCGAGGTCGACCAACAGGCTGATCAACGGGGCCATGCCATGGTATCGCAAGCCTCCCGCATGGATGGGGGGAGGCACGAAGGTATGGCCGAGCGTGTGCATCTTGACCAACGGGGTCATCTCGCCGGTGTCGCCGAAATCGTAGGTGTACTTGCCACGAGTGATCGTCGGGCACGCTTCGGGCTCCACCGCGATGAACCGGATGTCCTTGCCGTCCAGCTTGTCCTTGATGAAGGGGAAGGCGATGCCGCCGAAACTCGATCCGCCGCCAACACACCCGACGAGGATGTCCGGGTAGGCGTCGAGCTTCTCCATCTGAGTCCTGACCTCCTGGCCGATGACGGACTGGTGCATGAGGACGTGGTTCAGCACGCTGCCGAGGGAGTAGTTGGTGTCATCGCGTCCGGCAGCCTCTTCGACAGCCTCGCTGATGGCTATGCCGAGACTCCCGGGCGAATTGGGATCCTGGGCCAAAATCGCGCGACCCGAGTTGGTCGTGTTGGTGGGGGAGGACAGGACTTCCGCGCCCCAGGTCTCCATCAGCGATTTGCGGTACGGTTTCTGGTCGTAGCTGATCCCGACCATGTAGACCTTGCACTCGATGTCCATGAAGCTGCATGCCATGGCCATCGCGCTGCCCCACTGGCCGGCGCCGGTCTCGGTGGTGATGCGTTTGATGCCCTCTTGTTTGTTGTAGTAAGCCTGAGGCACGGCGGTGTTGGGCTTGTGGCTGCCGGCAGGGCTTGTGCCCTCGTACTTGAAGTAGATCTTGGCCGGCGTACCGAGCGCTTTCTCGAGTCGGTGGGCTCGGTACAGGGAAGTCGGGCGCCAAATGCGGTAGATGTCCTGAACCTCATCGGGGATCTCGATGTAGCGTTCCTGGCTCATCTCCTGCGCGATCAGACCCATGGGAAAGATGGGCGACAGGTCGTCGGGCCCGGCTGGCTGGTGGGTGCCGGGGTGCAATGGCGGTTCGGCCGGTCTGGGCAGGTCGGCCTGAACGTTATACCAATGAGTGGGCATCTCGCTTTCGGTCAGGAGCGTCTTCGTGTCCATCTGGGGCCTCCTTTAATCGTGATCGGGTCGGTGATGGGTGGGCCGCTCAGCGGCGACTATTACGGTATCCGCGACGCCTGATGATGTCAATCGGAGTTGTGCCCCCACCGCCGTTGCCGTCTCGATTCAACAGGATTGCTTTTCGCCATGCTCTCAAACAGGATTTGCTGCTGCTCACACGCCGATGTCGCGACTGCGGCGACAGAGCACTTGACCGCTGTCACTCTCGTGATAGACTTGTTTTATCGCGTATGAAGCATTTATTGGCCAAAAAACGAGAATATCAACGCGCAGATCGCCACTCAGGCTAGCTAGGACGACCAGCCGATGGATGTGGCGCCGATTTCTCCGACCTGGTCCCAGGCGACTCGCATTCAACCGAGAGTGTGACCGACGAACGGTCTAATCAACAAGGGACGCCGCGTCGGACACAGCACGATTGTCGGCATCTGGAGGGTCAACGTGGGACTCGATCGAAAGACCACAGAATTTCTCGAGCAGATGGCGACCGGCGACGGAAAACCGCTGCACGAAAGTACACCCTACGAAGCGCGCGCGTTCGGGTCTGCGATAGCGGAACTCGCCGGACCTGCTCCCAACATGGTGCACGTGGAGGAAACCTCCATCGACGGCCCGCACGGCAAAGTCGCGCTTCGGGTCCTCATACCCACCGAGACGCCGCGGGGCGTTCTTGTTTACTACCACGGAGGCGGATGGGTCATAGGCAATATCGATGAATACGACACGGTCGCACGAAAACTCGCGGAGCGGACATCTTGCGCTGTCGTCCTGGTGGAGTATCGCCTCGCGCCGGAACACCGTTACCCCATTGCCGTTGACGACTCCTACGCGGCACTCGAATGGGTCGGGGAGCATTTGGCCGATATTGCAGGTGAAGATGCGCCGCTGATCGTCGCGGGCGACAGCGCCGGCGGAAACCTCGCCGCGGTGATGGCGACACGCGCGCGTGACCAGGGCGGGCCGCCAATAGCGCTGCAGGTGCTCATATACCCGGCGACCGACGCCGATTTCTCCCGACCCTCCTACACTGATCCTGAAAACCAGTTGCTGCTGACCCGCGACGGGATGATCTGGTTTTGGGACCACTACCTCCCTGATTCCTCCAAGCGAACGGAGCCGGACGCCTCTCCGTTGCACGCACGAAACCTCTCAGGGCTGCCGCCCGTTGTGGTGCTGACTGCGGAATACGATGTTCTGCGTGACGAAGGGGAGGCCTACGCCGAGAGACTGAGGCAAGCCGACGTGCCGACCGACTTCCGGAGATACACCGGGCAGATGCATGGATTCTTCATTCTGTTGATGTTGCCCGGCAGCGAGCTCGGCTTCCAGCAGGTCGTGAAGGCAGTCAAAGCGTGCGTTGTGAAAGCGCACAAAGTTCACCAGATGCGATAGCGTGAACCGATCTCCGAATTACAACCGACGCCTTAGCGAAAGTTCACGAGGTGGGTATGAAATCCGAAACTGAAAAAGTTCAGGAACTCGACGCCGTGGTCATAGGCGCCGGCTTCGGCGGGCTGGGCATGCTGTGGCGACTCCGCGAGAACCTGGGCATGTCCGTCCAGGTATACGAGACGGGGGACGGAGTCGGCGGAACTTGGTATTGGAACCGTTACC
>DCWO01000046.1:0-9142 GCA_002328865.1 Dehalococcoidia bacterium UBA2160 | reverse complement strand
CTGCAGGACTGGAACTGGAGCGGGAAGTACCCGGTGCAACCCGAGATTCTGTCCTACCTCAATCACGTCGTGGACCGTTTCGACCTCCGCCGAAACATTCAATTCAACACCAGGGTTGTGTCTGCAAGATACCTCGAGGATACGAACCGATGGGAAATCGAAACGGACAACGGCGATCGAGTCATCGCCAAATTCCTGATTACCGGGATCGGGTGCATCTCAACCAGCAATGTTCCGTACATCAAAGGGCTGGAGTCGTTCGAGGGCGAGTGGCATCATACGGGCGACTGGCCCCATGACGGGGTGGATTTCGCGGGCAAGCGGGTCGGCGTCATCGGCACCGGCTCAAGCGGCATACAGGCGATTCCGGTGATCGCCGAGCAAGCCAAGAGCCTGACGGTGTTCCAACGCACCCCGCAATACACAATCCCAGCCCGCCACGGGACGATAGATCGGAAATTCCTCGAAGAGCAAGTCAAACCCAACTACGAAGCGATTCTGGAAAAAGCAAGATGGTCCAAAAGCGGCAACGCGGTGAATTTCAGCGAACGCCTGGCCCTGGAAGCCACGGCTGAGGAACGCCGGGAGGCGTATGAAACTGGCTGGGCCGAGGGCGGGCACAAATTTCTGTGGGGATCGTTCAAGGACATCGGCATGGATCGAAGGGCGAACGACACCGCCGCGGAATTCGTCCGATCCAAGATACGCGAGATCGTGGAGGATCCCGAAACCGTCGAAAAACTTCTGCCGACCGACCATCCGTTGGGCTCCAAGCGGGCGTTGATAGACACTGACTACTACCAGACATACAACCGTGACAACGTCGAGTTGGTTGACATCCGCCACTCACCGATTCAAGAGATCACCCCGACTGGAATCCGAACTGAGGACAGCGAGTTCGAGTTCGACATGATCGTTTTCGCCACCGGATTCGATGCGATGACTGGCACATTCTTCAAGATCGACATCCGCGGAAGAGACGGTCTGGCCCTGAAGGACAAGTGGTCAGAGGGACCGAAAACGTACTTGGGCCTCCAGGTCGCAGGATTTCCGAACATGTTCATGATTACCGGGCCGGGCAGCCCTTCCGTCCTCAGCAACATGACCGTGTCGATTGAACAGCACCAGGATTGGATCTCAGACTTCATCGACTACATGCGCGAACGTGACATCGAAGTGGCGGAGGCGGATCCCGATGCCGAGAGCGAATGGGTGTCCCACGTCAACAAGGTAGCCGAGTCGACAATGTACATGCTTGCAGATTCGTGGTATCTAGGCGCGAATATTCCCGGAAAGCCCCGCGTATTCATGCCGTACGCCGGCGGTGTGGGAACCTACCGCGAGAAATGCAACGAAGTCGTAGATAACGGCTATCAGGGCTTCATCCTCAGCGCAGAAGGCGTTCGATCGGCGACCTGATTTCAGCGCCACCGAGAATTCAACTTGAGCTTCGCGGCGGCATCACCGATCGCTGGCCGCGATGCCGTCCAGGCGGACCACGCCCGCGCCCACGAGTCGGTCCAACTCGTCCGCCATTCCGATCTCGTCCAGGATTTCTTGCGCGTCCGAGCCCGGCTTCGGTGCAGGGCGACCCGGCCGGACCGGAGTGCGCGACATTCGTGGCGCCGGGCCTGCGGTGGTGATCGGTCCCCAATCCTCATGGTTGCGCGTGATGCTCAGGCCGTGACTTTTCACCCACGGGTGGTCCATGAGATCGCTCCACCTCGTAACTACCCGGTGCATCCCGATCCCGGCAGGGTTGAGTTTGCCGATCCATCCGGCGATTGAGCCTCGCACGAACCTGTCCTCCAGCGCTCGCTCCAAATCCTCGCCCTGCAGGCCGTCGACTCCCTCCAGGCCCGGAACGCGCGATAGCTTGCTAAGCTCCGTCATTCGCGCGCCGAGGAAAAGCCAGCCGTCCGCTGCCTTGTACGCTCGATGCAGCGGTCCAGAACCGAGGGTGTCTTAGCCTCGCGGTTCGTCCCAAGTCTTGCCGTCGTAGTCCTGTACGATCGCTGATTGCAGCGTCATGGCCGTGTAGGCGAGCGCGCCGTCGACGTGCTGGCCTTCGCCGGTCCGTTTTCGATGCAGCAACGCCAATGCGACACCGTACGCGCCCAGGAGCCCGGTGCTGAAGTCGTTGATCGGATGTGGTTGAAGCTGCGGCTGACCGTCGCCCCCGAAACGCGCCTGCATGCCGGTAGTGGCTTGCGCGAACTGCTCGTGTCCCGGACGCTCGGCCCAAGGTCCGATGTGCCCGTAGGCGTTCAACGAAGCGTAGACGATGTCGGATTTCCGCTTACGAACCTCATCGTAACCCAATCCCAAGGCTTCTATGCGTCCTTTCCGGTTGTTCTGGACCACGACGTCAGCGTCCTCAAGCAGTCGCCAGAACACGTCGCGTCCCTCTTCCTTCTTCAGGTCCAGCAGAATGCTGCGTTTGCCCCGGTTGACGGTATTGTGGGAGGCGATCGTTGGACCTCTGTTCGGGTCGTCGATCTTGATCACGTCGGCGCCGAATTCCGCGAGCGTCCTTCCGCATGTGGGCCCGGCGAGAATTATGCAGAGGTCGAGCACACGCACCCCGTCGAGCGCCGATCGCAGTGTATCGTCGATATTTTCGACCGGCGCCGGCTGCGAGCCGCCATTGGCCTCGGACAGAACCTCGTCGCGATGTTGGTCGAGCGCCGGAGCCGGACCGCGAACCTCGCCAGGCGTTCCTGACAGGCGTGGATTCACGCCCGGTTGCAGCATCTTCCCGAATTTCGGGTCTTGGACTTCGATGACCATCTTGGACTCGCGGGCGTGGGTGTGGTCGAGCCATTCGGCGCTTGCCCTGCATACGGCGCACTCGCTGCCCGCGATCGCGATGTCGTCCTCCCATTGCTGCGCCGTTCGGGTCTTGAAGAGCTCGACGGTTCGCCGCCTTTGCTCTGCCGCGAGCCCAGGGTCGCGGGCAAGGCGCTCCCAATCAATCAGACCTTCCTCGTCCCATGAAGCGATGCCTGCGGCCTCCACGAACTCTCGGAAGTTGCTGTTCGCGGATCCGAACATCACCCACCGACCATCCTTGCATTCGAACTGGCCGGACCAGGTGCTGCCGAGAGCCGGAGGAGGGGGATCGGCGTTGTGGATGCGCTGTCTGCTGAAGGCCGCGAACATGGCGTCGAACATCAGGACTTCGATGCGCTGGCCGACGCCATCGCGCTCGCGGACACCCAACGCCATAGCTATGCTGACGGCGGACTCAAATGCCGCGAACGACGAGGCGATGGGGATAGCAGTATATATCGGCAGACCGTTTCCGGCGCCGAATAAGGGCCCCCGGAAGTTGGTCGTCGCGGCCGCAACGATGCCCTCCCAGGCGGGGATCGCCGCGCGCGGGTCGTCGGAGGCGAACCCGGGAATCGAGCAGTACACGAGCCTCGGGTTGGCAGAAGCGGCAGCCTCCGCGCCAAGCCCGAGTCGGTCCATCACGCCTGGGCGGAAGTTCTCCAGCAGCACGTCCGCCGAGGCGATGAGCGCTTGAGCTCGCTCAACGTCCGAGAGGTCCTTCAGATCGAGGACAATGGACCGCTTGCCTCGATTCCAGGTCGAGTTGGCGGGCGTGTCCCAGCAGGGGCCCTCCGGAGGATCGATCTTGACCACGTCCGCGCCTTGGTCCGCCAGCAACATTCCCGTCAGCGGCCCGGCGACGAACTGGCCGAAGTCCAATACCTTGATGCCATCCAGCGCGCCCATAGCTCTCACATCTCCGATTCCGGTTTTGTCATCGCGACTGTGACCCGTTGCCCGCGATCTTGGCGCCGCCTGAGCCAAGGAAGATAATCCGAACGCGTCGCAATTGAGGATCTTCCGTTGCGCCTCGTCTAATCTGATGAGCCGCGAAGTTGCGCACCCAGACCCTGGCAATGGCCGCCTCGACGCATGGCGATGGCTGGGGCAATTCTATCGGCGACATGGCGATGCCGCAAGAGCATCAGTTCGGCTGGACTACACTATGCGTCGAGGGGGTTGATGATCAGGCCGGTCGGGAGCTTCGGAAAGAAGCAGGTGGACTTGGCCGGGAGGCGTTGGCTGTCTCTTACGATGGCTTCGAACGACTGCAGGACCATGCCGTGGAGGATGAACGCCATCTGTTTCGTTCCATTCTGGACCCTGCGGTTGACGCCGACAGCGACGTGCCGGAAGCGCTTCGCGTTCGACCAGATGATAGTATGGAGGTCGTTGCGGCCAGGCGTCGAGGCGCCAACCCACCCACGGCCAATGCCACGATCCACTTCAAACCAACGAGGACAGGCATGCCCTTCGCAAGCGTAAACGGCACGGAAATCTACTACGAGGTCCACGGCAGCGGGCCGGCCCTCGTGTTCGCCCATGGGTCCGGCGGCAACCACCTCGCGTGGTGGCAGCAGGTTCCGTTTTTCTCGGAACACTACGCATGCATCATCTTCGATCATCGAAGCTTCGGGCTGACCGCTGACGAAGCGGAACCCAAGGGCCGAAGCGCCTTCGCTGACGATCTCAAAGGATTGCTCGATTTCCTAGAGATCGAACAAACAGCCGTGGTCGCGCACTCGATGGGGGGCCGCACCGGATTGGGCTTCACTCTGCGGAATCCCGGACGAGTCTGGGGCCTGGTGTTTTCTGGCTCGAACGGCGGCGCGGTCAACGACGAAGCGAGGCAGGTTCGCGAAGAGCATCAAAACCGCGAACCGGACCGTCCGGCGGGCACACTCAGAGCACTGTCGTTGGGCTTCACGGCAGCCAACCCGGAGATGGCTTTCCTCTACCGACAGTTCATGCGGCTAAACCCGAAGCACGAGCCCGACTTCCTGGCCGTGCCGCCGGGATTCCGAGGCTCCACGCACGAGCGACTCACCGACTCAGGCGTGCCGATCCTATACATCGTCGGTGAGGAAGACGCGCTCATCGCGCCGAGAACCATCGAGATCGCGTCGTCGTTGGTCCCCCAATCGAAACTCGTCACCATGCCTCGCGCCGGCCACTCCGTCTACTACGAGCAACCCGAGGCGTTCAACGACCTCGTGCACGGGTTCCTGACGGAGAATATGCCGCCGGGGATCGCCGAATAGCGATTGGGTGATTCGGAGTTGTGGGCCGCCTGAGGCGGTCCAGCTCCGTCGTCGGCTCGGGCAAGACGACTGTTGCTGACGGCTCAGGCAGGTAGGCGCAGCAAGCGGAACATGAAGGCGCCAAGGCACCAGTTGGTGAACGCGTTGACTGACAAGACTGCGGCCAAGCCGAACCCGAACACGAAGCCAGCCACAGGTACATCGAGCAGAAATCCCAGCCCGCTTGCCGTCAACATCATACTGACGACCAAGCACGCAAATCGTCTGGGGCGTGGATTGGGGGGCATAGGATCGGCGCCGAATAGGTGTCTGACGCCGTAGTTAAACGTGGCGTCCACCAGATGCCCTCTCGCAGAGACCGCGGCCAGAATCGCGATGCCCGCCGCCACGAACTGCCAAACCGGCCACTGAAGCGCGGCGCCAACGGCCGCCAGGGCGGCGCAGACCGCTGGCGAATAACGAATCGGCCACTCGATCGATCGTTTCTCGGTGTCATCGAATCCGTCATACCCCTGTAAGTTCAGGGCGTATCGCGAAAACGAACTGTACTCGGTGGTTGCAACCTCATCTTGATCCATGAGTGCCCCTTGGTTAGGCTCGGAGTTCGTACGACTGGCAGACGGCGTCGATTCGTGTCCAGTGACGGGACATGAGCGACAGCACGATCGCGATGATACCAGCCCGGCGAGTGGGTTTCAATCGTTAAGCCGCTACGTCGAATGTGCGGGCTATGGGCATCTTACGGCAAGTGACGAGGGCGCATCCGACCGCTGACGTAACAAAGGCGCCGACGATGCCGGGAGCTTCCGCGAAACCGCTAAAGGCGCGTGTGGTACAAACATTCGAGTGGCCCGAGGGCGCTATCCTCGGGAGTTGCAATGGACAACAAGGTTGTCCGTTGCAGCCAATTCGTTCGCCTTAGTCCAAAGCATTCAACGAGCTCGTGCGTTGGCCCTTGATCGACGTTATGCCGCCGGATGTCGCCGAAGCGTAGACGAGCGGTGGTCGTCTGGCCGTTCACGGCCAAGCCCGCGCAGCCTGGCTATTCCGCGGCGTGGAGCTCGTGCAGGCTCGTCTCTGCGTCACCGACGGCCAGGCCGCCGCAGATGACTTTGCCGGTGATGATGAGATCGGGCAGAGACTCGGTTGAATCCGGCTGTTGCTCGCGCATATCTTCAACGCCGCCCATGGTGACTGACGGCGTGAGTGCGACGTTCCATTCCAGCGGCGCCTTGATCATCACTCCACCGCAGATGACGGTGACCTCGACGATTGCAGGAGCATCCGCGATCTCGGCGCCCGTGAGGTCGAGCTCGACGCCGCCGCAGATCGCCCTGACGGCCCCTCCGGTGAACGGTTGCGACGTCACCTCTTTTTCGGCGCCCCCGAATACGGCGACCTCGTTGACGGAGCCTTCTCCGTAATCCTGGGCAAGATATCGGCGTTTCGCCAGAAGGGCGGCGACGACGCCGGCCACTTTCAGACCGATTAACGCGATGACGACACGTGCCAACAGCTTCCGTGCGCTCATGCTAACGCTCTCCCTTCTCCATTATTCGTCTATTGGAGCACCTCTCGCACTCCGGCTATGACCTGGTCTCTGTCGGGAATGCAAAACTGCTCCATTATGGGGGCGTAGGGGATCGGAACGTCTGGGGCGCACACTCGTTTGACCGGGGCCTTCATGGCTCGGAACGTCTCCGGGTCCTCCGTGACCAATGCCGCGATCTCAGCTGCCGCGCCGCACGTGATGCACGCCTCGTCCACGATGACGACGCGACCGGTTTTCCTCACCGACGCGCGAATTGCGCCCGAGTCCATGGGGACCAGCGTTCTCGGGTCGATCACTTCGGCTGAAATCCCCTCGGCGGCCAGGGTCTCCGCGGCGGCCAGCGCTTCGACGACCATCTTCGAGATGGCCACGATAGTGACGTCGCTGCCCTCCCGTTTGATGTCGGCCACGCCTATCGGCACGGTGTACTCCTCTTCAGGCACGTGTCCGGTTATCCCCATGCGAGGAAGCATCTGGTCCTCAAAGAAGATCACAGGGTTGTTGTCGCGAATTGCGCTTTTCATCAGACCTTTGGCGTCGTAAGGAGTGGTGGGCATGACGATTTTCAGCCCCGCCAGGCCCATGAACATCGGGTGCGGGCTCTGCGAGTGCTGGGCGGCCGCGGACCTGCCTCCGCCGGTCGACGCTCGGAATACGATGGGGAACGCCGCTTGGCCGCCGAACATGTAGTGGATTTTGGACATCTGGTTGACGATCATGTCCATTGCGGTGAACGCGAACGTCATCATGCCCGGACTGACGATGGGCCGGAAGCCGCTTCCCGCGGCCCCGATGCTTGCGCCGACGTACGCCTCCTCCGAGATGGGGCACACGCGCACTCGCGCTTCGCCAAACTCATCTGTGAGACTGTTGAGGTTTCCGACTGAGCCTGCCAGATGGAACACGCGGTTGTCGCGTCTCATCTCCTCTTGGAAGGCTTCCAGGATGGCATCGTCGATGGTGAGTTCTCTCATGGTCTCCACTCTTTTCTCTGCAGCAGGTGCTGTGAATCGGCGACGTTGGCGCTAAGGTGCGAAGACTTCGAGCAACGCGTCCTCGGGTTTGGGCATCGGACTAGTTCTCGCGAACTCGACCGCCTGTTCGACCGCGGTTTCAACCTCGGACTCGATCCCATTCAGCGAGGATCTGGTCGCGATGTCTTGTTCGAGCAAACGGCTCGCCAGCTTCGGAATCGGATCGAACTCGGCGTTTGAGCCGTCCGGCGGGGCTTCGTCGGAGGCCGTCTTCTGCTCAGCGTGTCCACGCCATCTGTGCGTCTTGCATTCGACCAGAGTCGGCCCGCTGCCCGCCCTAGCCCTGAGCACTGCCTGCTCGACCGCTTCGTACACGGCAATGACGTCGGAACCGTCCACGGTGATGCCGGGGATGTTGTACGAGACCGAGCGCGAGGAGACGTCCTCGACCGAGAGGGCGTAGGACGCAGGCACGCCGATGGCCATGCCGTTGTTCTCGCAGACGAAGATCGCGGGCAGCTTCCAGATCGACGCCAGGTTCAGCGATCCGTGAAACGCGCCTTCGTTGGACGCTCCGTCGCCAAAGAATGCAACGGCCACCCCGTCGCTGCCTTCGAGTTGAGCGGCCAGCGCCGCGCCGGTCGCGATCGGCATGCCCGCGCCGACGATGCCGTTGGCGCCCAGCATCCCGACACCGAAGTCGGCGATGTGCATCGAGCCGCCTCGGCCGTGGCAGTAGCCGTTGCTTCGGGCGAAAAGCTCCGCCATCATCAGCTTGATGTCGGCGCCCTTGGCGATGGTGTGGCCGTGGCCTCGGTGAGTGCTTACGATCTTGTCGGTGACCTTCAGGGCGGTGCAAACGCCCACGGCCACCGCTTCCTCGCCGATGTAGGCGTGGACCACGCCCGGGATGTTTCCAGCGTGGAACTCCTGGACGGCGAACCGTTCGAAGGTTCGGATGGTGACCATTTTTCGGTACATTTCCAGCATCATCTCGGGGCTCAACGCCATGGCGGCCTCCCTTGCGGTTCACGGTTAAGTCGGCTTCGACCGGGCAATTGTACTCCTGGAGCGAACGTTCGACTATAGGCCGGAGCGAGTGCAATGGCGCTGCCGAGGGCAAACACCGGGCGTCTCATTCCTTACGCGCGACGACGATGAGATGCTCCCCCGCGTCAACATATTCAGGCAGTTCGCACGCGGAGAGCTCCAGGTCGAGGAGCTGACGAGAGGCAGTCGAGTCCGCGGAGATTCGTTGTAGTGCCAACCCGGATGCGGAGAGCGGGTTCGCGGCGGCCACGGTCGTCACTCGACAGCCGGAATTCGCGAAAACGCTGGCCATGTATTTCGACGAAAAGAGGGCGATCGGCATATGGAACTCGCCGGCTGTTGGCTGTCAGCAGAAACGGGACAGATTGTTAATAGAGACTTTGAGCTGATATCGCGAGCTCTCTGAGTTGATGATTGTACATTCGTCGTCGCTGTATCGTTCGGGTCTGAACCTCCTTCCGCTTTTCCAG
>DCWO01000043.1:8665-9170 GCA_002328865.1 Dehalococcoidia bacterium UBA2160 | reverse complement strand
CAATCCGACGGACCGCGGCAAGGCTGGCAGCAAGCGGAGCATCCTGGTGGACGCAGAGGGCGGTCCACTGAGCATTGTGGTCGCCGGAGCCAATGTTCACGATACCAAGTTGTTGGAGGCGACCCTCGACGCCATCGTGGTCGAACGACCGCAGCCCACTGAGGAGGAACCACAACACTTGTGCCTGGACAAAGGATATGACAATCCATCTGGCCGTGAAGCTGCCATGAGTCACGGCTATCAGGCGCATATCCGACGCATCGGCGAGGAGAAGTTGGACGCCTCTGGAAAGAAACGGCATCCGGCACGGCGATGGGTTGTGGAACGGACGTTGGCGTGGCTCTCCAAGTGCCGCGCGCTTCTGGTCCGCTATGACAAGAAGGCATCGAATTACCTGGGATTGCTGGAACTGGCATGCATGATCATATGGTTCCGTCGTCAGCGCCGTCTGGGCTTTTTGAGATTGTTACTTACTCTTTTAGGCCATCTCTTCTCTTACACCACT
>DCWO01000043.1:0-8382 GCA_002328865.1 Dehalococcoidia bacterium UBA2160 | reverse complement strand
CTTCTAGGCCATCTCTTCTCTTACACCACTTCCTGGGACTCTACTGTCGGCACTGCTCGCCCCTCGTCCCAAGTTGACTTTCCTTGCATTCGATTCGAGGTCGCGTGAAGTGCAGCCCAACCCATATGCGGCGTCTGATACGGCCTGTCTCGGTTGTCATAGGCCGGCATCGTCGGACGGCTGTGGGCGTCCGTACGAGATTTCGGGGCGCCCGACCGCTCGATCCGTCTGGACACGGCTCGGCTGCCGTACTACGATGGCGCCTGACGAATTCGATTTGAATGCACCTTTGGGTGCGGGAGGAGCGAACATGCGAGGCTCGGAAGCTATTGCCCGGATACTGAAAGAGGAAGGTGTTGGATTCCTCGGGATCATCCCGATGAACACCCTGGAAGAGGCGGCGGCAATCGCCGGAATTCGACCCATCGTTTTCCGCCAGGAGAGGGTCGGCGTCAACGCCGCAGACGGCTTCACGCGAGTGATGAACGGGAAGAGCATCGGCGTCTTCTCGATGCAGGCCGGACCCGGCGCGGAGAACGCGTTCGCCGGCGCCGCCCAAGCCTTCGCCGATTCGGTGCCCATCCTGCTGCTGCCCGCGGCCGCGCGCCTGGACCGCGTCGGCGTGCATCCGACGTTCAGCCCGAGTCGTGCGTACGACGAGGTCACCAAGTGGTCGCAACAGATCAACTTGACCGAGAGAATCCCGGAGATCATGCGGCGCGCGTTCAGCCGTTTGCGACAGGGACGCCCGGGCCCCGTCCTGCTCGAGATGCCGGGCGACGTGCTCAGGGGCGATTTCCCCGACGAAGCTCTGACCTACGGACCGGTGACCCCGCGACGAAGCGCCGGCGACCCGCGCGACATCGAGCAGGCCGTCAAGATGCTGTTGGCCGCCAAGCGCCCGATAATCCAGGCAGGGCAGGGAGTCCTTTACGCCGAGGCCTGGGACGAGCTCCGCGAACTTGCCGAACTGACGCAAACGCCGGTGATGACCACTATGGCAGGGAAAAGCGTCTTCCCCGAGAACCATTCGTTGGCGCTGGGCACGAGGAGCGGAACCACAACCGGACATGTTGCGCATTTCCTGGAGCGAGCCGACGTCATCCTGGGCATCGGCACTAGCTTCACGAGAAATCATTACGGCGCCAACCTCATGGACAACATGGTGCTGATCCAGTGCACCAACGACGTCGAGGACCTGGGCAAGGACTACGATGTGGACCACGCCGTGATCGGAGACGCCAAACTAGTCTTGGAGCAACTCATCGAGCAAACCAAAGACTCCCTCGGCGCCGGCCAGAGCGTCGACGGGAGCGAAACACAGGCCGAGATCGCTACGGCCAAGGCGGCGTGGCTCGACGATTGGATGCCCAAGTTGACCTCGGACGAGATTCCGATCAACCCATACCGCGTCGTCTGGGACCTGATGCACACGGTGGACCAAGAGAACACCATAATGACCCACGACGCAGGCAGCCCCCGCGATCAGATCATCCCGTTTTACGAAGCACTGACGCCGCGTGGATTCCTGGGATGGGGCAAGTCCACTCAACTTGGCCACAGCCTGGGCCTGGCCATGGGCGCCAAACTGGCCGCGCCCGATAAAACCGTTGCACACCTGATCGGTGACTACGCGCTTGGAATGGTCGGCATGGACATCGAGACGGCCGTCAGAGAGAACATCCCGATCCTCACGGTCGTGCTCAACAACTCGTCGATGGCCATCTATTCGCACCGTAGCTTCCCGGTGGCGACCGAACTGTTCGGCGCCAAGAGCACTGGCGGCGACTACGCCAGCGTGGGCAAGGCCCTCGGCGCGTACGCGGAGCGGGTGGAGAAGCCGCAGGACGTCGTCCCGGCGCTACAGCGTGGCATCCAGGCGAACAAGGACGGCCAGTCAGCCGTGATCGAGGTCATCTCGTCTGAGGAGCAGACGTTCTCGATGCGAGGCGCGGTGTAGTCGGACGAAGACGTCGAACGCACTGACGAGTTCGGAACGCGAGCCTCGACGAACGAGGCTCGCGTTTGACGTGACCGGAGTTTCTACTGACGGGCTGTCCGATTCCGTGCGCCTTCTCTGTCGTTTGCCGGCGGTCGGCCCACTCGAAGTTCGGCTTCGCAATTGAGGCGCGCGTTCTTTTATGGATGGGTCATCGTCGCGACCCTGTTCGTTGTCAACTTCGCGACCCACGCGACCGGGAACATGAACCTCGGCCTGTTCGTCATCCCGATGAGCGACGAAATCGGCATTTCCCGCGGTCTCTTCGGATGGCTCACCACTTCGCGAACGCTCGCCGCCGGTCTTGCCAGCATCGTCATAGGCCGGCTGGTGGACCGCTTCGGCGCTCGAATTCTGATTCCAGCTTCGGCGCTGATCACCGGTTTGGGCGTGATCGCCATCGGTTCGGCCACCAACGTGGTCCAGTTGTTCGTCCTCTTCGCCGTGATCGGCTTCGGCGGCTTGAGCCCGCAGGGCGGCGGTCTGTTGACATCGGTGCCGGTAGCCAAATGGTTCGTCCGCAAACGCGGCACCGCGATGGCGGTGACGTCGATGGGGCTCGCCCTCGGCGCAACCACGTTCGTCCCGGTGACTCAGTTCCTCATCGGCGCTGTCGGCTGGCGCCGGGCGTGGTTCTACCTGGGAATCATCAGCATGACCATGATCGTCCCGACTGCCCTGACGTTCCTGAGGCGACAGCCGGAGGACATGGGGCTTCGACCGGACGGCGACGCGGACTCGCGCCTTGGGTCAGGGGCCGCTCAGAGGTCTGAGGCAGCCGATGAAGCCGTGTGGACGCTCGGCACGGCGTTGAGCACACGAGCGTTCTGGATGCTGACGGCGGCGCTTGCATTGGGCGGATTCGCCGCAGGCGGAGGCGTGCACCGGATACCCTACTGGATCGACAGTGGATTCGACCATGACCTGGTGTCGCTGTCGATCTCGGTTCACGCGGCGAGCGCCGCCACGGTGATGCTGGCCGTGGGAATTCTGCTGGATCGCGTTCCGGCGCGGTTCGTGGCCGCCGGTCCGTTCGCCGGATTCAGCATCGCCATCGTGATCATGCTCTCTGCGGACAGCAACACGGACATGTTCGCCTCTGCCGTCATATGGGGCATGTCAGCGGGCACGGGCATAGTATCGCAGCCTTATCTCTGGGCCAGCTACTTCGGCAGGTCTTTCTTGGGCACGATCCGAGGAGTCACTATGCCCACGATCCTGGTGGCGACTTCGCTGGGCGCGCCTGCGATGGGGTACGTCTTCGATTTCCGAGGCAGCTACGATCTCGCTTGGCAGGTTGTAGTCGCGATTTACGCCGCGGCGTTCCTAATCATGGTGAGCGCGTCTCCGCCACGATTGGGGCGACCTCTCGCAGACTAGTTGCCCGAGAGGTGCTATCGTTAATTCGATGCGATGCCGGATCACTTAGGCACTCGGTGTCAAGAGACGTAGATCGTGCCGGCTCCAAAGCCGACGCAGACTATTCAATCAACGAGTCACAGTGGATGAGGCCCTTCAGCGCGCCGTCGCTCAAGCCGAAAGTCCGGCCGATCTCCAGGAACTTGCGCAATCGGAGCTCCAGGTCGGCATGCTCGGCTTCGGTGAGACACTGACCGTACCGGTTGGCCAGTTTGCCGTAAGCCCGCAGCGCGTCCAGGTGGTCGATGAAAGCTTGCTTGACTTCGACGTTCTCTTGACGCTCCATTACGCGACTCCTTCAACAGCCGATTTTTCCGCGTTGGCCTGTTGATTTAAGAATAGCGCGGAAAAGCGCGCTGTTCCTGACCAACACCCTAAATAAAACCGACAGTCACCTGACAAGGCGGGGAGCAAAGAACTTCGCCGCGTTCCAGCGTCGAGCGCGCGAGGTTTGTAGCTGAACACGAATTCGGAGGCGTTTCATGGAGTACGTAGGCGCACATGTAATCTTCCACAGGCGTGTGCCCACCGCTTTGGACGAGAGCGTCCAAGTGGTTCTGTTGTGCAAGAGGACCCAGGACGCACCGACCGATTCGGGAAAGTGGTCTTTCTTCGGAGGCACCCGGGAGGAAATGGACGGAGGCGATCCCGCCCGCACCGCGGTCCGAGAGGTCGCCGAAGAGCTGACCGTGAGCGTTGATGTCGATGAACTCGGGTACGTCGGTCGCTTTGCGGTCCCTTCCGGCGCAGAGACAGTGCATGTTGAGATCTACGCGTCGGAACTGAGGCAGGACATGGACGCGTTGACTTTGAGGAGAGCCGCCCCAGACCTGATAGTCGAAGGCGAAGGTCTCGCCTGGTTCACAGCCGAAGAAACCCGCGCCCTGGATATCCGATTGGCGGACCGCCAAGCCCTCGCCGCGTTTTTCGACAATCGCATCTGACCCGCCGCAAGATCGGAGGGCGTTCGCGTGAGATGAGTTGCCCCGATTTGCTTCAAGTCGTGGCGCCGCGGTTAACCGCGTCAGTTCGTGTGGTTCAGTCAGACGGATCGAACGGAGTTGCCGTCGGTCGTGGAATACAACCGATGGCCGGACAACGCGACGGTCGACGGCGTGAATCGGTCTTCGGCCAACGCAAGCATTTCAACACCCGCCTGGGCTTGGGGTGAAGCGAAGATTCCCTCGGCTTCGAAAACGCGTGGAGCCGGCCTCGCCACAGGAATCGACAGTGCGCTCGGCTCGTGACCGGGAGCGGGTCGTGCGTCTTGGGTGCACGAGTTCAGGTACGGGGCGGTCAGCCCAAACAGTAAGAGGGCGACGCCCATAAAGGTCGCTATCTTTCGCAGCATGGAGCACCTCCGCTGGGTTGAGGTTTGATGATAGCAGACCGTCCCAGACGTGAGAGAAGCAGATTTTCATTGCGAATCTGTCGCTGGGCACGATCAATGCCTGGCGAGACGGCCATCATGTTGGATTGCGGACGTGACGACGCAACACCACCCATTGCAGCGCGCAGGCCGAGATTCCGCCAACTACGATGCCGCATGCTCGGCCACATCCAATCCGTCGAACGTGCCCACGGCTGAAACCACGGGCCGACCCAAAGCCTGATTTGCCGCGCAGGCCAAGACCCACCAGAGCCGTAAACGCCCTGACTTCATCGGTCCCGCGTGGTCGTCCGCACCCAGCATCCTGATGTTGTGAGGAGGCATGCTAGACTTCGACATACCAACCCTGTGATGACGAACGTACCATCTTGATCTACCATGTCATGATCGACCGATGGCTGCGAGCGGACACGATCGGTTGCCGGATAGGCGAGGGCAGCCAGGTCCGCTTAATCGCGATGAATGCCCAGGCTCGTCATACGACGGTCCCGGGAAGATGGGAGGGCGCCGTGAAGAACTATGAGCCGGTCATGAGTTTTGGCGAAGACGCCGCAAAGAGATACGACAACGTCGAACGGGGTGATGAAGTCGAAGCCGTTGCATGGCTGGAGCAGATGGCAAAGGGCGGTCCCGCGCTGGAACTTGCGATCGGAACCGGGCGGATCGCCCTGCCGCTCGCCGCTCGCGGGATCCGCGTCGACGGCATCGACCTCTCGACTGCGATGGTCGCCCAGCTCAGCACCAAACCGGGAGGCGCCGACATCGACGTCACAATGGGCGACTTCGCCGACGTTGCCGTCCCCGGCAAGTACCGACTGATCTACGTGGTCTTCAACACGCTGTTCAACCTGTTGACTCAAGATGAACAGGTTCGTTGTTTCGAGAACGTCGCGGACCACCTCACTGACGACGGCGTCTTCGTGGTGGAAGCCTACGTGCCTGCCTTTCTTCACCGGTTGCGAGATAATCAATACGTGGAGGCGGAAGCCATCGAAGTAGGCGAAGTCAAACTGGACGTGCTGCGCCACGACATGTCGACGCAGATAATCGAGGAGAGCCACGTATCCCTTTCCCCCGCGGGAGTACGCATGAACCCAATAGTCCAGCGATATGCATGGCCGGCGGAACTCGATTTGATGGCGCGGATCGCAGGATTACGGTTGAAGGAGCGGTGGGCCGGCTGGAATCGAGGACCCTTCACCTCCGATAGCGACAACCTCGTGTCCGTCTACGGACGTTGAATTGAACATTCCGCATGAAGACGTCTTTGCCCCCACCGCCGGCGTCATCGAAATTGGCGCCACCATGGCGCGAGCACGAGTTTGCCACTGAAGCTCGTTCGGCGCACTGCCGCTCCCGTGTTCCGTCGCGGGCGCAAATGATAACCTGTGCCGCAGCAAGGCATTTTCGCATGCGCAAAGTGGAGGCATAGATGGAGCAGGTCCCCGAGAGTTTTGTCGCGACGATCATCGACATTCGCGGTGATGCGGGGGCGGATTGGCTGCTGCGGCTTGGCGAGACGATAGCTCTATGCGAAGAGCAGTGGTCTTTGCGTGCTCAACCGCCATTCGCCGACCTGTCCTACAACTTCGTTGCGCCGGTCGTTCGGGATGATTCAACTGAGGCGATCCTGAAGCTTGGGGCCCCGCACAACGAGCTGAGGACCGAGATCGACGCGCTACGCCATATCGGCGGTGGAGGGGCGGTTCGACTGCTCGACGCCGATCCCGATCTGGGCGCGATGTTGCTTGAGCGACTCAACCCGGGCGCAACATTAGACAGCGTTGGGGATGACGAACAAGCGACGTCGATCGCGGCACACGTGATGAAGCAACTGTGGCGGCCCGTTCCTTCCGATCATGAATTCCCTTCGGTCTGGGATTGGGCGACCGGCATCGGGCGGTTGCGAAACCATCTCGAGGGCGAAACCGGTCCGTTCTCGACGCGATTGGTTGAACAGGCCGAGGCGATCTACTCGGAATTCATGATAATGGCAGGCGAGCCGGTGTTGCTTCATGGCGACCTGCACCACGAGAACATACTGTCGGCGGAACGCGACCCGTGGCTCGCGATCGACCCGAAAGGAGTGATCGGCGAGGCGGAGTACGAGGTCGGGGCCTTCTTGCGCAACCACTTCTTGGACACACCGGAGCCCGGGCGCCTCATGGCCCGGCGGGTCGACCAGTTTGCAGAGGAGCTGGGATTCGATCGCCAACGTATCATCGACTGGGGGCTGGCACAGGCGGTGCTTTCAGCCTGGTGGAGCTTCGAGTCTCACGGTGAAGGCTGGGACGACGCCATCGCGTGCGCCGAGTTGTTGGCGAAGCTGTGAGCGCATGCCGAGATTGAGGCACATTAGCCGACTGCGATTTGAACGCGCGCGTGCGCACACGAGTACGCCGCCGATACGGGACTGTTCCGAGCCGCGCGTATGCACTCTGTGCTCGGTGTCGGCTTGATGCTCCTGAGGCGGCGGTTCTAGGTCGAGGCTAGTCGGTGTTCTTGTCCAGCCAGGCAGCGACATCCACCCCCATGAAACGGACGCCTCGTGTGAACATCATCCCCGATTCCACCTGCATGATTCGGTTGCCAATCGTGACTGTGGCCGAACGAACGCAGATCCATGACCCTGCCGGGCCTAACCTGAACGCGCTGCTAACGTTGTCTTGCATGGCATTTCCTTTCGCATTCGACGGCAACGAACGAGAGATTCCATGCTTATGCCTGGACTGGCCCTCTGGGCGCCGTGCGGATTATGCCGATACTCCCCGGAGGGTCCGGCGACGCCCGCGGCAGTGACCGCTGCCGGCGATGCCTGAGACCCTGTACGACACGAAACTACCTGAGCCCTTGGATGCCGCCAGAGCTTCCCTCATAACGCATGCTCGATGGGGAAAATTCTTGCAGCAGGACCCTCGAAGCGAATAACGGACGCGACCGATTTGACCTCGATCGCGTTGATGGCGGTCTCCGGTCCGGTTGCGTCGCTCATGTTTGCTGGAAGGGAGTCTCTCCGTATTGACATCCATCGCAGATTTGCTTGGTTGATTCGATTTCGATCTAAACAGTATTGAAATTAGACTAGCGATGAATTGCCTGAGTTTGCATCGGGCGCCTACACAAATTCCGTGAGTGGGAACCGCAAGTAGGCAAGAACGATGTGTGAAGGTTATTACCTATGGGCTCAAGGCGCAGGCTTGCACTTCGGAGTTCAGGCTGGGTTCGGGTTGCGCGCCACGACCCACGTGCCATTTGTGATCTCCGAGCATTGGAATGCCGATGTTCAGAGACAGTGACGGCGATTTATCACCCTGACCGCGATGTCAGGAAATTGTTGGCTCCAGTTACGGTTGACGTCAGGAACAAGCTTTCAATCCGCGCTAATCTGAATTCATCGAGCAGCGAGACGAGCGGAAATCTAAAGGAGCGAAGCGATGCAACTCCAAGACACAGCCGACATCAAGCGCGCCTTTGTCGATCATCTGGATGCCCTGCGGGCCTACTGCAAGCTGGTGACTCGCTACGGCCAGAGGCTCACCGATGTCGAAAAACAGGCGCCATTGAGGTGGACCCA
>DCWO01000064.1:29115-30242 GCA_002328865.1 Dehalococcoidia bacterium UBA2160 | reverse complement strand
CCCCCGATACAGCAAAGATGAGTTCGCCCGAATGGGCGACGACCAATACAAACGGTGCGTACTCCCCTACCTGACAGATTCGGACCAAGGGAAGTACGTCGTTATCGACATCGAGTCTGGAGCGTACGAAATCGACGCAAGCGAGATCGCAGCGTCCAACAGACTATGGGCTCGAATCCCTGACCCGCAACCCTGGGTGGTCAGAGTCGGTTTCCGATACGCGTGGCGATTCGGCGCCGCCGGTCGCGAAGCAACGGAATGATCTCGGGATTCGTGTCCTCTCACGATGAGGCGATAATCGAATTGAACGTGCGTGGCCCGGGGTCACGCTCCCTCTCCGTGGAAGCGGTGATCGACACAGGTTTCAATAGATCGCTCACTCTGCCGCACGATCAAATAGAGATACTAGGCCTTGAGTGGCGATCACGAGGTCAGGCGTTACTTGCCGATGGAACCGTAAGCGTCTTCGATGTCTACGACGCGACGGTGGATTGGAACGGCGAGCAACGGTCCTTGGAGATCCATGAAGCCGACTCAACGCCGTTGGTGGGCATGGAACTGATAAAAGGGTATGAGTTGCGGATCCAAGTGACCGAGGGTGGCGCGGTGACGCTCGAACGACTGTCGTAATCGACATTCGACTCAACATTGCGAGCACGATGCAAATTGGCTTCCACCCGCCGCCGATAGCTTCGAGCTTCCAGCATGCAAGCGAGTCCAGGATTCTCGGTCGTGCGCCGAGAAATTCGCCTGTGGGGCGAGAGTCGCCCCACAGGCGTCAGTCGGACAGGCTCCAGTCGCTGGCATATGCGATCAGGCCGAGTTTGCGAGCAACGGCCAGCGAGGCAGTGTTGTCCCACGACGTGCTGTAGAGCGGGATGCGTCCGGACGCTCGGATGGCCAGCGCCCACGCTGCCGTGACCGTCGCCGCGTAGCCCCTGCCACGATAATCCGCCGCAGTCTCCACACCCGCCTCCGCCGCGTCTTCGGATTGCCTTGCGCAGCAGCAAGTGCTCACGGCGTGGCCGTCGTCGACGATCGCAAATATCGGCGACCGACCGGGTATCTCGTCGGCCGTCCATCCTTCGAGGTGGCGTTCGAGTTGACGTATGTCGTTGACCAACGTC
>DCWO01000064.1:1554-28786 GCA_002328865.1 Dehalococcoidia bacterium UBA2160 | reverse complement strand
GACCAACGTCTCGGGAAATTCGAACGCCGGTCCTGAAAAGAGCTGGCCGCCCACCAGTGACGCATATCGGTCCGCATGAACTGGCTCTTCCTGCAGATCTCGAGGCGCTGGCTCCGATTTCGCGAGGGCATCAAGCTCGGTTGCGACATCATGCGGAACGTCAGATCGCACGGCCCATGCGCGGCTGGTCGTGCCGCGGATGAGGGAGAACTTCGGACCCGGACCCGAGCCGGGTTCGCGTCTCGAGACGATTCGGCCCTGCGCGTCGAGGACGAACAGCGTGCGAAGTTGGCGGTCAGGTGTGCTCATCAGACGGATTCCTTGAGGTTTTCAGCGGGAATGACGATCAACGCTCCGACGCGCTGTCCGAGCGCGGCGCGCTCGGATTTGGATCGCGAATCGACGGTCAACGGTCGGAGCTCAGGTTGGGAATATTGCTCGAATCATACTGCCTTACTCCGGGCCACTCGTCGGGGGAGCTTCGATGCGCGGGATGCCCTGCCCTGCTCGCCGTTGATCCGTTGGATCGCGGATTTTGACACTTTCGCACAATTCATGATACTCATCAACCAATGCAAAAGGAGGTTGTTATGGGAGTAGTACTCGCGCCTATATTGGAAGGTAAACTCGAAGCGTGGAAGGCATGGTGCGAAGATCTTCAGGGACCGCAGAAAGAAGCCGTCGCCGACTTCAATCGACGTTATGGTCTTACCCGTCATTCCTCATGGCTGACGGAGACTCCCGCCGGACCTGTGGCAATCGCCATACACGAGGGTCCCGGCGCCGAAGAATTGATGCCCAAACTGGCTGGCTCTCAGAACGAGTTCGATATCGCGTTCAAACAAGCACTTCTGGATATCCACGGGATGGATGTAACGCAGCCGCCGCCCGGCCCCATGCCCGAGTTGTACTTCGACAGCTCAGGATAGCGCCCGATTATGGCCCTCGCACGGGCCATCGCGAAGCAATCGTGAGAGTTTCAGAACCCCCGGATGACTCCGGGGGTTTTTGCATTTCCGGCAACGGCACGCTCAGAGCCTAATGTGTCGATGTTGGCGGCCGTCGGCCGTCTCACCGGTCTGCCACTTGACAACCGTGCCTGCGGACGCATACAAATACGCTGGAGAATGATCCACGGTGCGGGCGCGGGCGGCTTGGAGTAGTTGGGGTGTGGTTGGGCAGCACGTATCGATACGAAGGACGGACCAGATGCCCGGAGCGTTGGACGGAATCAAGATACTCGAGTTCACCCAGATTATCGCCGGGCCGTTCGGCGGGATGATGCTGAGCGACATGGGCGCAGACGTCATCAAGGTCGAACCGCTCCAGGGAGAGCCGTGGCGGCTGGCCCGCCAGTTCATCCCTGGCGAGAGCAAGACCTTCATGTCGCTCAACCGAGGCAAGCGAAGCCTCCCGCTAGACTTGACCAAGCCAAAGGCCATGGACATCGTCCGGCAGATGATCCCTGAGGTAGACGTGATCATCATCAACGCCCGCCCGGACGTGCCCGAGAAACTTGGCATCGATTTCGAAACGCTCGCCAAGATCAACCCCAGGCTCATCTACTGCGACAACACCGCCTTCGGCCGCAACGGCCCCCACGCTTATCGGCCCGGATACGACCTCATCGTCCAGGCGATAAGCGGCCTGATGGCGTCAGAAGGCAAGATACAAGACGGCGTGCCCCAACTCATCTCCTCGACAGCCGTCGCCGACTTCGCTACAGGCATCGCCATCGCCTGGGGCGTCTGCGCCGCTCTCTACGTGCGAGAACGAACAGGCAAGGGCCAAAAGATTGACACAAACCTGCTCGGAACGGCGCTCGCGGTTCAGACGGGCAGCTTCATGGAAGTGGCGGCGATCGACACGGAAAGCAGGCAAGAGTTCACTGAGACTCTCGCGGCGTTGAGGGAAGGCGGTGCGTCCTACGAGGAGATGGACTATCAGTACAGGTCCGTGCTGTCGCCTTGGCGGGGCGGCAACATCTACTATCGAACGTACGCGGCCAAGGACGGGGTGTTCGCCATAGCATGCCTCAGCGACCATCTGCGCAGGCGCGCGGCCGACATCCTCGGCATCGACGATCCTCGATTCGAAGCCGGCTACGATCCGTTCGACGACCAGGCGATCGCTGCGGGCGAAGCGCTGGTCCCCGTCGCAGAAGAGCTATTCAAGCAGAGAACCGTCGACGAGTGGCTAACGGAATTCGACAAAGTTGGCGTGCCGGCCGGACCGGTGCGGTTTGTCCCGGAGCTCATGGACGACGAGCAGGTGACGGCCAACAACTTGATCGTCGATCTCGAACACTCGCTCGCCGGCAGCGTCAGAATGGTTGGTCCCATGATCAACATGAGCGATACTCCCCTCGAGGCGCAGAGCGCGTCACCGGCATTGGGGGAACACACTGACGAAATACTCAGCGGGCTTGGTTTCCAATCTGATGAGATCCAGACACTGAGGGATGACGGGGTCACTCGATAGGCGTTAAGGAACTCTTGAAATGGCTCTCAACGCCAACTATAATTGACGCGGCCAAATCGCGCGTCAATGAGCGTAGCGAACCCAGAAATGTAAACCCAAGGAGGCCCTGAAGCGAATGACATACATTATCGCCGAGCCGTGCGTGGACTTGAAAGACGGTGCATGCGTTGACGTCTGTCCGGTAGACTGCATTTACACGGAAGACAACGACAACCAGTACTACATCAACCCGGATGAGTGCATCGACTGCGCCGCGTGCGAACCGGTATGCCCAGTGACGGCGATCTTCGCCGAGGAAGACACCCCTCCCGAGTGGGAAGCCTTCATCGACAAGAACTACGAGTACTTCAACCTCTCTCGCTAGCCAACTCGACAACCCGGTAAACTTAAACCACCCTGCCCGTCCATCGTCGACTTTGACCTGGATTAGGCAGGGTGTTATTTGATATTCCCGAGGAGGACCACGGCATGCCGTCAATCGATTCCACGCCCGAGTTCGCGAAACAGACCTACGAGACGATGGCCCGGAATCTTCAGGTCGTCCGCGGCAGGCTGGGCAGGCCGATGAGCCTGGCTGAGAAAGTCTTGCTATCGCACCTGGACAGCCCGGCAGATCAAGAGATGGTCCCCGGCGAAACCTACGTCCAGGTTCGACCCGACCGCGTCGTGCTACAGGATGTCCTTGGCCAGACGGCGATGCTCCAGTTTATGCAGACGCTGCGCGAGAAGACGGCGGTGCCAACGTCCATTCACTGCGACCACCTGATCCAAGCGCGCGTCGATGGCGTGCAAGACCTTCGAGAGTCTCTCGCCGAAAACGGAGAGGTCTACAACTTTCTCCGATCAGCAGCCGCCAAGTACGGCGTCGGGTTTTGGGAGCCCGGCGCCGGCATCATCCATCAGGTAAACCTAGAGAACTACGCGTTCCCAGGTGAGATCATCATCGGGACCGATTCCCACACGCCCAACGGAGGCGGCCTCGGAGCGTGCGCCGTGGGGGTTGGCGGAGCGGATGCCGTTGAGGTTATGGCGGGCTTGCCATGGGACCTGCTGCTGCCGCGTCGCATCGGCGTCGTCCTCACGGGACAGATGAGCGGGTGGACCGCGCCGAAGGACGTTATCCTGCGACTCGCCGGCGAGCTTACGGTCTCCGGCGGCACCAACCACATCATCGAATATATCGGCCCGGGAACCCAGACCATAAGCTGCACCGGTAAGGCGACCATCACGAACATGGGCGCCGAGTTGGGGGCGACGACGTCGATCTTCCCGTACGACGAACGCATGGCAGTCTACCTCAGAGCCACCAACAGGCCGGGACTCGCAACTCAGGCCAACGCGTATGCCCAGCTCCTCCGTGCGGACGAGGAAGTGGAGGCAAACCCCGCATCGTATTTCGACAAAATCGTCGAGATCGACCTATCGGAGCTCGAACCCCACATCGTCGGGCCTCACTCTCCCGACAGGGCGCGTCCTCTATCGAAACTAGCCGAAGAGGTCGCCGATTCCACCAACGGGTTTGTCGACGAGATCTCCGCGGCGCTTATCGGGAGTTGCACCAACAGCTCGTACGAGGACATGAGCCGCGCCGCCGACGTCGCGGAACAGGCCGCCGCCCACGGTCTAACGGCGGCGCTGCCGTTCATGGTGACTCCCGGCTCCGAGCAGGTTCGAGCAACGATCGAACGCGACGGCCAAATCGGCTCGCTACGGAAGATCGACTCAACGGTGCTGGCCAACGCCTGCGGCCCGTGCATCGGGCAGTGGCGCAGGGCGGGAGAGGCGCATACCGTCGCCAACACCATCGTAACCTCTTACAACCGGAACTTCCCCGCCAGGAACGACGCCCAACCCGCGACGATGAACTTCATCGCCAGTCCCGAGATCACGACGGCTCTGGCGATCGCTGGGAAGCTCTCGTTCAATCCGATGACCGACACGCTTGCTGGCGCGGACGGACAACCGTTCAAGCTGGAGCCTCCAAAGCCGGCGCCCGAAGTTCCGGAGCGGAATTTCGATCCTGGCGCCTCGGCGTTCACGGCCCCGCCCGAGGAAGGCAGCGACGTGCAGATCGAGGTCGATCCGGACTCAAAACGATTGCAGATCATGATCCCTTGGCCCGCGTGGGACGGTTCGGATTACGAGAAAGCCCAGGTGCTGGTCAAGGTGAAGGGCAAATGCACGACCGACCACATCTCCCCCGCCGGCCCTTGGCTGAGTTTGCGCGGTCACCTGGATAGGTTCAGCGACAACATGTTCATGGGCGCGATCAACGCCTACACCGACCAGGCAGGCCAGACGAGGAACCAAGTCACCGGAGAGACCGGCCAGTCCATATCCGCGGTGGCCCGAGACTACAAGGCCAGAGAGCTGCAGTGGGTTGTGATCGGCGACTCCAACTACGGCGAGGGCTCGTCCCGCGAGCACGCCGCTCTGTCGCCCAGACTCCTCGGCGGCGCGGCGGTAATCGCCCGTAGTTTCGCTCGAATCCACGAAACCAACCTCAAGAAACAAGGCTTGCTGGCTCTGACTTTCTCCGACTCCGCCGACTACGACAAGGTCCAGGAGGAGGATCGCATCAGCCTGACCGGCCTAGGCGAATTGGCCCCTGGCAAATCCGTAACATGCACTCTGCACCATTCGGACGGCTCGGAAGAGCAGATCGAGCTCAGCCACTCATACGGCGACGCCCAGCTTGAATGGTTCAAGGTCGGCTCGGCCCTCAATCTGTTCCACACCTCTTAGCATCATCGAATCTCTGTCGCCGGACATCATCTCCAAAGATGTCCGGCGCCTCCTCACGCCACGCGTTTGCCGGTTCTCGCGAAAACACGTGGCATACTGCGCCCCGCCCCTCTGAGTGATATCACCCACCATATTTGGGCGGCGCACCCACTCCAATGGACCAATTGTTCTGCAAGAATGATCCAAAGGGGAGCTCACCGGTGGCCGAAGGAATGCTTCGATCGATGACCGGTGGGGAATAGGGGAATTGCGATGAATGCATTCGATTTGGCAATCATCGGCACTGTTGTGGGATTCGGGTTGATCGGTCTCAAGACCGGGCTGCTCAAGCCCATTTCCGGCATCGGCGGTTTGATCGTCGGCGTCATACTGGCGATCCAATTCAGCGCCGAGCTGGCCGTAATCGTGGAGCAGAATATCGATAGCGAAACCGTCCGACGCATCGCTGCGTTCGTCGCGATCGTGATTATCGCCACTATGCTGTCTCGCGTGGCAGCTTCTCTGCTGAAGAAGATCCTCAACACCCTGTTTTTGGGATGGGTGGACAACGTCGCCGGCGCCGCAGCAGGCGTTGCGCTAGGGTTCGCGGTTTCAGGCACCGCCGTTTTTCTTCTGACAGGGGCCGACCTGGAACCGATGCGCGATGCTCTGGCTTCGTCAGAGTTGGCGCCCGAGGTGTCCAAGGCCGCGGTGCTTACTAGCTCGATGCCCTGGTGCTCTCAGACCGATGGCGGCAGCGTCGAAGCAGGGACGTGCACCGATATCGCCGGGGTTTTCGACCAGTACCTGGGGCGTCACATCTCCGGGCCAATGGAAGACATCCTGGGCGAGGACATGGGTTCAATAGCCGAGGTGGTGCAATCGACGCTGTCCGGAGCGCCCGTGAACACGGAATCGATCATGGGGGCGACGGACGTGTTGGTCGGAGAAGGATCGAGCGCGCTCACCGAAGCTGTCGGGGGAGCGCTGGAAGGCAAATCCGCCGAGGAGATCGCAGCGCTGGTCTCGCCAGGCGACCTCACACAGATTACCCAAGGCACGGTGGACGGCATCTTGACCGGCACAATCCCGCAGGATGAAGAGAAAACTCCGAAAACGCAGTGACGCCATCCGCTTAATGCTGATCACCGCGAGAACCGAATGAACACTCGGAGTCGCCCTTCACTCACATGAAGGGCGACTCTGATTTTGAGGGCCTCCCACGTCCAACCGGTCTGGCTGGCGCCCACAGGCCCTCGGCGAGGGTCAATTGAATGTCGGACCGCTCCCGACGGCGAATACGAATGCGCCGGGACGCGTACTCGGCTCCGGCACGGCTCACGTTCGACAGGAACTCAACAGAATGACAGCACTTCCGCGTCGATGACCGCTCACCCTACTCTCCTTCGGCGCTGACCCACCCCGATTGCGAGATGTCGAGCATTATCCCGTCCGGCCCCGAGCACTTGGTCTCTACGTTGCGGCCTCCGTGACCGCTGCCCATGCTTGATCTCATCGCGGCGTTGATGTCCGACCGCGGCAGAGAATTGTTGTTGCGAAGCTTCGATTCCGTCTCCTCCGTGTGGTCGACCTGAAAGCCTATGTGATGGATGCCGCTGTAATCGACGCCAAACTCGGCGCCCGCCATGATCGGATCGCGAAACCTCAGTACGGCGAGATTGATGCTTCCGTCAGTCAGGTAGTAGCTGACCGCATTCGAATTGTCCACACGACCGACTTCCGTGAGATCGAATACTCGCTTGTAGAACTCCGCGGTCTCGTCCGGATTCGGACTGGCGATGGCGATATCTTTGATCTTCGACACTAGGCGCCTCGCACCCTCTGTTAGTTACATTGATATTTTTTCTAATACTATTCCAAGATGTTGATTATGCCAATATAAAGGTTCAGAGCGGAAGAGTCAATGGCGTGAGGCTGGTTGCACACGTACAGGGTCAGTTCGGATTGCCAAATGGTTGGTGAATGTTTGTACGACTCTCAGTTCATACACCATGAAATGACCAATAATCAGATGGAGAGTTGGGCAGATGCCTCCCCACGAATCGATCAGAAGGACGTCGAGCGCGTCGATTCCGCGGAGGGTGAGATTCGACCGTGTTTACGTTTCAGCCAACCTTGCTGGATTTGCGACTGTCACACGGCAAAACTCGGCGCGTCGAAGTCCTTCGACAGTTTCAGGACGAACGGACAAAGTTGCATTTCGACAAGATTCGAGCAGATGTCACCACCCCTAGAGAATAGAGTGGGTATTCGGGGAGACCGATGGCCGCCGAAGGCGCCGTACAAAGTTAGCGTGCGGCGATCGCGTCTGGTCTGCTTGCTCGAGGGCCATACAGGCGAACGTCACCGCATTGAAACCAGCGCTCAGCTCGCCTCGGAAACCAGGCCGCTGGAGTACTCGGCCAAGCGGTCCGCCAACGCTTGCCGTCTTTCGTCTGACAGGGTCGGGTCCGAGTCCAGTAGCCGTGCAGCCTCTCGCTTGGCCAGGGCCAATATGTCGTAGTCGGTGAGGGTGGCGACTTTGAGCGTGGGCAGTCCGCTCTGGCGGGTGCCCATGTAATCGCCGGGACCCCGTAGCTTGAGGTCTTCTTCGGCGAGCTCAAATCCGTCGTGCACTCTCTCGATCAACTTGAGGCGATGGCGGGCCTCTTCGCCCGGGGAATCCGCCAGCAGCAGGCAGTAGCTCTGATATTGGCCTCGGCCGACTCTGCCTCGAAACTGGTGGAGCTGCGAGAGCCCGAACCTGTCAGCGCCGTCGATCATCATGACGGTCGCGTTCGGCACGTCGATCCCCACTTCGACGACGGACGTGGAAACGAGGACATCAAGGTCGTTCGCCTTGAACCGACTCATGATCTCTTCTTTTTCCTGGAGCGACATCCGACCGTGCAACAAACCCAATCGGAGGTCCGGGAACACTTGCGTCGAAAGTCTGCCATGTTCTTCCACGGCGGCGCGAGATTGGATGGCTTCCGACTCTTCGACGAGTGGGCACACGATGAACGCCTGCCTGCCCGCCTCGACCTCTTTCCTGATGAAGTCGTATGCGGCATCCCTACGTTCTGTCTCAACCCATCGAGTCCTTGCCGAAGTCCTCCCGGGCGGCAACTCGTCGATCACGGATATGTCCAAGTCTCCGTACACGGTAAGAGCCAACGAGCGCGGGATAGGGGTCGCGCTCATGGCCAGCACATGTGGGCGGCTGGCCTTGCCTCCCAGCGACGCCCGTTGCATGACGCCGAACCGGTGCTGCTCGTCGACCACCACCAGGGCCAGCTCGGGGATTTCGACCGACTCCTGGATGAGCGCGTGGGTGCCGATCACGATGTCGACAGCCCGTGCCGCTATCATGGCCCTCACATCGTCTTTGACGCGTTTGCGTTGCCTTCCCAATAGAAGGGCGACTGCCAACGGCCGGTCCACGCCGGCGACGTCGATCGTCACGACGTACTGCCCATCCGCGGGTTGTTCGGAGCTGGACAGCAGTTTCGCGATGGTCAGGAAATGCTGTTCGGCCAGAATTTCCGTGGGCGCCATCAACGCGGACTGTTTGCCGTGGTGGGCGGCGGCAACCATCGCCGTGGCTGCTACCGCGGTTTTGCCGCTGCCGACATCGCCTTGAAGCAACCGGCGCATAGGCCGGTCGGAACGGAGGTCGGCCAGCACTTCATCGAGGGCTGCGGTCTGAGCGCGAGTGAGTTCGAACGGAAGGGAGTCGATGAACTCGTCCAGCGCTTCGTTATCGGTTGCCAGAGGCGTCCCGGCGCCTTCCTCCCGCCATTGGCGTTTTTGGGTGGCCACGGTGAGTTGCATTACGAACAACTCGTCGAAGGCCAACCGAAAGCGGGCGGCTTTTTTGTGGGCCTGTGTTTCGGGGTCGTGCATCTGGGCGACGGCGTCTCGCAGCCCGATCATGTCCAATCGCTCCAAAATGTCGATTGGCACGAACTCTTCGACCTGCGACAGCGTCAAGTCAAGGGCTTGCTTGACCAGGGCTCGGATTCGCCACTGGGGCAAGCCGTCAGTGGCTGAATACACGGGAACGATGCTGCCCGCGCTGACCGGGTCGTTCGGTCCTTTATCCAGTTCTTCGAACCGAGGCGAATTGAACACGAAGCGGTCTCGAAAGACGCTGACCTTGCCGCTCACAGCCAACCTGGCGCCAGGCCGGAGTCTCTTGGCGACCCAGGGCTGGTTGAACCATATCGCCCTAACGGTCCCCGAATCGTCGCCGAACGTCGCCTGCGTCGATCGCCGGCCGGCCGGTCCGGACCCGGTTTCCGTGGCTTCCCAGACGGACACCACCACCGTCTGGTCCTCGCCCGGAGTTAGTTGAGCGATCTTGCGAACGTCGGTGAAGTCATCGTGCCGATGCGGGAAGTGGAAAACCAGGTCGCCGATTCGTTCGATCCCCAATCGATCCAGTCTGATCACGGTTTGCCCAGCCACACCTCGAAGATCAGATACATCGTCGGCGAGCAGCACCGGTTTCTGCGGGCGCGGCGGCGCGGCTCTTGGTACGTTGCGTTTTTGGGGACGCGGCTTATTGGTCGGCGGCGATTGCGCGGGGGTGTCCGGCGTTTGGCCTTCGAAGCGTTTAGCGAGGTCGTCGGCCCAGCGCGCCCGTTCGTCCGGCGACCACCGTGTATAAGCGGGCGCCGGTCCGATCTGCGGGGCGAGCGAATCCGCGTGCCGCCGCAGGAATCCGTCCAGCCCTCCGATCACGGCTGTGTCTCGAAAGCCTCGGGATCGTTCCAGGGCCAGTATCTTGAGAAGGGTCTCACGTGGGTTCGAACCGTTCGTCGCCATCAGGACGTAGCATAGCCCAGATCACGCTTGGAAGGAATACAGCAAGGCTTGGGTTCGGGTGATCTTCAGACTGTGTTAGCCATCCGTTTCGGGCGCGCTTAGCAACCCGATGCCGATCGCGCCAGGGCCGACGTAGGTGCCGAGGACAGGACCGAACTGCATGACCATCGGCTCGCTTCCGGACTCCAGGAGACCTGCGAGGCTCTTGGCCAGGGCATCTGCTTCGTCGGGAGTTGTGGAGTGCATGACGGCCAATCCAACGAGGGGCGCAAATTCCCGTGCCGTCCGTTCCAACTTGGCGATGCCTTTTCGTCGCGTCCGCGCTTTGGCCAATTCGTGGACTACGCCCTCTCGAAGGATGATCATCGGTTTGACACGGAGCAGCGTTCCCAGCAGAGCTTGTGCTTTTCCGATCCTGCCGCCTTTCTCCAGGTATTCCAGCGTGTCCAATAACGCAAGAACCTGGCACCGGTCGATGGCATCCGCCGCGACTCCGGCTACGTGGTCGACGTCACCGCCCGCGGAGGCTGCTCGCGCGGCCTCCATCGCCACCATCGTGACTCCCATCGATACCGAATAAGTGTCCAAAACCTCGATTGGGCACGACACTTCGGCCTGTTCCGATGCCAACCGCGCCGAGTTGAGGGTGCCGCTGACCTTGTCCGAAACATGAATGGAGACGATGCCGTCCGCGTCGGCCCCGATCCTTTCATATGCTTCGACAAAATCGCCGACAGAGGGTTGTGACGTGGTTGGATAGTCCTCTCCCAACGTGAGACGCTCAAAGAATTCATCAGGCGACATCGTGACGCGGTCGATGAAGACTTCGGAACCGAACTGGACGGTTAGAGGCACGACCGTGATGCCCAACTCCTCGGCAAGGGCCGGGGGAAGGTCGGAAGTGCTGTCGGTGACGATTTTGACGCCCATGCTCACCTCTATTCCATCGAAACCAGATAGTGATAGTAAGGTTGTCCGCCTTGAATCGCCTCGACCTCGATGTCGATGAACCTGGCGACCAAATCCCGGACGGCCGATTCCGCCTCGGTCTTAGTAACGAGCTCACCCCAGAAGACCGTTACGATCTCGGTCTCGTCGCTCACCCCTTCGGTGACGATATCGACCAAAACTTTGCCGGGATCGCCGCCGGAAGCGACCAGCGATCCATCGACCAGGCCGATAATTTGATCTTCTTCTACCGCTACGCCGGCCAACTCGACGGAACGGGTCGCCCGGCAGACCTCGCCTGTGCGGACGTCCGACAATCGTTCTTTCATTTGCGAGACGTTCGACGCAAACCCACGATCGACGCTGAATTCGAGCAGCGCCGCGATCCCCTGGGGAATTGTCGCCGAGGGCACAACCGCCAGGTTTTTTGAAGACAACTCGATCGCCTGGTTCGCTGCGGCCAGAATGTTCGCGTTGTTAGGCAACAGGATTACATCCGCGGTGGGAGCGTCTTCGACGGCCGCCAAGATCTGGCCCACACTAGGGTTCATGGCGTCGCCACCAGGCAGCACCGCGCTGGTCCCGCTCTCCATGAAAACGGCTTCCAGTCCTTCGCCTCGGACGATTGCCACCACGGAAACCGGGGCCACGGCAGCCTGTCCGTCCGCCTCCGCACGCCGTTGACGGGAGTACTCTCTTCGCTGCTCGTCCATATCCTGGACGTTGACGTGGCTCACATCGCCCAAACCCTGTCCATATGCCACGATGGGATCGGGATTGGGGGCGTGAACGTGCACCCTGACGACTTGCGCGTCTCCGATCACGACGCTGGACTCCCCCATCTCGTTCAACGTTGCTTTGATGGCGCCCACGTCCAATCCAGCGCCTTGAACGAGAAACTGGGTGCAAAAGCCATACTCTTCGGCATCGATCTCGTCTAGGAACTCTTCGGAAATGGCGCCGGGCGTCCCGTCCGGGCCGTCAGGGTTCGGCGGGGGCAGCACTCGTGGCACGGCGCCCGCGCCCATCAGATGGTGACGCATTCCTTCAAGCATTACGTAGAGCCCGTACCCGCCGGCGTCCACCAACCCCGCCTGCCTCAGGACATCCAACATCGACGGCGTCCGCGCCACGGCGTCGTAGGCGGCGTCGCAAACAGCGTCGAGCATCTCCAACATGGTTTTTGAACTCGCCGCTTGCGCTTCCTCGCCCACGGAGCGGATCACCGTGAGGATGGTCCCTTCTCTCGGGTGACCAATCGCTGAATACGAGCGAACGGTCGCTCTGGTGAACGCGGCCGCCATCTCCGGCGGGCCGAATGTGGGCGCGCCGGCCAGGCACTCGGCGATTCCCTGGAAGAATTGCGAGAGTATAACGCCGCTGTTCCCGCGCCCCGCCAGCAGACCGGCCGCGGCCATCTCACGAGAGACCGTCCTAGCTGATGGATCGTTCAGGCTTTCAGCTCGCACGACGATGTCGTTGAGGGTCAGATACATGTTGACGCCGGTGTCTCCGTCGGGAACGGGAAACACGTTGAGTCGATTGATCACGCCAACGTTGCGCTCCATCAAGGCTAGAGCGGCGGCGAACATGCCGGCGAGGTCTTGCCCGTCGTAGGCTGGTTTGGACCCAATTGACGCTGAGTCGCCGCCTTGTCGCGTTGTCGTGCGGGAGCCTGTTATGTTATCTTTATTGGACAAATTCGCCGCGCCTCCGACGCGTCATCACGTGCGCGCCAGACATACCCAAGACCGCAGTCGCCGCGAACCGATTTTACTCAAAGCCCATTTCTCAGTCAAAGGTACACCATGGCTAGATGCGAAATATGCAGCAAGGCCGGACAGTCCGGCAACAACATCAGCCACTCCAAGCGCCACACGCGCACCAGGTGGTTCGCCAACGTTCACCGCGCCACTATATATGTTGACGGCGCGCCACGGAAAGTCAATATCTGCACTCGTTGCCTCCGAACCCAGATCAAGGCGGTGACGCAAGGCTAGACGGCTATCGTAATCTGCTGAGATCAATATTGAGAATCCTTCTCGTCGGAGTCGATCACAAGACCGCCCCGCTCGAAGTGCGCGAGGTGGTTTCATTTTCCAAACAACAGACGTCCCTCGCACTGCCGGGCCTCCAGCGCCGGGTGGGTGAGGCGGTCATACTTTCCACTTGCAATCGCACGGAAGTGTACGCAACAGCCGAGAATCCCGATGCAGCGGCTGAGCATATCGCTCGGTACGTAGCTGAATTCCACGGCCTGTCCCGTGACACAATCGATCCCCACCTCAACACCATCGTGGACGAGGACGCGGTTCAACACCTGTTTCGGGTTGCGAGCGGGCTCGATTCGATGATAATCGGCGAACCGCAGATACTGGGACAAGTCCGCGACGCGCTTGCGACCGCGTCGAACGCCGATTGCGTCGGCGCGCCACTGAACGGCTTGTTTCACGCGGCAGTAAAATCCGGACGCCGAGTTCGGGAAGAGACCGAGATCAGCCGAAATCCCCTCTCGATCAGCTACGCCGGCGTCAGGCTCGCCAAAGGTGAACTGGGCAGTCTAGAAGGCCGGCGAGTTCTGCTCATCGGGGCCGGAGACGCCGGGAGGCTCGCCGCAGTCGCTCTAGGCGCCTCGGGCGTGCGTAATCTCCTGATCGCGAACCGCACCCTGGCGCGCAGTCAGGATCTGGCTGCGGAGTTGTCCGGAACGGCCGTGCCTTTCGACGAGATCTCAGATGTTCTCAGGCAGGTTGACATCGTCATCTCGGCTACCGACGCCCCCGAGTACGTGCTGTCGGCTTCCGCGGTGTCGCAGGCGCTGAAAGCTTCGAACGGGTCAGGCGGCAAGTTGTTCTTGTTCGACCTCGCCGTCCCGCGAGACGTTGAGCCCGCTGTGGCCCAGTTGCCGAACGTCCGGCTTTTCAACATCGACGATCTCTCCTCTATCGCGGAAGAGAACCTGCGCGACCGAAAGAGGGAGGCCCGTGCGGCCGAGGGGATAGTCGAGGACGAGTTGGGCAGGTTCGCGCGTTGGTGGGATTCGCTGGATTCCGATTCGATGATTCGGGCGCTTAGATCGCAGGCCGAAGATATTCGACGCCACGAGCTCGAGCGGGCTATGAAGCGATTGGCCGCGCTGCCTGAAGACGATCTGGAAGTGCTGGAGGCGATGACACGCTCGATCGTCAACCGTCTTATGCACGACCCTACGATGTTCCTGAAACACAAAGCCACCACCACCCAACTCGACGCTGCTCGTTTGCTGTTCGGTTTAGGGGAGGAGGAAGACCGCTGAATGGCGGAGACCCGACACCCTGATCGCCTCGCTGGACCCTTGCGCCGCGGCATGTCACGTAAACCTCACGACTCGCCCCAATCATCGATGTTGACACGGAATCGGGGCATGGCTAACATTATCGCGCCTACGGCGGCATTTGAGAGCACACGTACACCTATCTGACTGTCCCAAACAGCCGAGGAGATGCAGAATGGCTGAATACACAAAGAGCGAGGCCAAGGACTGGGCGCGGGAAAATCTGCGCGGCCAGTGGACTACGCTGATGACCCCGTTCACGGACGACGACGAGTTAGACGAAGACGGTCTCAGGCAAAACGTCGCCCGGGTCAGATCGCTCGGCACCCAGGGCGGAGGCTGCACATGGGGCATGGGCGAGTTCTGGAGCCTGACTCATGAAGAGCGTCTCCGCGTGTACGACACCGTGGCCGACGCAGCCGGCGGAGACTGGCCCATCGGAGCGCACGTAACGCACACCTCCGCTAAGTCCATGATCGACCTGGCCCATCACGCCGAGAACGTCGGATTCGATCTGTTGATTCTCGCGGCGCCCTACTTCGTCACCAACACCGAGCAGCAGGTGATCGACTGGGTCCGAACCTTGGCCGACGCCAGCCCGATGGCAATCATGTACTACAACTCACCGCAATTCGGCATCGTCATGAGCGCTCAAGGCTTGGAACAAATCTGTTCAATTCAAAACGTGGTGGGGGTCAAGGAGGCGAGCTTCAATCCGGAGCTCTCAATCGAGACTCACCAGTTGGTCGGTCGGAACGCGATCATAAGCACACCTGACGAGTGGATCCTGTTCAAAGGGCAGGAGTTGGGCTTCGAGCAGCAGGTGATGTTCGCGAATACGTCCGATTGGCGCTTTGACACGCCGGAGCAGAACTACTACGTGCAATTCATCGACAAGGCCATGCGCGGTGACCTGGACAAGGATTTCTACGACTCACACATCAAGCCGATGAAGGATGTGTCGGACAAATGGTGGCAATACACCGTGAAGAAGTTCGGCGGAGCTCTGCCGGCTTCCATGTGCAAGTACTGGGGAGAGTTGATGGGTTTGACTCATGGTCACGTCCGGGCTCCCCTTGCCGACCTATCAGACGACGAAAAGGCCCTGCTTAAGCAGGACGTATCGGCGGCCAGACAGCAGATCGATGGGCAGGTGAACTGAAATGATTCTGATGGTAAGCGTCCAGAACCTGGAAGAGGCATTTGAAGCCCTCCACGGCGGAGCGGACATAGTTGACGTGAAGAACCTGCAGGAAGCCCTGGTGGGGTCCGCGCATCCTCTGACGGTCAAGGCCGTCCGAGAAGCGATCCCGATGGATCGACATGCCTCGGTGACACTTGGGGTCGTTCCGAACCAGGTCGGCACCGTTGCCATGGCGGCATACGCCGCCGGCGTCATCGACGCGACGTCGGTGAAGGTGGGCTTTATGAACACGGAGTACGACGCTGCCGTGGAGACCCTTCTCGCGTGCCGAGAAGCGCTCGAAGGTTTCGAGACCAAGCTGATCGGTTCGCTGTTCGCGGACAACCCCCTCTACGACGGCCTCGACGCCAAGCACACGGTGGACATGGCACGCGACGGCAAGTGCGACGGATTCCTGATCGACACACTCACGAAAGACGGCAGAAACCTGTTCGACTTTCTCGATGAGCCTGACCTTCGGGCCATGGTGCTGGAAGGAAAGAAGCTCGGGATGAGCACTGCCCTTTCAGGTCACGTCCGACTGGAAGACCTGGACGAGCTGGCTCGGATCAATCCCGACATCGTCGGCGTCCGCGGCGCCGTATGCCAGGCGGGCGATAGAAAGTCGGGCGTACACAGGGACGCGGTCGCCGAATTCAAGCGACAGGTCCTGTTGAGAGAGACCGGTGAGATCGACGTCCGACCGACGTCCGACAGCGTGCCCAAGATCGGAGGCGTCAACGGCGGCGCCAAAACCGACGGATGGGTCGTAATCGACGGCACCGGCAAGACTTGCGCCGGAATCCTCGCCGCACTGAGTTCCCAGATAGACCTCGACGCGGATTCGTTCATCGAGGTGATCATTCCCGACGTGCTCAACACGTATGACATCATCGTGTGGGCGGAGAGCGGCGAACACAAGATCCTCACTCAGCGCAAAGACCCAACCGGCGCAATGCGAATGCTTATCCAGCCCTAATCGAATCTCGAACGCCCCGGGGTGCTGACAACCTGCCGGGCAACCACCATGCGAAGCCAGAGGGGGCGTGACATCCACGCGCCCCCTAATTATTGCCCGCGCATTGTACTGATTCATCGACTGCCCGATTGAGCATTGCGGCGGCCACACCCCCATGCTAGGATGGGTTCGGGGCTGCCACATACTCGGAGGAAGACTTGGATTCTGTCACAGACGTAGCCATTGTAGTCGGTCTTGTCCGAGACATCGTGCTACTCCTGCTGTTAGCGGTGGCCTTGATCACATTTCTTATCGTAATCCGCAAGATCTTGGGCTTGTTGAGCGCGGCGAGTCGCACCGTTCACAAAGCGGAGGAAATGTTCGAAGCGGTATCGGAGAAGGTCATACAGCCGGCTACATCCAACCCGCGCGGGATGCGAATGGCAGCCCGCGCTGTAGGTTTCCTGGTCGGAATGGTCGGTGGGCGGAAACGCAAAGGAGATAAAGACGGTGGCCAATAACGACAATGGCAGCGGATCCTTCGCGGTAGGTCTCTTCATAGGCGGAATAATCGGAGCGCTAATAGGCCTGCTCCTGGCGCCCAAGGCTGGCTCCGAGACGCGTGCGGACATCTGGGACCGGAGCGAACTGCTGCGGTCACGCGCGGACGAAGCTGCCGCGGGACTTCGATATCGAATGGGCCCTGCATTCGAAACGGTTTCAGACCGGGTCAGCCCCGCGTTGGAGACGGTCCGTGAGCGCGGCGCCGGCGCAGTCGACGCAGCCCGAGCGCCCATTGACGCGGCCATCGGGAACGTCATGGCCCGCACTGGGCGCGGCGTCGACGACACCGACGTCAACGGCGCCGAGGCCGACGAAGCGGCAGTCGAAGACCAGGCTGACGAAGCGCAGGCAGCCGCCGAACAAGCAGTCGACGAGCCAACGGCCGAACAACAGGACGCCACGGAAGAGGAGCCCAAGGCTTAGAGCTCGACCTCTTCGACAATCGAGTCATGAAGACGGAGCCGCACGATCAGTTTTCCGCACACGACGAGAGGAAGATCGAGCGGCTCCGTTGTTTTCGACGGCCAAGCACTCGACACGACGAGCTTGGCGTCGCCTCTGGCCCGAATCTTCCCCGGTTCGCGCGAGCGATCTGCCCGTAGGCTGTATGACGACATGCGCAGATTCACCGGTCGTGAGCGTGAGCGTTACACGGGTCGCATGCCCATGGCCGCAGTCTTTCGGCGGAGCCTTACCGCAAGCATAACGCCCAGTGCGACCGCAATGATGATGAGCATCGTCACGGTTCCGATTGCCACCGTCGGGATCGAGTTGCCGGAGCCCACGGTGGCGGTGAAAGTGTCCACGGCGTAGCCGCCGTCATCGTCTATCGCGATGACCGTAACCGGGAACTGCCCGTTGGCAGCATACGTGTGGGATGCGGCGATTGTCTGATTGTTCTGGTTTATCGTGCCGGCGTCGTGCGTGCCGTCTCCCCAGACTATCACGGCCGAGTGAGTGTCCTGGACTCCCACGTCTCCGAACGTTGCGGGCGCCAGGGTCACCGGCGTGCCGGTGGCGACTTGCTGGTCGCCTCCCGCATTGACTGTCGGATTGAGATTGTTGACGGTCACCAGGAATGAGTCGGTGCCGGACACGTTCACGTTGTCGGTGACGGTGACCGTAACTGTGAACGGACTGCCTTCGTCGTCAACGTAAACATGCGAGGCTGACAGAGTCCCGGCGGCGCCCGACTTGTTGACCGTGGCAGTCGATGTGGCCCCGTCTCCCCAGTCCACAACGGCGGTGTGGGTGTCAGGCTCGTTGGCATCGGTGTACGAGGTTTGACTAAATATCAGCGCCGAACCCTCGTTTACAGCCAGATCCGGACCTGCGTCAACAACCGGCGTGAGGTTTGTCACGGTGAACGTCTCGGAAAACTGCTTCTGATTGCCGGCCGAGTCCCGAGCCGTGACCTCCACGGTGTGGGCGCCGGTCGTCAAGCCGGACGGCAAGTGCCGGTAAAGGATCTCGTCGCTGGTGGTAAGCGATCCCAGGATGTCCACGGCGTCAAGCGCGGCGGCAAGAATCGTCGTGGTGGCGTGGGTGTCGTAGCTGGTTGTCACCGCTGACGGGTCCGTGCTGGCAGCGCCATTGGCGTCGAGCCCGTATTCGCTGCCCTCGTGTTGGAAATTCACGATGAGGTAGCCGGATGGATCGTTTGGGTTCGCGAGACCAAGAATCGGAGTGGTCAAATCCGTGTCAACTTCGAACAGCGCATCGTCCGAGTTCGAAGTGACGTCGATGGGACCCGTGTTCACGCCAATCGTACGCTGGTTGGCCGCGGTCGTGTCCTTTGCGGTCGCATATACGTTGTACAAGCCCGCGCTGACGCCGGTGTAGGTGGCCTCGTAGGTCCGCGGATCGATTTGTGCGCCTGCAACCATCGTTGGTGTTGCCAGCGCCGAAGTCGTCGCTGACGCGTCGAGAACTTTGTTGACTTGAACCATTGGCTGCCCGACATCCTCGTCAGCGACGATCGTAATCGTGACCAACCCCGTGGTGACAGGGCGCGACGCCGCTGTGCCGGTAACCGTTACATTCAGCGTCGGTGCGATCCCATCCGTGGATACACTGATAGTGCCTGTTGTGGCCGGATTGCCGGCCGCATCCCTCACCTCGGCCACCAGATCGATCTGGGGCCGAGCGTTGGACGCGAGTGCGGGCACCGTCAGGAACACGCTCTGCTTGCGGCCGGAGTGCCAAGCAACGGCAAGGGGCGCCGAACCAGCCACGTCAAAATCCGAAGCATGGACACTTGTGCCATCTAAGTCTTCGTCGAAATCCACTCTGACGCTTGTGTTGCTCGCCTTGGCAACGTCCATCTCCGTTTTGTCTGTCGTAGTCTTTGTGCCGTCCCACCAGGACCCTGTAATCGCGAAGGTCAACCCGGGGGCGGAGAAGTCAGCGAGTACGGCGAAGGGCTGGCACCCTGCTACAGCCGCAGGCGAGACAATGTTCTTGCCGGCCAACGTCGAGCCGAAGGCAACGAACGCGTCGCTGTCGCAGGGGTCTGCGAAGCCGGAGACGGTGGGTTGTCTGTCGGACACGCCAACATTGCCGGCCACGTCGGTGGCTTTTAACCACCAGTAGATCGTCGCATTGGAGGACGGGGCCATGCTCGCCGGCAGTCGCTGCTCAGCGCTGTATCCGCTCGTTATGGTCGAGATGTCTCCGACTGAGTTGATATCCACTACTTCCGGAGGCAAAGAGTTGTCGATTACCCCGTCGCCGTCGTTGTCGATCGCGAAGATCGCCCTAATAGTGCTCTGCGAGACGCCCAGTCGGCGTCGGTCACGTCACCTCCCATTACAGGCCTCGCTGACTGCCCCGCAGCGCCGTGAGCGGGCGTCAGGTTTGAGAAGACTGGACTCGTCGACTCAACCGTGAGGGTCGTGCTGATCGTCGCGGAAGGGCTAGCGTCCGAGTACCAGAGCTTGATCTGGTCGTTGCGGGCGACCTGTAATTGCGGCGGATTCGTCGTTGCGTCGGAGGCGCTGGAGGTCGCGACGATGTTGAGCCGGAATATTCCGGTAATCGGACCTGACTCGGTCAAAACCACCGTGATCCCGGCAGGGTCGGACTGCGACGTTACCTTCACTGTTGCACCCGTGTCATTCGCCGCCGAGCCCCAGTAGAGCGCGTAGAACGTGCTGGTGGCGCCGGTGATGCCGATGTTTACCATGCCGCTGGTTTGCACCAACTGCATGTTGACGCCAGTTGCAGCCGCGCCAGCCGCGGTGGCGAGGTACAGGTCGTTGACGTTTATCGCGGTGTCCGCATTGGCGGTGGCGAAGCGGTTCGCTACGCTCATCGCAGTTCCGGATCCGCCTTGGTCTACCACGGGAACCGATGCCAACGTGAAGATGTTGTTGCCGATGTTCGAGAACGTCGTGCCTAAAACCTGTTGAGCCGCCCCGCACGTGGGGCAATTGTCCGCTGAAGCGAGCGGGATGCCCCCCACGTTCACTTTGAATATCCCCGCAGCGGCGTTCGTCGCGTTGAGCGGTTTGTTCAAGGTCACGACGCCGGTGGTCATGTTAATGGACAACACTCTCCTGACCGTCTCCGTACCGAGCATGACGCCGTTTGTGTTAATTCCGATCAAAACGGTGTCGCCAGTGGCAACCGTCGTCAAAGATGTGGTCGCGGTTGCCGAGGCAGTGGTGGTTGTGCTCAGCGTGAAGGTCGCTAGCCCGTTGGTGGTGGCAGCTGTGGCAGCGTTGGTGGTCATGTCGACCGGCAGCAGCACTCGCTTGACAGCTACGTTCAGATCGGAGTCCGTGACTTCGAGACCAACCTGACCGCCCTGCCGAGCCCAAGTGAGGTCTTTCGTTGAATCAGTCGGATCGATGAACTTCACACTCCCGGTCACCGCGAATACCGGCAGCAGCCAAAGAAGGGATGCTATCGTAACGGCAGAGACCGCGATCAACACGAGCCGGGTTCGAGAGATCATCTGAGCACCTCTGTTCTGGGCAATTGCACATGCGCATCAGGTCACCGCGTTTTTCATCGGCGTCTGCACGCGGATCACACTGTCGGCTACCGCAACGCGGGCGGCATGGCTAGCGAGGGCCGGTTGCCGGTGGTCAAGCCTATGTTCGCTGCCGATCATACCGCCATTTCAACGTGAAGCCCAGGTATTCGCCCGTGATCATCGCCATTACTTGGGATGTCCACGCATCAACATTTCTCATGCATTGATGGCTCGTCAATTCAAATTGTGCAGGGAATCGTCGGACGTGATGCGTTTCGCTGGAATTCGACGACAATGGAAACACGCGATGATCCTCACGAACCGCGACATATGCCTCGGTTAAAAAGGACAGTGCGGATCAGTAGGTGTAAAGCGGCGCTCGACGGAACGCCTTGCAATCGCACCGGATCGGACGCCCACCGCGTGTGACGGGATCAGCGGATGGGGGGTCCGACCGCGCTTCGCTTACGCGATGACGAGTTGTGGCCCCGTTACTTGACGGCGGAGTTTACGGACATCGGGTACGAACCCAGCACCTTGAACATCGAAGCTGCGGACTCCAAAGCACCCAGAGCGTCCGCGACTTCGGGGTCGGTTCGATGGCCCTCCATGTCGATGAGGAACACATACCGGCCCAGGCTGCGTCTGTCAGGCCGCGACTCTATCTTCACCAGGTTGATGTCGCGTCTAGCCAATTCGCCCAAGGCCGCGTGCAGCATTCCCGGGGCGTCGCTCCTGAAATCGAAGCAGATCGAGGTCTTGTCAGTGCCGGTCCGAGACTGGTCTTCTCGCGCGAGAACGACGAACCGTGTCTGGTTGTTGTGCTCGTCTTCGATCCCTCGCTCCAAGATCCGAGCGTCGTATAGCTGGGCGGCTCGCAGGCTGGAGATGGCGGCGGCGGGCACTGAGCTGTTCCGCATGTCCTCGACGGCGCCGGAAGTGCTAAGCGAAGCCACGTGAGCAGCGTCGGGCATGTTTCGGGTCAGATACGCGCGGCACTGAGCAAGCCCCTGCGGATGCGAGTACACGGCTTCGATGTCTCCGGCGTTCAGGTCGCCGTCGACCAGCAGGCAATGCTCGATTGGCACCACCACCTCGTGCTTGATCTTCAAATCGGTCTGGTGAATCAACAGATCGAGCGTGAAGGTGACTCCTCCCTCCAGGCTGTTCTCGATCGGCACGACGGCTTCTTCCGCCAAACCCTGGTCGACGGATGCCACGACAGCCGGGATTCCCGTAAACGGAACTAACTCGGCGTTCGGCCCGTAGGCGATCGCGGCCTGCTCGCAGTACGAGCCCGCCGGTCCGAGAAATGCGAGCCGATCCGCCATCAAAAGCCTCCGACTTCTTCGGTCAGCATCGTGCTGAGGCTGTCTTCGATTTTGTCCACGAGGAGTTGCGCGGTGTTCACCGAGACATCGATTCCCAATCGGTTGAACAGCTCCACGTGCTCCGGAACGTTGACCAAGGCGACGACTCGGGTTGCGCCGAACCAGTGTTTGGCCAGTTGGCACGCGACCAAGTTATCGTCGTCACGGCGAGTAGTCGCAATGAAAACGTTGGCTCGGTTCGCGCCGGCCCGGCCAAGAATTGCCGCCTCGGCGCCTTCGCCGAGGACGACTACGCCGCCGAACTCCTCCTCAATGACCATGCACCGCTCGGGATCATTGTCGATCACTGTTATCTCGTGCTCGGCCATCAGAAGCTGTCGTGCCACGGCAGCGCCAACTCGGCCGGCGCCTACAATCAGAATGTACATCTCACCTACCCGTCGGTCGCATCGATAATCAGGTCGGTCACAAGGCCGGTTGGGCTCACGGTCGCGAGCCCAAGTCCCTCGTACATCTCTTTCATGACTGGGTCGCCCAGCCGACAGATCACTTTGGGGACCCGTAATATGTGGTGCGCTATCTGGGCCGACAGAGCGTTAGCTGTGTCTTTGCCGGAAACAGCAATGAAGACGTCTGCATCTTGGGTCGACGCTCGCCGCAGATCTCGCTCCAACGTGCCGTCTCCGAGAATCGGGACGATATGCCCTTGATCGACAAGTCCGACAGGCAGCAGGTCAAATGCGGTTGCATCGATATCGAGGATATGGACCGTGGAGTCGGTCTCGGACATGGTCGCGGCGATCGCGGCACCGGTGCGACCGCAGCCGACGACAATGACCAGTCGAAGGCCGGGTCTGCTCATTTCTTGGCGCGCGATCACGTCTCGAATACCGTTGGTGGACTACTCCGACCGCCCTACGGGCGACCGGCTTGCACCTTAACCGGGGCCGACCGTGAAATCAGCACGCGGCATGGAGCGTTCTTCAGGATGTAGGGGATGGGCTCGGTCAGAGCATAGGCTCCGAATCTTTCGAGGTGTGACGTGCCCAGTACGATTGCCTCGACGCCTTTGTCCACGGCTTGGTGCACCACGGCGGCGCCCGCGGTGCGGGCTTGCACGAGCTCAGCAACCATCTGGCATTTGTAGTTCCGCGCGACCTGCTCCATATCCTTCAGGACCTGTTCGCCCTTGGCAGCCTCCGGAGCGACTTCAGAATCGACCGGGACGCTTCGTTCGACTTCGATCACGTAAAGGATGTGAACTCGGCTACGGCTGGATTCGAGCAATTCACAAGCCAGACGAACCATGTCTTCGTCGTTCGGGTCACCCGTTACGGGGACCAATACAGAACCTACCTTCAATCCTTCACCGTTCCAATCGGATTGATCTCGTTTCGGACGATTGCGGAGAACCGATCAGGCGATTAGCGAGTCGCTAGAGCCTGGCGCCGACCGGGGAGATGTCTTCGGCGATCGCTTCCAGGCGGTCGAGCATGTCGTCGCGACCGGCCAACACAAGCCAGTCGCCGGCGCGGAGTCGATCATCGGTGTCGGGATTCAACGTGATGTCTTTGCCTCTTCGTATGGCCAAGACCACAAGTCCGTATTTGTTCCTCGGGCTCGAGAATCCCAGCTCTTTGAGGCTCATGTTCACGAACTTAGGCGGAATCTTGAGCTTGCTGATCCCGAAGTTAGGAGTAATTTCGAGGTACTCTTCAACGTTGGGGTTGAACATGCTGTGAGCCAGACGGTTTCCCATCTCCTCTTCGGCATGGACGACTTTGTCGACGCCGATTCGCTCAAGCGTGTTGCCGTGGAGTTCGTTGTGCGCTCTCGACACGACGTACGGAACGCCCATCGTCTTCAAAAGCACCGAAGCCATGATCGACGACACGACGTCGGAACCGATCGCGACGACAGCGGCGTGATAATCGGAGATGCCCAATTCCTTGAGCACCGCGTCGTTGGTGCAGTCTCCGGTCAGCGCGTGAGTCGCCTGGCCCATGATTCCTTGGACTCGAGTCTCGTCCTTGTCGATGGCAAGCACGTCGTGACCGAGGTTGTAAAGAGACCTGGCAACCGAAGAACCAAACCTGCCCAAGCCCATAACTGCGATCTGTCTTTTCATCTTTGATTCACTTGATCCTGGCTGCTGCACTCCATTTTGGTCAACCTATTGTAACGCGTTCTTGAGCGAACCGTAACCGGTCCCCTTCCGTGCGTTGTGTCAACGCCAAACCGAGAGCGAACGGCCCAATTCGGCCGACGAACATCGCGACAACGAGAACGAACTGCCCTGACGTCGACAGCTTCTCCGTGATTCCGGTGCTCAAACCCACGGTTCCGAAGGCTGACACAGCATCGAACAACAGGCTGAGGAAATCGAACTCGCTGTTCGTGAACACCAACGACAGAACGATCACGAATACGATTACGGTCGAGATCGCGCCAACGCCCAGCGCTCGCCGAACCTGCTCTTCGGCGATCTCTCTGCCGAATGCCGAAGCGTGCGCCCGTCCGCGAATCGTGGACAGCACCGCCACCAACACGACAGCCGCGGTGTTGATTTTGATTCCGCCGGCAACGGAGGCCGACGCTCCGCCGACGAACATGAAACTGGTCATGATGAAATTCGTGTGCTGCTTCGTGGCGGTATAGTCGACCACGCTGAAGCCACCGGATCTGGTATTGACCGACTCGAACAACGCTGACGTGAGTTTTTCGCCGACCGACAGATCTCCCAAAGTTCCAGCATTCTGATATTCGAACGCCAGGAACAGTCCCATGCCCAGGACCAGCAGCAAGGGCGTCATGATCAGCACAAGTTTTGTGTTGAGACCCAGCAGTGTGAATTTTCGATTCTTGGCCACGTCGACCATAACCGCGTAGCTGAGGCCTCCGAGAATCGTTAACACCATGATGACGCCGATCACGGCACCGTCCGACTTGAACGCGGCAGTGCCGCCTTCTTCCTTAAAGATTATGAATCCGCCGTTGTTGAATCCGGACACCGCATGAAATGCAGCCTGCCATAGCGCCTCGCCCGGGTCGTAAAGGAACCAGAATCTGATCGCAAGAGCGACGAACCCAACTATCTGGATGCCGACGGCCAAAGCGACGATCCGCATGGAGAGTCCGACCAACCCGCCCAATTGCCTAACGCCCAACCCTTCGCGTATTAGCAGTCGTTGGGTCAAGGTCACTCGCTGCCCGATAAGGATCAAGAAGAACGTGGCCAACGTCATGAAACCCAGTCCGCCGACGAACATCAGAGCGAGCAGAATTGCTTGCCCGCCGGTGGTCCAGTACGCAGCGGTGTCCCTCACCACGAGCCCGGTCACGGTGACGGCCGAGGTCGAAGTGAAGAGGGCTACCACGAAAGGGGTGAAGCCGCCGCCAACGTGGGTAAACGGCAGTGACAACAAGACCGTTCCGATTGCGATCAGAGCGGCGAACGTGTAGATGATGATGAGCGGAGAAGCAACCACCCGCGACTGGACTCTACGTTGCTCGACCGTAACTTGGACGGGTTCGAGTTCCTTTTGGCGAGGATGCCTGATTACCCTATCGCCAGGTTTCGGTTCCCAGGTCTCTCGCAAATCGATCCTCGCGACGGTGAATCCGGCGGGCGCAACCCGACGACGGTCTTGTCGTTCGTGAAGGGAAGCGGAGCGGCTTGTGTCGTGCGGTTGTATTGCAGTTTGACTTACGCTCGAACGCTATCAGCGATTTTACGGGCGGTCGCTCTCAATGTCAACGCAGTGTACACGTCGATTCGTCGCGCATGTTGCCCTTGCACTCCAGCCTTTGACGCCTTTATCGTATGAATCCCTGTAGCCGAATCCTCAGGGTGCAGTGAGGAGCCGCAAGCGCTTGAGACCGCCGCATCCCCATATGCCCAGACGTCTCCGCCCTGCCGCCAACCAGGCAACGCTGTTGTGGCATGTCTTCGACCACCGGATACGGGTGCGTCCCAAGAACTACTTGTTCCAATCCGGATTGGCGACCGTATCGCTGATTCTGGTTCTACTGGTCGAAGACGCGGTATTCCGCGCTGCAATTGTCGTCGCTGTCGCTTCGACGGCGTTCACGATATTCGTATTCCCAGACAGCGTCGCGTCGACGCCGAGGAGGGTCATCGGCGGACACCTCGCCGCGGTGATCGCAGGGGCGCTGATTTCCGCTCTGACGATGGTTTCGATTGTAGATTCGGCCGCTCAAGATTCACGGTTCGTTGCCGACGTTGCGGCCGCACTCGCCGTCGGCCTGGGGACGCTGCTGATGGTCTCCACAAACACTGAGTATCCACCGGCCGCGGGAACCGCGTTCGGTCTAGTCATATATCCGTGGAGTTGGTCCGCGGTCGTCTTCATCATGAGCAGCGCGGTTGTGCTGTCGATCGTACGCATTGTTCTGCGCAACAAACTGGTCAATCTCTTGTGATTCTGTCGCTTCTAAGCGATTCGCTGAAGTGGGAATGAAGAGATTTCAACCACACCGCGGGCGCGCAGAGGACCGGTTGTGAACCTGTTCTCGGCTTCAACCGGAACGACTGACTTGTTGCCCGATCCTATCCTACTCATCGCGGATCCACGAGCGTTTGAGCGTTCGGCGTCGATGGCGAAATTCCGGCTGGCGATTATCTGCACTCCGAGGTGGAAGGCAATGTTTCGGATTTGTAGAAATCCGTCCAGACTAGTGATTGGCACGGCGACGCCGCAGGTCGCGGGATTTTCAGGGATACCTTCGCGATCAGCGGATTCGACGCGACTGGATTGGCCGTTTGTCGTGATTGCGCCAATTGTTGACGAGGCGCCGACAGCGCCATTGAGTTGGGGAGCGAGCGTCAATCCGGCCACGACGAATGCGACGACAGTTCCGTGAAGAACACGATGCGGATCGCCTACGGTAAGGCTGCGAA
>DCWO01000064.1:515-1128 GCA_002328865.1 Dehalococcoidia bacterium UBA2160 | reverse complement strand
GGCCCCCGGTACGGGATAACTGAAAGTCCAATCACCAAGGCGGAGATAGATGGAAAAAAAATCGTTAGCCTACTCTGCGTTCTTACTTTTTGGCCTGATCATGGTATCGATTTTCTTGAATCGAGGTGCGGTACAAGGCCTCCATGACAACGCGCACGTGTCGTTGACCAGCGACGCTAGCCAGTATCTGCTGGGGCAAACCGTCGTGTTCACCGGGACACTCACGATTCCCGCCGGAGAGGCTACGTCCTCCATCTCACGCGTTCGGCTGGTAAACCAAGCCGGCCCGCAGGTTTTGGACGTCGACCTGCCGGTACAGCCCACCGGCGGCTTGGTCGATATCTCTAGCTTGACCTCAACTACTGAAGACACGCTATTGGTCAACGTGGTGTTCACCGGCATCACGACGATCAGCGGCGGAACCATCCCTAGCACGTTGCCGGGCAGCACTCTGCCCGGGACCGGTCTCGCCGCTTTCGGCGAATTCACAGGCGCCACCGCGACCTCGAACATCGCCTACGAAATCCATTGGACGCCAGGAGTCCTACTGGATCCGGTGCCTAGCCTGACCTTGATCCCCGAGACGGATTCGTACTTCACGATCCCAACGCTT
>DCWO01000064.1:0-165 GCA_002328865.1 Dehalococcoidia bacterium UBA2160 | reverse complement strand
CGGCACAAAGCTGCCGGAAACCGAGCTTGCGTTCGAAGTGCCAACTGCAGGCGAGACCGCTGGGACCGCTCTCCCTGAGACCGCGACCTCTTCAGTGATCACCATACCGCAGATAACCCTTTCGACGAATGCTCCGTCCGCCATTCCAGATCTGCCCGATAGCAC
>DCWO01000085.1:27922-47362 GCA_002328865.1 Dehalococcoidia bacterium UBA2160 | reverse complement strand
TCTGGTCGTGTTGACACACCCCCACAGCGACCACATCTCGGGTTTGACCGAGATCCTGGGGCGATACCAAGTGCGCCATGTGCTCGAGCGAGAGTTCGCGCATGACACCCCTCAGCACGCCGACTGGCGTCGTGCGGTGGGCGTCGAATCGTCCGTCGAGCTGCTGGCGAGGCAGGGCATGACGGTGACATTCGACGACGGCGTGACTCTCGAGGTTCTCGGTCCTCCGAAGAAGCTGCTAAGCAATACCCTTTCCGACATCGACAACGCATCCGTGGTGTTGAGGGTGGCGTATGGCAAGGTTGGTTTCCTGCTGGCGGGCGACGTGTTCCGCGAAGGCGAATCCCTGATCGCAAACAACGACGGTCGTTCGAGCAGCCAAGTCTTGAAGGTGGGCCACCACGGCAGTCGGAGTTCATCCAGCGAGCGCTTTCTGAACGCTGTGTCGCCTGTTCTGGCTGTCATATCAGCCGGAGAGGACAACCGATTCGACCACCCGCACGTTGAGACTCTGGCGCGACTGAGCGATTATGTCTCGGCGGCCAACATCTACGTCACATCGAAGCACGGGTCTGTCGAAATGGTCACAAACGGCGAGACCCTCACCGTCAAGACCGAGCGCTAGCACCCCGCTAGTTTATTACACGATCCGCCCGCTACTAACCCCGACATTTCAGTGACAGGTCTCTGAGCATTCGTTCAGTGTTCTTCGACGTTCAATGTCACAGACTCGCGTAACATTCGGGCGACTTTCGGACGCGCCGAGAAAGAACAAAGCGTCGCTTTTTCCGCTCTGATGCTTGACGAGCATCGCATACGCTGATAGCTTACGCCGCGTCGGCGTTGAGTTGACGGACCCCAATCCACTCAACTTGAGTGAACCCGTTCAACCTCTCGCCTGACCCTCCGCACCGCTCCTCAGATCGTTTCGATAGAACCATGACACTGTTAGGGAATACGAAAAATGTTCGACAACGCGTTGGCTGGCGTACGAGTTCTGGACCTGAGCCACCATGTGGCGGGGCCGCAATGCACGAAGTTGCTGGCCGACTACGGCGCCGACGTCATCAAAGTGGAGCGACCCGGAGCAGGCGACCCGGCGCGGACGATGGGCCCGTACCCCGGCGACGAACCGCATCCTGAGAAGAGCGGCATGTTCTTGCACTTGAACACGAGTAAGCGCGGGATCACGCTCGATCTCAAGGACCCGGCGGGCTTACAAGTCGCAAAGGACCTGGCGGCCAACTCGGATATCGTGGTCGAGAACTTCCGCCCTGGTGTGATGGACAGCTTGGGCTTGGGTTACGAGACACTCGAAGCCATAAACCCCGCCGTGGTGGTTACGTCGATCTCCAACTTCGGCCAGACGGGTCCGTACCGCGACCTGAAGTCATCGGACCTAGTAGCCTACGCCATGGGCGGCCCAATGAACATCACCGGACACGCCGACCGAGAGCCGCTGAAGCTGGCGGGCAACATCGTGGCTATCCACGCCGGGTCTGTCGGGGCTTACGCTTCCATGGTGGCGCTCTTCGAAGCCGAGGACGACGGCGAGGGTCAGCACGTCGACGTTTCCGTATATGAAACCCAGGCCGGTTTCAGGGACAGACGAGTTATCTGGCTCACCGCTTACGCCTACACCGGCGACATCGGATCCCGACCTGACCCCGGCATCCGAGTAGCGTCGGGAACCAAACCGTGCGCCGACGGCTACGTCAACATTCTCGGGTTCGGACCACGGTTTCGAGACATCTGCGAAATGATCGGCCATCCGGAGCTGGTGGATCACCCGCTCTTGAGCAACCCCGCCGGCCGCTCCGATCCCGAAGCCGCATACCTATTCGATGAGTTCTACTTTCCGTGGTTGTTTGAACGCACCAAGCTCGAAGCCGTGAATGCCGCTCAGGACCATCACTTGCTTGCCGGACCGATAAACAACGTCGAAGACATCTTCCACGACCCTCACTTCGCCGAGCGCGGGTATTGGGAGTCCATCGAGCACTCCGAGGCCGGGGAGCTGACTTATCCCGGCAGGCCATTCAAGATGTCTGGGGCCGAGTTGCCCGATCGCTCCCCGGCGCCGCTCCTGGGCCAGCACACCGAACAGGTTTTGGCAGAATTGGGGCGATCAAGTGACGATATAACCGAACTGCGAAACAGCGGTGTTATCTGAATGGGTGGGAACGAAGTATGAGCAAGAAACTTCCCCTTGAGGGGATCCGGGTCATCGACGTGACCGTGGTGTGGGCGGGGCCCCACTGCACGCAGCTTCTCGCCGAATGGGGCGCCGAGGTAATACGGGTAGAGCCGCGAAATCGAATGCAGCCCTCCACCCGTGGCCAGTCGGCCCGTGTCACAAAGGAACAGGTCGACAGGGCGAGGGGCACCGGGGGTTCGATGTTTTACGCCTTTCCTGACTGGGATCCGGGAGAGACGCCGTTCAATCGCTCTCCGTCGTTCAACAGCCACGGACGAAACAAGCTAAGCATGACCGCGGACATTATGACGCCGGAAGGGCAAGACGTCTTCCGTCGCCTGATCGCCGTCTCCGATGTGTTCATCGAGAACAACGTGCCCGAGACCATCGAGCGCGCCAATGCGACCTACGAGGAGCTGCGCGAGATCAATCCGCGGTTGATCATGCTGCGGATGCCCGGCTACGGACTCACAGGGCCTTATAAGAACTACCGCACTTTCGGCACGCATATGGAAGGGATGACCGGCCACCACTACATCCGCGGCTACCAGGACATGGACCCGTCAATGACCGGCGACTCCTTCACCGGAGACGCCGCAGCGGGCGTTCAGGGCGCCTTCGCCGTGATGCTCGCCCTGCGACAGCGAAAGCGCACCGGAAAAGGCCAGCAGATCGAGATGGCCCTCGCAGAGGGGTTCGTTCCGTATATGGGCGAGTTTATGCTGGACTACTCCATGAACCGCCGCATCACGGAACCGCAAGCCAACCGACACCCGACACACGCCCCTCACAACGCATATCCGTGTCAGGGCGAAGACCGGTGGATCGCAATCGACGTCGGCGCCCAGGACGAATGGGAGGCGCTATGCGACGTCATGGGCAATCCGGACTGGGCGAGCGACGCCAAGTTCGCCGATCAGGTGAGCCGACATCGCAACCAATCGGAGTTGGACGCTCACATCACCGATTGGACGAAGGACAAAGACAGGTACGAACTATTCCACAAGCTCCAGGCTGTTGGCGTTGTGGCAGGACCGGTCCAGGACGAGGCCGACGCCTACGCCTGCCCGCAACTAGACGACCGGGGTTTCTTTGAGGAACTCACCGGTCCCGACACCGGTACGCGGTCGTATCCGGGCCTCATCTTCAACATGTCCAAGACGCCGAACAACCTCCGTCGGCACCCCGTGCGGCTGGGCGAGGACAACGAGTACGTCCACAAAGAGATCCTCGGCATGTCCGACTCCGAGTACACCGAACTCGAACGCCTGGGCTACATAGGCTCGGACTACGCCCCAGACGTGCCATAGGGGACACGAGCGATCCGGCTCCGCGACCGCCCCAGCGACGTTCGTGATACTATTGCGCCGTCCGGATACTCTTCAGGAGGACGCCGATGAAGCTCGCAGAAATCAAACAGACTATCAGGACCAGGTACGGCGCGTTCGCGGAGAGCGGCGGCAACGGGGAGGCGTGTTGAGCTAGCCAGGCTCAGCCCGGTTCGGGCTACGCAATCGATCAGGGATTATACACCCCGGCAGACCTCGCCGACGTGCCTCAAATTGCCCTCGATCTGTCCAGAGGGTGCGGCGCCCCAGTCGGTTTTGCCGGCATTCAGTCCGGCGAAGTGGTCGTGGACCTCGGGTGCGGCGCCGGGATCGATCTGGTGCTGGCCGTCGAGCGAGCAGGCTCCGACGGTCGAGCGATTGGGATCGATTTTTCGTCTCGGATGATCGAGCGGGCCCATCAGGCCGTGGCCGAAAAAGGCTTGGCGGACCGCGTCGAACTCCATGTGGGCGACATCGCCAAACTCGAACTTCCGGACAGCATCGCCGACGTCGTCATATCGAACTGCGTCGTCAACCTTTGTCCTGATAAGGACGCCGTCTATCACGAAGCCTATCGAATACTCAAACCCGGCGGACGGTTGGCGATATCGGACATCACGCTGATGGAAGAGATCGCGCCTGAACTCCGGGAACGATTCCAGTCGGCCGGGGCCGGGTGCCTGGGGGGAGCGATCGCCGAGCCCGATTATTGGCGGATCGTGTCTGAGACGGGCTTTCGAGACGTGCAGACCGTCAATCGCCACCTCCTATCTGACGATGAAGTGAGAGCGTTGGCGAGCTGCCCGGGCGAGGAATTCTGTCCTCCTCCCAGTCCCGCGGACCTCTCCCTCGTTGAAGGCAAGGTCGCGAGCGTCAAGTTCACCGCGGCGAAGCCGAGCCCGACCTGACATCGACCGTATGCGAAAGATACTGGTCACCGGGGCCGCGGGACAGATAGGCTCCGAGTTGGTACCCGCCCTGCGCCAGTTGTATGGAGACGAAAACGTCATCGCCGCGGGGCATCGAACGCCGATGCCGGATGACGTGCGCGAATCGGGGCCGGCCATCACCGTGGACGTCACCGACGTCGCGAGCGTTCAGAGGGCGGTGCGCGACCACGACGTCGGGACCGTGTATCACATGAGCTCGCTGCTGTCGGCGCTGGCCGAGACCAACCGACAGCGCGCCCACGCGGTCAACATCGAAGGCCTGTACAACGTGCTTGAGGCCGCGGTTGACAACGATGTCGACCAAGTCATCGTCCCGAGCTCGATAGCCGCATTCGGGCCGGACACGCCACCGGACAATACCCCAAACGAGACGCTTCAGCGTCCGACCACGCTGTACGGCATCTCGAAGGTGTTCGGCGAACTCATGGGGAACTACTACGTCGAGAAATTGGGGTTGGACGTTCGCGGGTTGCGGCTTCCGGGCATAATTAGCTGGAAGACGGAGCCCACCGCCGGCACGACCGACTACGCGGTCGCCATCTTCTACGCCGCGATTCGGGATGGACGGTACACGTGCTACCTGCGCCCCGACACCCGCCTGCCGATGATGTACATGCCCGACTGCATCAAGGCGATCATCGACTTGGCCCGCGCCGACGCCTCCCGACTCCGACACCACACCGACTTCAACGTCGGTGCCGTGAGCTTCACTCCCGCGGAGTTGGCCGAGGTAATCGCAAGCAGGCTCCCCGATTTCAGTATCGACTACGACGTCGACCCATTGCGGCAGGGCATCGCCGACTCCTGGCCCAACTCCCTGGACGACTCGGCAGCCCGCGAGGAGTGGGACTGGAACCCGTCGTTCGACCTGGACGCCATGGCCGACGACATGCTCGACAATCTGAGCAGGAAGCTTGCTGGCGAGGGTCGATCCGACCAAGAAGAGTGATCGCGGGACTGGGCGTCACGTTGCAATCGGGATTCGAGGCGTGTGGGCCGTTCAACACTTTTGGGCGAGTTCTAACGACGATACGGTCAGCGCCGACGCGGGGCACCACGAGCGGTCGGCCCCTCACCTCACCTGTGCGATCGGGTTGTAGCAAGCCAGGAAATGCCCCGGCTCCACCTCGACCAGGGGAGGGCGCGGACCCGTGCGGCACTCGTTTGTGGCCTTGTTGCACCGGTGAAGGAATGGACATTCGTCGGGGGGGTCCAGCATCGTCGGAGGCGTTTCAGGCAGTGGATGGAGCGATTGGTCGGGCGAATCAACCCTGGGAAGCGCCTGGAACAACGCCCACGTGTATGGGTGCTGTGGCCTCTTATACAGCGTTATGGTGTCAGCGTGCTCAACAATAGATCCGCCGTACATCACGGCTACGTATTGGGCCATCTGAGCGATGATGCCAAGGTCGTGCGTGATCAGTAGGATCGCGGTATGACTCTCCTGGCGGAGCTGCCGCAGTCGTTGCAGCATCTCCGCTTGCAGGGTGACGTCCAGGTTGGACGTCGGCTCATCGGCGATCAACACGCGCGGCCTCAGTGCGATGCCGATTGCCATTAGGACGCGCTGAGCCATGCCTCCGCTGAGTTGGAAGGGATACCGGTCGAGCATCTTCACGGCGTCCGGAATCCCCATCTGGGCCAGCAACTCTACGGCACGGTTCCGCGCCTGCCGCTTCGTCACCGGGGTATGTTCTAGCATGACCTCTTCGACCTGCTGGCCGATGGCGACCACGGGGTTGAGCGCCGAGCCCGCATCCTGGAATATCAGCGAAATCTCATTGCCTCTCAGCTTTCGGAGCGAACGCACGTCCATGCCGATAAGGTTTCGGCCGTCGTAGACGATATCGCCCTGAATGATCTTTCCGGGGAAAGGCAGCAGTTGCATGATCGACAACGCGGTCATGGTCTTGCCGGAGCCGCTTTCACCAACCAGGCCCAGGACGCTGTCCTCTTCCAAGGTAAGCGATACGCCGTTTACAGCCTTGACCGTCCCCTCTTTCGTGCTGAAGTGGGCGTGGAGGTCTTTCACTTGAAGTATCGCTGTCACTGAGCTCCCCCACGGGACCAAGCGCGGCGCGGATCAGGGGTCATGGGCTTCGGGCGCCGACGACCCCTCCGGGTGCGGAGGAAACGCGGCTTGATCTGGCTGGACGTGACGTAGTTCATCGATCGACAGTTTGTTAGTGGCTGTGTCCTGACCGGGTGGCATCGAGCACGATGGGACTGAAATTGCCGACCCTGATTTCGCGGATGAGGTCGTCCAGATCCCGGATGTTTTCGTGAAACTCGGTGGCGAATGTGCCCAGGTCGTCGAGTTTGTGAGCGTCGCTGGCGCCGGTGCCGGGAAGCTTGAACCAACGGGCCATCTCATGGGAAAAGGCGTTCTCCTCCTCGGAGCCTCGGCCGTTCAGGACCTCGACGCCGTCGATCATCGAGAACACCTGATTCCTCGAAGCCCTTTCCAGCATCTCATAATATGCGGCGGGGCTGCTGTCGGCATGTTTGCGGTACGTCCGTCGATAGGGATGCGCCACCACCATGGCGCCTCCATCCTCCTCGACAAGGTCTTTCACGAACGTGGCGCGGTGCATCCCGAATATGTAATTCCGCAACCCGTACACCAGAAGGTGACCTTCCTCGGTAGTCACCTCGCAGCCCGGCAATACCAGAAAGTTGTGGCGCTTTGAGAGGTCGAATACTTCGTTGTGGTCCCAGAAACCGTCGTGGTCCGTAATACAAACGCCGTCGAGCCCGATTCGCTTCGCTTCCTCTATCAATTCGTCGGCCGTGATCATGCTGTCGACCGAGGTTGGAAACGTATGGGTGTGGATGTCAATGATCAAACGCTATTCTCCGAAGTCTGCCGATCAAACTGCGCTCTAGTCTGTCACCGCAGATTTCCAAAGTCAAGATCGTCTGAACCTTTAGTTGAATTGTATCAATGTTATTGATATTATGGACTTACACGATCTTCATCACACGTCGTACTCTTGTCATCCAAAAGCATAACTCACGCGAGGCTACACATGGTTCTACGACCCGACAACTTCACCGAACAGGCTCAAGACGCTCTGGGCAGGTCCCAGGAGATCGTCCGCCGCTATCATCACGGCCAATGGGACTCCGAGCACGTGCTGATGGCGTTGTTGGAGCAAGAAAACAGCGTCCCTATCGCCGTTCTCGACGAACTTGGCGCGTCCCCGGACGCTGTCCGCGCCAGGTTGGACGAGCTGCTTGCAAAAGGACCTCAAATGGCCCGGGACACAAACCAGATATTCATGACCCCCAGGGCGGAGGCGGTGCTCGGAAGGGCCAAGTCAGAGGCGGACCGCCTCGGCGACGAGTTCATCGGCACTGAGCACCTTCTGATCGCCCTGACCCAGGAGGACGAGGGTGACGTCGCTCAAGTCCTGCGCGAACAGAAAATCGATACGGAGCGCGTCTATCAGGCGTTGCAGAAGGTCCGCGGAAGTCATCGCGTGACCGATCCATGGGCCGAGAGCCATTACCAGTCGCTGGAGCGTTACAGCATCGACCTGACTCAGCTGGCCAGGGACGGCAAGCTGGATCCGGTGGTCGGCCGTGACATGGAAATCGGACGCGCGATGCAAACCCTCATTCGACGCACCAAGAACAACGCTGTCATGATCGGCGGCGCCGGTGTCGGCAAGACCGCCATCGCCGAGGGGCTGGCTCAGGCCATCGTGTCCGAGGACGTGCCGGAGGAGTTGGCTGGACGCAGGGTCCTCGCGCTCGACATGGGGTTGTTGGTGGCCGGGTCCAAGTTCCGCGGCGAGTTCGAGGAGCGTCTCAAAGCCGTCATGGACGAGATCAAGCAGGCGAAAGGGGAGATAATCCTCTTCATCGACGAAATCCACAACGTTGTGGGCGCCGGAGCCGCCGAGGGCGGCCTGGACGCCTCGAACCTGATGAAGCCCGCCCTCGCGCGCGGCGAGCTCCAGTGCCTGGGCGCCACAACAGAAGAAGAGTACCGCCGCTACATCGAAAAGGACGCGGCCCTGGAGCGGCGCTTCCAGCCCGTCCTGATCGAGGAGCCGGACGCCGAGACGGCCATCGAGATGCTCAAGAGCCTTCGACCTCGATACGAGGCCCATCACAAGGTGCGCGTGGAAGACGAAGCCGTCGAGGCCGCCGTCCGCATGAGCCAGCGATACATCTCCGGCCGCCTGCTGCCGGACAAGGCCGTCGACCTGATCGACGAGGCTTCCGCCAAGCTTCGCATGGACGTCCACTCGCTTCCTCCCGACATGCGCGAGCAGGAAACTCGACTGCGGCGAATGGAGATCGAAGAGGAAGCAGCTTCACAACGAGCGGATTACCAGAAAGCCGCTGAGCTGAGAGGCGAGCGCATACGGTTGTCCGAAGAATACGAAAACTCGCGGGCCGAGATCTCCCGCTCAGACGTGGAGATGGTCATCGACGCCGAATCCATCGGTGAGTTGATCGCGATCTGGACCGGCATCCCGGTCGACAGGTTGCTCGAGAGTGAGGCGGACAAACTCCTCCACATGGAAGACCGGCTGCATGCCAGAGTCGTCGGACAGGAGTCCGCCATCACCGCCGTGTCGGACGCGGTGCGCAGGGCCAGGTCCGGCCTGAAAGACCCCAAGCGGCCGATGGGCAGCTTCATCTTCCTGGGACCCACGGGCGTCGGAAAGACCGAGCTCGCCCGGGCGCTCGCCGAGTACCTGTTTGACGACGAGCAGAACATGGTCCGTATCGACATGTCCGAGTACCAAGAGAAGCACACCGTTTCCAGACTGATCGGAGCGCCGCCTGGCTACGTGGGATACGACGAGGGCGGTCAGCTTACCGAGGCCGTCCGGAGGAGGCCGTTCCGCGTGGTGCTGTTCGACGAGATCGAGAAAGCTCACCCCGACGTCTTCAACGCCCTGCTTCAGATCTTGGAGGACGGCAGGCTGACCGACGGCCACGGGCGAACCGTGGATTTCCGCAACACCCTGGTCATCATGACGTCCAACCTGGGCACGACCGGCGCCAACAAAGAACCGGTGGGCTTCCTGAGGAGCGCCGGCGAGGTGGACGCATCCAACAAGCTGCGGGCTTCGATTGAGGATGCGCTAAAGCGGGCGTTCAGGCCGGAATTCCTGAACCGCATCGATGACATCATCGTGTTCGACGAGCTCACTCGAGAGCAGACCCACCGGATCGTGGGCCTCATGGTCGCGGAGGTGGCATCGCGGCTCCACGCGCACGGTGTTGCGATCGAGTTGACCGAAGCAGCGAAAGGCTGGCTGGCCAGCGAAGGCTTCGACCGAGTGTACGGCGCAAGGCCGCTGCGTCGGGCTATCCAACGCCACGTCGAGAACGCGCTGTCGAAGCTCATTCTTGCCCGAGAGGTCGCCGACGGCAGCCACGTCCTGGTGGACGCCGGCGACGACGGCCTCGTATTCGAGACCGCCGAGGTCGAACTGGCGGCCGCGACGGTCTAGGCGGCGCCTGCCTAATTGACTCAGTCAAGGCCGCCCCAATCGTCCATAAGATGAACATCGGGCGTCGCCCAGTGCGACGCCCGATGTTCGTTTTCGTTGCCGCGCAATTCGGATATAATTCTGATGCCATGACTGCACTGCCCGGAGAATCTCGATACGTCACCGTTGGGGGCGTCAACACTCACTACCTCGTATCTGGCCACGGATCGCCGGTTGTTCTGATACATGGGCTCGGTGAGTCGGTCGTCACTTGGCGGGACAACATCGGTCCGCTTTCGCAACGGCATCAGGTCTTCGCGCTCGACCTTCCGGGCCACGGAGATTCCGAGAAACCGGATCTCTCTTACGATCCTGATTCGATGGTCTACTACCTGAGGGGATTTCTGGAGTCGCTGGGGATTGAACGGCCCGCGTTGATAGGCCACTCCATGGGCGGCGGTCTTGCCTTGATGACGGCCCTGGCACATCCGGACATCGTTTCACGCCTGTTGTTGGTCGGAAGCGCCTCTCTTGGCAGAGAAGTCGACTGGGGGTTGAGACTCGCATCCGTCAAGGTGTTGGGCGAACTGATGACCAGCCGGTTCGTGGACAACACCGGCATCATGCTCCGCAAGGCGTTCAGCGACCAACGCTTCGTGACACAGGAGCTGTTGACCGAACTCAAAAGAACCAATCGTTTGCCGGGCGCCCGTCGGGCGGCGCTCAAGGTGATCAGGAACACAGTATCCATTCTGGGCGTCAAATCCGAGTTCATTCTGTACAAGCGACTGGCCGAGCTCGAAATGCCGGTCCTGATCGCATGGGGCGCCGAAGACCGGATCTTGCCCGCCAAACACGCGCACCGTGCGGGAAGGGCCGACCCGCGGACCGACGTTCACGTCTTCGGCAGTTGCGGCCATTTGCCGCACATGGAGCGCTCCGAGGAATTCAACGCCCTAACGCTGGATTTTCTCTCACGTTGACGTATAATTCTCAGTAAGCTTGACGGCCCGGCAGCAGAATATGCGCCGGCTCGTCCGAAGCTTTCGCCGTGGCGCCGCAGTCATCGACGGACAATGCCGTTTGATCCTGGCGCTCGGCACGGATCCCTCAGTGGCAGGGCGACATACACGTCGGGCTACGGCGTTGTTGGCCGCGCTGGCGATCTTATCGGCCGATTCACGACGCACCGGAAAGGCGATACGAGTTGCACGGGCAGGTCTCAACAGAACCCGGCGGATTGACGAGGCTATGGATTCGCCATCAACGCTGGTTGCCCGTAGCGGCGTTGATCGGCGCGCTGGTGCTGGCCGTCGTTGCCTGGATGCTTCGCGACTACGTCTCGCCAACCAAGGTCGCTGGATACCCGGGCGTGTTCTTGATCAGTTGGGTGGGCGCCGTTTCATTGGTTCTGCCCGTGCCGGCGATGCTCACGGTCTGCGGATTGAGCACGAAGCTGGACCCCTTCGTTCTGGGTTCGCTGGCGGGCCTGGGAGAGTCGCTGGGGGAATGGTCGGGTTATGCCGTGGGCTACGGCGGCCACAGCCTCTTCGAGCGACTCCCGATCTACCGTGCTCTCAGGCCAAAGATCCGAAGTTGGATGGAAAAACGCGGCGGTTTGTTGCTGTTCGTCGTGTCGGCAATACCCAACCCTGTGTTCGACATCGTGGGCGTCGCCGCTGGGACTGTCCAATATCCGTTTGCGCGATTCATGGCGATCGTTTTCGTCGGCAAAATCATCAAGGGTTTGGTCATCGCCTATTCGTGCCACTACGGCATCACGCTTCTCCCGTGGGTCGAGTGACCAGCCTCGGGCAGATAGGCCAACGACACTGGAGATCGAACCTGCGCCCGATCAGACAAACGACAATACGCTGGCCGGATTGCCTGCCGTGATAGCGTGCACCTGCTCCTCGGTGAAACCCTTCCGACGCATCCGCGGCACGATGTTCTCCAGGATGTGACCGTACCCGTGGCCTCCGTACTTGACCAGGCGGTGTTTGGTGCAGATGTCATGGGCGATCACCACACGCTCGCCGCATCCTTCGGACTCTATGATCCGCTTGATCGTGTCCATGCGCTGAGCGTCACTGGGCATGTCGATGTCTGACAACGGGTAGTACGAGGACTCATTGCCGAACAGATCCCATTCCAGATAGCAGCCCGTGCTCGCGAGGCGGCGCAGGTTGTCGAAGTCGGCCACGGTTCGGTCCAGGTGCCCCATGATCACGCGGCTGACGTCAGCTCCGGATTCCGCCAGCACCTCGATGATCTCCGACGGCGCGCCCTCGTCACGTCCGGGGTGGATCAGGATCGAGGCGCCGGTCTCCTTCTGAGCGATGGAGGCCGCGCGCAGCACCTTGCGTTCGTTGTCGGTCAGCGGCCACGAGCACCCGATCTCGCCGATAATCCCCGCCTTGACGCCCGTGTCGCCAACGCCGTCCTGGATATCGGCGATGATCTGACGAGCCAGGTCGTCTTCGGAGCGGTCGTCCATGTCATCGGGATGGACCGGGTCCACGTAGAATCCGGCGCCCATGACGATGTTGATCCCCACGTCTCGCGCTATTCTGGCCAACGCCAGCGGATCGCGACCGATGCCGATCGTCGTCGCGTCGACGATCGTGCCGCCCCCGACGCGCTTGAACAGCCGCGCCTCGTCGATCGCAACATCCTCTTCGAGCACCATCAGGTTGTCCAGGCTGGTGTATTGGTTGTAGCGCACCCAGCCAACGTTCTCCAAGGTGATGGCCTGCATGGCCCTGTCTTGTATCGTGGCGTCCGCGGGCGGGTTGAACATGATCCGAAAGTCGATGAACAGGTGCTCGTGGGTCATGGTCGGGCCGAGATCGCCGGCATCGACCGGCCCAAGCACCGTCTGGGCTTTTCCGCGCATGGAGTTATCGGTCACGTTCCACTCTCCTTCGCGCCCGCTTTAGATGTCAATGGACCGAGGCGCGACCAGGCGAGGCTAGCACCGCATCTGGCCGAGCGTCAAGCAGCGCATCCGACGGCTACGGCTATTGGATATTGCGGAACGTTCGATTGGAGAGCGCAAAGATCAACGTCAGCGAACCTAGAAGAATGCCGCTGATCATCAACGCGTCCGGAGTGCCGATGCGTTCTGCCGCGGCGCCGAAGGGCAACGAGCTCAGCGGCATGGCGCCGAATGTCATCATGTTGATGCTCGTCATCCGGCCCCGCATCTCGGGAGCGGCAAGCACCTGCAAGAGGGTCATGTTGAGCGACATGAACAGGGAGCTGACCACGCCGATGACGAGCAGGAACGGGACAGCCGCGGCATAACTGGTCAGTTGAGAGAATATCGCCAGCGCCACTCCCCAGATCAAACATGATGCCAGCAACACGCGGCCTTTGAACTTCAGGTTCCTGATTCCAGCCAATCCGAGCGTGCCGGCCAACGCGCCGACGCCCATGATCATCATGAGCATGCCCAGCCCGTCCGATTGTACGTTCAGCGCCTCGCGAGCCCAGGCGGGCATCAGCGCCCAGAACGAGAATCCGAACAGAGTCGATATCAACGCCAAGAGGACGAGACCTTTCAAACGAGCGTCGGAGAAAGCGTACCCGATACCCGCCTTGATGTCCCCGGCGATGCTCTTGCGGGATCTGCTCGCGGCGGTCGACCCCGCTTTGACCATGAACATGGACAATACCGCAAAAACGTAGATTCCGGTCACGATGAAGAACACCCCGGAGGTGTCGATGAAGACGATCAGAAACCCCGCCAGAGCCGGACCGATGATTCGCGTGAGGTTCATTCCGGAGTTGTTGAGCGAGATCGCGTTCACCAAGGAACGCTCAGGGACGATCTCGGTCACGATCGCGGCGCGGCTTGGCATGTTGAACGCCATCATCGAGCCGTTGCCCACCCCGATGAGCAGCACGTGCCAAAATTCGATGACGCCCGTGAAATCCAGAATGCCCAGCAGCAGAGTCATTAGCGCGTTGCCCGACTGACTCACGATGACCATGTACTTTCTCGGCAGGCGATCGGCCAGCGCTCCGCCGATCAGCGACACAAAGGTCTGAGGCGCCGCAAACGACAGCATTACCAGGGCGAGAGCGAGCGGAGAGTCGTCCTGCAAGCGAAGCACGAGCCAGCCACGCGTGATCATCTGCATGTTCATCGCCATAAACGAGACAAGGCCGCCCATCCACAACCAGCGGAAGTCGCGGTACTGGAACGACTCGAACATCGGGTATCGGGCGGGCGAGAGCCGAGACGGTTTGCCTTGAGGCGCCTGAGGAGGAGTTGGGTCCGGAGCGGGCCCAGGAGTTATCGCAGGTTTTTGGGCCAATGCCGCTCCAGAATGAATCAGTTTTGCAGAAGATGTCTGCGCGTGTGATGCAGAAGCTTACACTCGCCGTCGCGGACCGGTCAAGCTGATTTTGGACCCTTAGCCAAGGTGCGACGTGTCGTTGAAACGGATGATCCGCCACAGATTTGACGTGACGAGCGCCGGCCCGTCCTTTTCCCAGAGGTCCACGTCGACCATGAACTCGAACACGGCGGTATTATCCGCGTGAACGCTCCACAATCGCTTGCTGCCCATGAGCTCGGCGAACAGGTGGCTGATGATGCCGCCATGGGCAAACGCCACGACACGATCTTCGTTGGTGTGGTCCGAAATCAAGCGCTCCAGGGCCCTGCGAGCACGGATGCTCCGATCCAGCATCCTCTCTGCCCCGGGGATGTCGTCCCAATTTCGATTTTCGGCGAAATTGCGGGCCGTCTCCGGAAATCGCGCCTCGAACTCGTCCCAGGTCAACCCTGAGATCACGCCCACGTCGACCTCCATCAGGTCGTCCCAGGCAGCGATCGGCAGGTCCCACGGCTCGGTGGCAATAGTCGCCGTGTCGAACGCACGGCTCTGTGGACTGGAATAGACGTGTGTCGGCTCGTAGCCGAGGGAGACGAACCGCTCCTGCAGCTTTCGGGCCTGCTCGCGGCCGGTGTCGGAAAGGGCGGCGTCGGCGTGTCCCTGCCAGCGTCGCGCGGCGTTGCCCATGCTTTCGCCGTGCCTAACGAAGATCAAGTTCATATGCTAGTTACTCCAACCTCCGCATTTTCGGCATGCCCAACGCCGTTAGAGTACTGACGCCGAGCAATATTGAGCCGTTCACCAGCAGCGCGCCGGGAGCCCCGAACGCCGAGGCCATCGCGCCTATGCCGATGTGGCCCACCGGGGCGATGCCTATGCTCAGCACCCACGACCCCATCGCCCTGCCGCGTTCCTCGTTCGACACATTGGATTGCATCAGCGTCTTGTACAGCGTGTCGACCGCCGACGCGCAGGCGTTCACCACGACGAGGCTCACGATGAAAACGGTGATGTCGTCGGCCAGCGAAAATGCCATCTGGCCCAATCCGAACCCTGCAGCCAGCACGAACATCGCCATTCCCTTGTGCCTGAAACCCTTCAGGTTGGCCAGGAAGAGCAAGCCTATCATACCGCCACCCTGCCGAAAAGCGCCCATGATCCCGAGACCTTCGGGCCCCATGCCTAGTTCGTCCTTGGCAAGCACGGGCAGCAAACTCTGGTGGGTGAATCCGAACACCTCGGTGGTCGCGGCCAGAAGCATGAGAAGCAGCAGCGTCCGATTGCTGGCCAGAAGATGGAAGTAACCGATGAAGTTCCTCCACACGGAATCCGGAGTGGCGATGGCAGCCTGCCCCGACTCCCGTGTGAACAACAGGACCGCGGCCGTGAGGGCGTACGCAGTGCAGATCACCAGGTACTGCCCGTCGATGCCGATTTTCGCAATGATGAAACCACCAGCGAGCGCTCCGAAAACGCCGCCAAGCCGCTGACTGAATGCCGTCAGCGACAGTCCGTTTAACGCTGTCTCCGGCCCGACGATGTCGAAGGTGTAGGCCTGGCGCACCGTCATCGTGAACGCCCAGACACAGCCCATGGCCGAGGTAAGCACGAGAACTGGCCACACCTGCTCCAGTCCCCGGAAGAGCACGATCGCGGTGACGCCTGAGATCATCGAGCCGGCCAGCGTGATCCAGCGCAGGAACAACCTGCGCTCGACCCGGTCGGCGACGGCGCCCGATACGATGCCTAAGAAGAAGAACGGCGCCATCCGCGCGGCGGATGCCACCCCCACCATGAATGCGGAGTCGGTCAGTTCCAGCACCAGCCAACCCAGCGCCACGAACTCCATGCCCATGCCGACCGATTGCACGACCGTGGACATCCATAGCAAGCGATAGTCTCGGTGCTGGAATGAAGCGGCCCAGGGGGAGTTTCCAGTCAGGAAAGATAGCAGGGCCAAAAATACCTCGAACTAGTCGCCCGTGGAATGCTGAGCCGGATTATATCATGCGAAAAATCCTTCAGGTGATTCGTAGTCTCGCAACCGGGCTAACTCGCACGCAGGCGAGCCAATCCATCGGAGACACGAATGGATCAAACCCCACGCTGGCTTACAACGGATTTCTCGGCGGGATCGGGTCCCGATGCAATCGGGACGAACGGAGTTCGGGGCGGGTGGGCGGGCCCAAACGACCTGGGGCGAGGCGCCAAGTTCAGACTGTCTCGGCTTTTGTTGCAATTTCGCCAGCCCCACTTCAAGTGACGAACCGTCGTAGAATGCGGATAGATGCGATAATGTTACTCGCGAAATCGCGAAACTGCCGCCAAGGAGCCACGCCCGATGAAGATCACAGCCGTCCGCGCCATCCCCATGTCCGATCCGGTGCCGCCCGAACGGCAGCACCGCACCGACCTGGGCACCAAGGTAAAGAACGACGCCGTGCTAGTCATGGTGGAGACCGATGAGGGGTTGACCGGCATCGGCTCATCGCTGGGCAGTCCGCCCGTTCTGTGCGGCGTGGTAGAGCACGACCTCGAGCCGGTTTTGCTGGGAGAGGATCCGATATTCTCCGAGCGGCTCTACGAGAAGATGTACAACGGCTCGCGGTGGAAGCCAGCCCTGGAGCGAGGGCACGCCCAACCCGGCGACGGACGACGCGGCGTGACGATGGAGGCCATTGCCGGCGTGGACATCGCCATCTGGGATGTGAAAGCGAAGAAGCTGGGCATTCCCGTCTTTCAAGCCCTCGGCGCTGCCAGGGATTCGATCCGCGGCTACGCGTCCGGCGGGTGGGCGCCAGGAGACGAAGCCGAGCAAGAATTGGGCGGATACGCCGCCAAAGGCTTCTCGGCCGTCAAGATGCGAGTCGTAGGCCGGGACGGTTTCTCCATCGAGAACACCCTCCGACGAGTCGCCGCCGCCCGTCGCGGCATCGGCCCGTCGGTCGAACTCATGGTGGACGCACACGGCTCGTTGGACATCTCCACGGCCATCAGACTCGCTCGGCGCCTGGAAGAGTTCGACGTCGACTGGTTTGAGGAGCCGATCTCCCCCGACGACCATCCGGGACTCGCCGAGGTCCGTCGCTCGACCACCGTCCCCATCGCCACCGGCGAGCGAGAGTTCACCCGGTTCGACTTCGAGGACCTGTTCCTGCACCGAGCCGTCGACATAGCCCAACCCGACATCGCCCGCGCTGGCGGCTTCACCGAGATCAGACGCATCGCCGCCATGGCCTCGGCCAAAGGCATCCGTCTCGCGCCTCACGCCTGGGGATCGGGAGTGCTCTTCGCGGCCAGCATCCACATGGCGATGGCCGCTCCCAACTGCCACATCCTGGAGGTCAGCCAGGGCTACATGCCCATGATGAACGAGTTGTTCGTGGAGCCCTACGACATCCAGGACGGCACGGTCCACGCCCCAACGCAGCCCGGCCTCGGCTTCACCCTCCGCGAAGACGCCCTCGAACGCTTCAAGTACATCCCCGGCCCGGAGTTCGTTTTCTAGGAGAACGAGAAGTGAAGGACTACCACATCAACATCTTCCACAGCGAGGAAGACGAAGGGTACATCGCCGACATTCCCGATCTGGAGTCGTGTTCGGCGTTCGGCGATACTCCGGAACAGGCGTTGGCAGAACTTGAGATCGCCAAGACGGCCTGGCTCGACGCGGCCCGATCATCTGGCAAAGCGGTTCCGGCGCCACGTTGTCGCCCCGCGATTTACCAGGGAGTTTGGTAACTTCCCCGCCTCAGTCGTCATCCTCCACGACAACTGCCGTGCCATAGACCAGTATCTCGGCCGCGCCGCTCATGATCATTGCGGTCATAAACCGCATGCCCACGACGGCGTTGGCGCCCATGCCCTCGGCCCGTTCCGTCATTCGTGCCAGTGCGATCTCACGGGATTCGGCCATGAGTCTCGTGTACTCGGGCACGTCGCCTCCGACGATGTTGCGGAACACCGCCGTGATGTCCCGGCCCACGTGCCGCGCCCGCACCGAACTCCCGCTGACCAACCCCAACACCTTCGTCACGTCCCGGTCCTCGATTTCGTCGGTTGTCGTGATTATCAATAGTCAGCTCCTTCGAGGTCTTCGTGCTTTCGATCGCGAAGCCTGTCCCCGAACGCAGCCCCCAACAACGCCAGGGCGCCCACGACGGACGCTGGAATCGCCACTCTGAGAGCGAGAGGAACTTCGGAGTCTCCGAGCACGTCTTTGGCAAAGAAGTACGTCGCGTAGCCGCTGATAACCAACAGACTGATCGCCAGAATTATCCCGCCGACCCAAAACGCGCCTTTGGACATGATCTGCCTCCTCGGGAGGTGCAAGACTTTCGAGCGGCCGGTCCAACATTTGCCCGCTGTCCCAGCTTCATAATAGCACACGCTCAGCCTGGAATCGGCGGCGCAGCATGTGCTTTGCGTGACGCCTGATCTCGAACACGGACCAGTCCGGCAAGATGCACCAACGGTGTCTCGGCCTGGCCAGTATTCGCGGGAATTCCGAGTACACCGCTTTGACTCCGATCCGTACCCGAGATATGCTGACGACGCTCGCCCGCATGCGCCCTGCATGTGGTCATCTAGGCGCGGGCGTTTGGACGGACTATTGCGATACGTGCACGCCGATCCTCCTTGTAACAACACACTGGCCGGTCGAGAATCGCTGCGCAGACGGTGAGGAGCCATGCTGGACACGAGCAACACCAACGAATCGATTGCCCCGTACATCGAGGACATCAACGGCGACAACGCCGGGCGACGCACGCCGATCGTTCGGGGCGAATTGAACATCGGACGGCGACCCGGAACGGGCGGTGTGATGGTCGAGACCGAGTTCACCGACTGCTCCCGTCTTCACGCCATCATTCGCTTTGACGGCAATCGGGTCACGATCGTCGACGCGGGAACGGGTGGCGAGGGGACGCCTTTCGGCACGACGATCAACGGCCAGCAGCTCTCAGCCGGCTCCGAAACACCGGTGGACCACAACGCCGTGATCAGGCTCGGACGCATCGGCGGAAAGCTGTTCCGAATCGTAATCGACACGTCCGATCAGTAGTTCGTTCAACCACATTCACCGGTCGGGAACAATTCAGGTCCGGTCTTCGTCTTTATCCATAGAGCACAATATCCAAGACTGCGCATCATGGAGAAGTC
>DCWO01000085.1:0-27600 GCA_002328865.1 Dehalococcoidia bacterium UBA2160 | reverse complement strand
TCATGGAGAAGTCGATGAAGACAAAGAGGACCGGAAGAGTATTCACGATGGCTGTGTTGGCGATCGTCCTGATAGCGGTGTTCGCTGCTTGCGAGAGTGTGCCGGCGAGCCCCGGGCCGGACGAGCCCACAGCCGGAACGACGCCGAGCGCGCCGTCAACTCCCGCCCAACCGCCGCCGACTGGCAACAGGCCGATGGTGCAGGTGGATGCGCCCATCGAGGACGTGACCGTTATCATCGCCGAGTCGTTCCCGCCGCAGTACTTTCTCGAAGTGACGTCAGGTTTGCCTAACGGGTGCGTCCGGTTCGGCGAGCACCGGGTCGCGAGAGAGGGCAAGACCGTCAAGGTGACCGTCACTAACTTGGAGCCGGGTGACCTAGGTCTCAGGGCGTGCACGATGCGGTACGGCTTCGTCGAGACGAAAATCGCTCTCGGCAGCGACTTCGAGCCCGGCGCCACATACAAGGTGCACGTCAACGACGTGACAATCGACCTTGTTGCCCAGGGCGGCCCGCCGGCGATGTCCACCGAAGAGTTCGCGCCCGTGGACAGCGTCGAGATAGTGATTGGGGTGGACAAAGCCGTGCTGGTTGTCGTGTCCGGACTTCCCGACACCTGTCACGAGCTCGCCGGTCATGTCCTTCGCCGGAACGGCGACGTGATCACAGTCGAAATCACCAACAGCGTCGAGCTTGGCGCCGCATGCGGCGAAATATACCGGACTGTGGAGACGCGCATTCCCATCGACGGCGAAGTCGATCCCTGCAAAGTCTACGACGTTGAGATCAACGGAGACATGCGCCGAGTGCACCCAACGGTCGATTGCCAGACCCCCAACGAAACTCCAGCGCCGACTCCCGACGCCGACAAGGTAGCCGTCTTGGCGCCGATCGAGAACATCGCGATAGAGGTCGCGGAATCGTTCCCGGTGCAGTATTTCCTGGTCATCACATCGGGTTTGCCCAACGGTTGCGCCGAGTTCGACGACTACGAGATGCATCGTGAGGGCGCCTCGATATTCGTGAAGCTCACAAACCTGATTCCCGCGGACAAGAACATAACGTGCACGGAACAGTACCGGATCGTGGAAACCCGAATCGCTCTGGGGACAGACCTGGCGTCAGGAACGGTCCACACAGTCGACGTCAACGGCAAGAACGAGACATTCACGACACAGGGCGTTCCGGGATCGACGCCGCCCACGGGATCGTTTACGCCAGCCTTATTGGACAAGCCCTTTAGCATCAACGAAGACCAGAAAACCTGGATCGAGGACGCTGATCTGGACCTCGCGTTCGTCGAGGTCACGGAAGATTCGAGATGCCCTCGAACAGTCATGTGCATCTGGGCGGGACAGGCAAAGATCCTGATGGGCTTGGTGAACGCGGGAACGGGAGAAGACCTCGGGCGGGCTGAACTGACAATTGGGGCCGGCGCCGGCACCTTCGGTCCATTCCGTATCAAGGCGCTCGAACTCGATCCCTATCCCGAAGACCCCTCCGCATCGGGCCAGCGTCCACGTTACACGGCGACCGTAATAATCACCAAAGAGCAGCCACGTGGAGAACCGGTTCCACTGACGCCGGTTGGGACCGATGTCACGGTCAAGTTGCGGCACGAAGTCGACAGGAGCCAACCGCTGACGGTGACGATCATCGCCGATGTCGTCGGTGGGCCGGACAACAACAAAGACCTCTACTGCCACGGAATCGAATGGCAGTTCGGCGACGGCATGGGCGTGGGGGTTATGCCGGGTTGCATCATGTGGACGTCCGATTCCAAAATCGAGCGGCATTTCGAAGAGACCTACACCTACGATTCTCCCGGAACGTATGAAATCACTTTCACCTACGGTCCGTTGGCCCCGACATCGATGCAGGTACAAGTCCACTGACGGGCGTTCCGGCTGCGATCATGCACTAGCTTTGACCCGCGGCCACTGAGTCGAGTTTCACCGAGGGCGGCGCCTCCGACAACGCGCCGTCCTCGGTGGGACCGAGCTGACCTTCCCGACGCATCGACCCAGCCACGCACTGCCCGCCCCCTTCCGACATGTCGTCGGCGTTCGCACTTGCACCGCACTTACCCTCCGGACAAGCGCCGCCTTACCGACTCTCGAATGCCAGCGCTGAGCGCCCATCGCAACGTGCTCGCAAGGTTGCCCTTCGTTCGCTCGTAAACGCTCTTGGGGCAAAGGTGTTTTAGGTCGGATCGTTGGCGGGTTCGCGATCCGACTAGACGATTGCAGTTGATCGCGAGAGACCTGCGGTCTGGTCACCGAACAGTGCCAGCGATTCCGTCGGACATTCCGGCGGTCTCAACATATTCCCCATTTATTAACTTGACGACTTGAAATCACTTTGATAGCGTTGCAATCTATAGTATGCTTGTTAACGCGTTTATAGAGTCGACGTTGGTTGCGGAGTTTTTGGGGATGGTGGTTTTGGCAGGCAGAAGACGCATGAAACGGCTGGGTGTCTCGTTCCTGGCGGCGCTCGGCGTGTTGATGATTGGGTGCACACCCTCGCATCCTCAATCGACATTCGACCCGCTAGGACCCGTGGCCGAGTCGCAACTCGACCTGTTCTGGATCATTTTTGGCGTGGGCGCGTTCATATTCGTTGCTGTTGAAGTCGCTCTGATTTACGCCGCGGTCACATTCCGGCGTCACAACGAGGACGTCCCCCGGCAGACTCACGGCAACAACAAGCTGGAAGTCGCGTGGACGGCTGTCCCGATCTTGATTCTAGCGGCGGTTGCCGTGCCGACGATAATGACCATCTTCGACAACACGAACCCGCCGGTTTCAGCCGATGAAGCCGCCGTCGTCGTCGATGCCATCGGCCACCAGTGGTGGTTCGAATTCCGGTATCCCCACCCTGACGATGCTGGAAAGCAGGTTGTGTTCGCCAACGAGCTGCACGTCCCTGTTGGCGAGACCGTGATCGTCCGGCTGGCATCGGATGACGTGATCCACAGCTTCTGGGTCCCCAAGATCGCGGGCAAAGTGGACATGGTTCCGAATAACGACAACTCACTGTGGCTCCAGGCGGACCAGGCCGGCACATACAGCGGCCAGTGCGCCGAGTTCTGCGGCGTCGCGCACGCCATCATGAGGTTCACGCTGATCGCTGAGCCGCGAGCTGACTTCGACGCCTGGCTGCGGCTGCAATCGACGCCGCCGCCGGAATACACAGATCCGCTGGTGCAAGAAGGCAAAGAGGTCTTTCGCGCATCCGGCTGCTCCGGTTGCCACGACACTAACCCGGTAATGAACCTCGGACCGGACGGCGCAAGTCTGATGGGTCGGTTTGGACCCAACCTCGCCCATCTGGCTAGCCGCAGCTTGTTGGCCGGAGGCGCTTTCGACAACCGAGACGACCTGGGCCAGGTGAACGCGTCACTTTTCCAGGCCAATGTCCGGTCGTGGCTCGAGGATCCGGAGGATGCGAAGCCCGGCAACCTCATGGTCAGACGGGCTGCCGTTTACATCGACCCCGCGAAAGAGCTGAACGAGGCTGAACTCTCGGCCCTGGTCATCTACCTTACGCGGCTGAAGTAAGCAGTTGAAAATGATCTCGAACAACCACCGGATTTCGACACATCATCGAGTCCGTGCCGACAGGGGAAATGAATGACGACGCGTTCGATCGCGATTCCCAGGCCTGTTCACCCGACAGGGATTTGGTCTTGGATAACGACAATAGACCACAAGCGAATCGGGATACTTTACGGGGTGACGGCCTTTATCCTATTCTTGAGCGGCGGTGTGGAAGCCGGACTCATGAGGGTGCAGTTGGCCCGTCCGGATCAGATCATCGTCACGCCCGAGATATTCAACCAACTGTTCACCATGCATGGCACGACGATGATCTTCCTGGCGATCATGCCGCTTGGCGCCGCCTTTTTCAATTTCATCATCCCCTTGCAAATAGGTGCCCGCGACGTTGCCTTCCCCCGACTGAACGCCTTCAGCTTCTGGACCTTTCTGGCAGGCGCCCTGATGCTGAAAATGAGTTGGGTTCTCGCCAACGCTCCCAACACGGGTTGGTTCGCCTACTCCCCCCTGACCAACAGCACGTACAATCCGGCGCACGGCGTCGACTTCTGGATAATCAGTCTGTTGATTCTTGGGATTGCGTCGTTGGCCGCGGCGTTCAACTTCATCGTCACCATCTTGAACATGCGCGCGCCGGGCATGACCATGATGCGGATGCCGCTCTTCACGTGGATGACGTTGCTGACTGCGATACTCCTTGTATTGGCGTTCCCGGTTATCACCGTGGCGCTGATCGAGCTTCTGTTCGACCGTACCTTCGGAATGAACTTCTTCAACGTGACCGCCGGAGCCACTCCGGTTCTCTGGCAGCACCTGTTCTGGGTATTCGGCCATCCCGAAGTCTACATCCTTATCCTCCCGGCCATGGGGATCATCTCAGAGGTGATCCCGACCTTCTCGCGCAAACCCCTGTTCGGGTACACGACGGTGATACTGGCCGGCGTGGTAATCGCTTTCATGGGATGGATAGTTTGGAGCCATCACATGTTCACGGTTGGCCTCGGACCGGTGACCAACTCCGTGTTCTCCGTTACCACGATGATGATCGCGGTCCCAACGGGCATCAAGGTGTTCAACTGGCTGGCGACCCTATGGGGAGGTTCGATCAGCTTCAAAACTCCAATGCTGTATGCTGTCGGATTCGTGTCGATGTTCGTGATTGGCGGCATTAGCGGCGTCATGCACTCTATTGCCGCGTCGGACGCCCAGCAGCAAGACACCTATTTCATCGTTGCCCACATCCACTACGTGCTTTTCGGCGGCGCCATGATGGCGCTTTTCGCGGGCATCTACTACTGGTTCCCAAAGGTCACCGGCCGGATGTACAACGAGAAAAGTGGCCGGGCGCAATTCTGGCTCATGTTCATAGGTCAGAACGTGACCTTCTTCCCGATGCATTTCACGGGCTTGGACGGGATGCCCAGACGGATCTACACCTACGATTCTGCCATGGGGTGGGACTTCTGGAACATGGTTTCCACCATCGGCGTGGCTATATTGACCCTGTCATTCTTGATGTTCGTCCACAACATCGCGCGGAACTGGCGGAAGGGTGAACCCGCCGTTGGCGACCCTTGGGACGGCAGGACCCTGGAATGGTCGATCCCGTCGCCGCCGCCGGAGTACAACTTCGCCGCCATCCCGATTGTACAAGACCGTGACGACTGGTGGGCCCAGAAGCAGAGCCGTCCCGAGCGCGTCCCCGTACCGGTCGCCGGGGGTGCGGACGGCGAAGAAGGCCACGACATCCACTTGCCGCAGCCGTCATACTGGCCGATCGTCGTCAGCATCGGGCTGTTGATCGCCGGGTACGGGGTCGTCTACAACGACGTAATCTTCCCATTCGTGTTTGCGATCGCCGGCGCACTTATCGCGACGGTCGCCGTGTATGCCTGGGCATTCGAACCGGTGAACGATCCGGGACCCGCTGCCTCGTCGTCGAACCACTAAGAGCGGAGACTTTACTTGGCGAACGCAACAGCTATCACCCACGCGGAAGGACACGAGGCCACGTCGACAGGCTTGAACAGCCGAAAGTTGTTGATGTGGGCGTTCCTTGGCTCGGACTGCATGTTCTTTGGCACCCTGATTGCCACGTATCTAATCTACAAAGACAAGAGCCTCGTTGGCCCGTTTCCGGAGGACGTGTTCAGCATCCCCGTCACATCGGTGAGCACGTTCGTGCTCTTGATGAGCTCGATGAGCATGGTGCTGGCCTACTCCAGCCTCACCCGGGGAAACATCAAGGGATTTCGCATCTGGATCGCGTCCACGGCCCTGATGGGCATGACGTTTCTGGCGTTCCAGACGTTCGAATTCCGCGACTTCGCCCAGCACGGGTTGACGCCGAAGACCAACCTGTTCGGCACCACGTTCTTCACCCTCACCGGCTTCCACGGAGCGCACGTGACTGGAGGGGTGATTTGGCTGCTCACGCTGTTCTTCCTGTCGTTCAAGTCCGGAGGGGTGACGCCGGAGCGCAATCTGGACGTGGACCTCGCCGCGCTGTACTGGCACTTCGTCGACGTTGTGTGGATCGTGATATTCACGGTCGTCTACCTGTTCGGCGTATTCGAGGGCTTCAACTAGCAACCGTGGCGCCGGTCGATCCAACCGAACCCGAAACGAGCAATCGAGGAAACAGATGATCCAGCAACAGGCGGAGCCAGGACCGCAGTCCAATACGGTCCACACCGGGCACCCAACGCCGGCGACGTACTTCAAAGTCGCCATGACGCTCGTGGTGATAACCGCCGTCGAAGTCGGCGTATTCTACATCACCGAATTGGGCTACGGAATCATTCCGGTGCTCGCCATTCTCTCAGCCGTGAAGTTCTCGCTCGTCGCAATGTTCTACATGCACCTGAAATACGACGGAACCGTCTTCTCGGCGATGTTCGTGACAGGTGTGGCGCTGACTGTAGCTCTGGTTTTTGCACTCATCGGATTGTTCGAATTCTTTGGCTGAATATGTGGGGCGCATGCTCGTCATCGATGTAAGAATTCGGTCCACACACCAGCGTAGTCATCGCCAACAGGCAGGAGCATGAGTTTGGTGGACGGGACGGAATCCCTTCTCGCACAGTGGCAGGGGCATCCCGACGCTCTGATCGCGATTATCGTCCTTCAGGTCGCGTACCTGTTGGGTGTCGGGCCCCTCAGGGAGCGATACCGTCTGGCCGATCGCGTCGATCCGGGGCAGATGCTCTTGTTCTCGACGGGTGTGGCCGTGTTGCTCGTGGCCGTCGCCTCGCCGATCCATACGGCAAGCGAAAAATACCTGTTCAGCGCCCATATGACCCAGCACGTGTTGCTGACGTTGGCGGCGCCTCCGTTGCTCATCCTAGGCACGCCGGATTGGCTGATCCGCCCTTTGATCAGGCCCGCGTGGGCGTACAGGCTTGCCCGGATCCTGACCCAACCGATTCTGGCATTCGTCGTATTCAACCTGATGTTTTCGCTCTGGCACGCGCCGGCTTTGTACGAGAGCGCTATCAATCTCCATGCCGTTCACCTCATCGAACACGCTCTCATGACCGGCACGGCGACGATGATGTGGTGGCCGTTGGTCAGTCGGGTGCCGGAACTGCCCCGAATGCCGTATCCGGCGCAGATGATCTACCTCTTCGGATTGACGATCGCCCAGATCATCGTGTTTGGCGGATTGGCATTTTCCGCCGAGCCCATGTATGAGTTCTATGAAAACGCGCCGCGAATCTGGAATGTGACCCCGCTGGAAGACCAACAAATTGGGGCCGTCATAATGAAGGTGGGAGGCGGGTTATTGTTCCTGTGCCTTCTCATCGTCGCGTTCTACAAGTGGTCCCAAGAGGAAGCACGCCAAAACCAATCCACACGGAACACACGCCAGCGGCCGTGACCGGCGCCACGCGGGGTCAGGCCGCCTGCGATAAGGGGACAAATCCAATTGAGCGTTAACTTCAAACTATCTTTGCTATTCCCGATCATGGCGGTCGCGACCATCATTGCGCTCGCGGGCGGGTTGGGTGTCGTCTTCATGATTTTGAACGAGACCGAGCTCGAAGAAACAGGCGTCATCATCCTGGGCTCCGCCATCGTGGTTGGCGTCCCGTTGGTCGCCTACCTGCTGGATCGAGCGGTCTCGGACGGCCGATAGAGACGGCACACGTCCCCGTTCGCCCCGATCTATCGGGGAGCTTGTCGAAGGGCCGTACGACTCTCCGGCCGAGCGGCCAACCCCGAACGCATCGCTGCAGACCGAATGCGGTATCATGAGATACCCTTCCATCCGAGGTCCCTCAGCATAACTCTCCGCATCTGGTCACCGACTCTTGCCGCGATCTTGGTCGCCGTCCTGTGGCTGGTGGCATCGGTGAGTTGCTCTACACAATCCGCCGAAACCTTCAACGGCACGGTCCTGAACGATGACGCTGCCGCCTATGAATTCCGACTCAACGACCAGTTCGGGAATCCTGTCCGTCTAGGAGACTTCCGCGGCGAGATCGTCGTCCTGACGTTCATGTATACCAATTGCCCCGACGTGTGCCCCATCGTCACAACCCAGCTCGACAGCATCTACGATTCGCTGGGCGACACGGTTACCGAAGTCGAAATCGTGGCCGTCAGCGTCGATCCCGAACGCGATACGGTCGAGGAAGCCCGTCAATACTTGGAACGTTGGGATCACGCGGATGACTGGACGTTCCTTGTCGGCGACCGCGAACTGCTTGAGCGGATCTGGGCGGCGTACTACCTTGCTCCGGTCTCCGAGGCGGGCGGGCCGCTGGACGCGCTGCGCCAACTGTCGACGGAGCCTTACCCGGTCGGTCACTCCACCCCTGTTTACCTCATCGATCGGGAGGGACGTCGGCGTGTGGTGTTCACCCAACCGTTGGATCCCGAAAAGGTGGGTCACGACATCAACCTCCTCCTCGCAGAGTGACCAGCTCGGGCGATTCGTCCCCTTGATGCAGTCTGTAACGCTGCCTAGCGCCGCTGCCACGACGAGATGAGTATAATGACGGCGTCCGCGCCGGGAACGACGACGCAAGAATGGCGCCCACATGGAGAGATCAACCATGGGCCAGGCTACCGAGAAGCATCGCCCTCACATACAGGAACTTGTCGAGCGCGTAGAGCAGGCTGCCGCCGATCCGAGGTATGCCGCGCGCAAAGAAATGTATACGCGCCACAACCGTCTCCAAAAGGCGCCCAAGGCGCCCGTGTGCGTTCATCTGCCCCGGGACTACCGCCTGGTTTGGCAGGAACTCATATCGCCGGACACGTTGGTCTCGCAAGACGCCCTTGAGCGCGACATCGAAGTGCAGCTCCGGCAGAAGCTGTACAAACACGATCACATCCCCGACGACGAAGTGCTGCTTCCAACCGTGTGGGTCTCGCCGGTGCGCCCGGACGGATCTCAGCACAAAGCTTTCGGACCAGGTTTGGGAGCCGACGCCCGCACCCACGGCTCGCGCAGCCAGGGCGACGCTCGGCTGTGGGGATTGCCGTTTCGGGTGGACGCCACCGACGACCCCGGCGGGGCGTACAAAGTGGCTCCGGTGGTGACGACCGAAGCGGACATGGCCCGCCTTCATCATCCGCGATATGAAGTCGAAGCCCAGGCAACAAACGCCCTGTTGGAGCGGGCGACCGAGATCGTAGACGGCCGGTTGCCGGTCAAGCTGGCCACCGATGAGCTGGCCGCAAGCCCGTCGGAGACGGTCGTGAGCCTGATGGGCATCGAGGCGGTGCTCTACGGCGTGATCGACAGGCCGGAATTCATCCACGAGATGATGAATCTCGTGACCGAAGGGTACATCGCTTACCACCGCGACCGGCAGGCGGCGTGCGCCGTCGACCCCGAGGCGAGCTGGGGCTTTCGGATCCACTACGAAGAGCTCGACGCGACGGAGGATCCGGGGTCGCTCACCAGCTCGTGGTGGTACGTTAGCGCCCAGAGCCTTTCCGGGTTGTCCCCCGACATGTATGCCGAGTTCCTTCAGCCGTACCACGACCGGTTGGCACGGGAGTTGGGCGACAACCGCGTCTACTACCACGGCTGCGAAGACCTTACGGAGAAGCTGTCGATCATCCGCCGGCTTCCGAATCTGCGCCGCTTCCACATCTCCGCCTGGACCGACCTGGAAACCGCCGTCGATCAGCTTGGCCGCGACTTCGTTCTGGAGACGCACATCGCCTATGCCGACGTGCTGTACACGCACACGCGCTCGCAGATGCGGTCGGCGTTAGAGCGGATCATGGACGTCGCCGGCGACTGCGTCATCGACATCAACCTGGGCGACGTCGAGACTGTTCGCGGCGACCCTTCGGTGCTCACGAACTGGGCCCGGATCGCGCAGGAAGTAACCGCGAGCTACGCGTAAGGACGCCAATCCGAAACGCGAACCGGCGGTGGATGCTCGGTGGAGGTGGCCCCGTTGTGGTTCCGGACGAACAATCACGCCTAATTGGCGGTGGTCGGGCTCAGTCCTATACTTCAGTCACCGACCGGGACAGAGCACGACTCACGGAGAGATTGGGATGAAGATCACCGCCGTCGAAACCATCGCGATAGCGATACCTTACGTTTCGCCATGGCGCAACCGGCACACTGAAGAGGCTGGCAAGCCTATGGCCAATCTCGAAACGACGATCCTGAAAGTGCACACCGATGACGGCTTGATCGGCATCGGCGAGGCCGAAGGCGACGACGTCCCCGGCCTCGTGGCGACCCGCCTGGCGCCGATGCTCGAGGGCAAGGACCCGCTTCAGATCGAGGCGTTGCTGACCGACGTCGAAGCCGCTTTCGGCCCGTCGACGATCCTCGCAGGCATCGACTTCGCCCTACACGACATTGTCGGCAAGGCGCTCAGCGCGCCCGTATACCAGCTCCTCGGAGGGAAGTTCCGTGATAAGGTTCCCCTGGCCTGGACGATCGCATATCGCTCACTCGAGGAACAGATCGTGGACGCACGCGAACATGTCGAGCAGGGATTCACCAACGTCCTGAAAATGAAGGTCGGCGTGGCCGGAGACCTGGAGCGCGTGCTCCGCGTGGCCGAGATTGCGGGCGACATTCCCATCAGGCCGGACAGCAACATGGGGCACGACAAAGCCACGTCCATAAAGCAGACTCTCGAAATGAAGGCCAACGGCGTCAAGATCGAGTTGCTCGAGGATCCGTCTCCATCGAACTGGGACGACTACCAGGAGATCTCCGAGACAGCGGACGAGGGCATCTCCGTGCACGCTGGTTGGAAATCCTTGAGCGATCTGGCGGGCATCATGGCCGCGGGCAAGTCGGGCATCCGATGCGTGAACATCATGCCGACAACCTGGGGCATCCGGCGCACGGCCCAGATCGCCGGAGCGCTCGAGTGCGCGGGCATCGGCTGGACCATGGGCACCAGCCACGATTCAGGCATCAAATCCGCCGCATCGCTTCACCTGGCGACAGCGATCCGCAACCATGTCTATCCTGTGGACATCAACGGGCCGCTCCTGCGAGTCGGCGACGTCTTGAAAGACCCTCTAAAGCTTGAAGCGGGCTTCGGCGTGGCCTCCGACAGCCCTGGACTGGGCGTGGAGCTCGACGAAGACGCGTTGCGGGAGTACGCGGTGTAAGTCGAACACGGCCCAGGCTCGGTCTGAAGATCGACGCCACACGCAAACTTTAATACTCGCGAACGCTGTGCTCTGGCCGTCTTGGTGACAAACAAATCGCATGGGCGCGACTTTGTCTCGCCATTCTGAGCGCGCACGCGAAGAATCTCGTCACCTGCCACACGAGATCGCTTGCTGAGGTCCAGATGCTTCGCTCTGCTCATCATGGCGTATACCCATGAACAAAGTATCTACTTGATGACCATTACGGCCAAGCCCGGCGCTGGTTCGGACGCCTGATGCCGCTACCGTCTCGCGCCCAAAGGCTCCGTGCCGATGACGTCGCGCTCGGCCAACGATTGCAGCTATTCCGAGCCAAGCCCGAGGATATCGCCAAGCACGTAGTCGTTGTGTTGCCCTAGCCCAGGCGCGGGCAAACGAATGTGCACCGGTGTATCCGACATCTTCCACGGCATGCCTATCTGAGCATGGGTCCCCGCATCGGGGTGGGTGACATCCTCGAAGAAGCCACACGCCTGAAAGTGCGGGTCTTCGTGTATCTGCCGGTTGGACAGCACGGCGCCGGCGGGGACGCCCCGTTTCTGGAGCAGTTGCATCGCATCATGCTGCTCATGGCGCCGGGTCCAGTCTCGGATCAGCTCGTCCAGCGCATCTTCGTTCGACTTGCGGTCCGACATCGTGCTGAATCGCTCGTCGTCGGCCAAGCCCATGACCGCGCGCAAAGCCGCGAACTGGTCGTCGGTCGTCGCCGTTATCGCAATCCAAGCCTCTTCCCCGCTGCATCGGTAGACGCCGTGGGGCGCGAACTCCGGATGCCGGTTGCCGGCGGACGGCAGAACGCGGTCGTTCATCGTGTGCTCGAAGACGAGCTCGGGCAGGACGGACGCGAACGCTTCCCGTTGAGACAGGTCGATCTGCTGGCCTTCGCCGGTCTGCATCCGATGCCACAACGCGGTCGAGACGGCGGCAGCGCCAAACAAGCCGCCGGTCGGGTCGCCGTAGAACACACCGGTGTCGATCGGGACTTCGCCGGGATAGCCGGTGACGCTCGATAGACCGGACATCGCCTCCTGCGTCAGCCCATATGCGGCGTATCCCTTCTCCGGCCCGTTGCTCCCGAAACCTGGCAGCGAGATGCAGATGATGTCCGGTCTCAGCTTTCGGCAACTCTCGTAGTCCAGCCCCAGCCGTCCCATGACACCAACGCTGAAATTCTCGACCACGATGTCCGCGACCGCAACCAACTCCCTGATCAACTCGCGCCCGTCATCGGATCGCAGGTCCAGGGTCAGGCCGAGTTTGTTCCGGTTGTACGCGTTGAATCGCCCGGCGCGGTTGTACGGGCGTTCGCCGGGCTCGCCGTCCGGATACAGGCGCATTCTGGCCCCTGGGACGTACTTGGCGGGACCACGTTCTGGATCGGTGCGGCTGACCGACTCGACCTTGATGACCTCGGCGCCAAAATCGCCCAGGAGTCGCGCGCAGAACGGGCCGGCCCAAACGTGCGAGAAATCAAGAACGCGGACGCCCTCCAACGGAAGCATGCTCATTCGCCCATCCACCCCCATGCCATTGATGCGAATCCGATCATCGATACTGGGCCAGGACTTCGTCGTTGTGTTCGCCGAACATCGGCGCCCGTTCGAACGCGAACGGTGTCCCGCTCATGACGAACGGCGCCCCCGGATACGACAGCTCGCCGGCCTTGGGGTGATCGATCTGCTCGAAAAACTCCCGCGGACGAAGCTGCGGCGAGGCCAAAAGATCGGGCGCAGTCGCCAGATATCCGAAGGGGAGCCCCTCCGCTTGCGCCAGATGGTAGACCTTTTCCTTGGCCTGTCCGGACAGCCAGCCTTGGAACATCCCGTCCAACTCTTCGACGCTCTCGGCCCTGCCGTCGGGGGTCGTGTACTTCGGATCTGCGAACCCCGGGACGCCTACTTTGTCCATCATCGTCACGAACATCGACCACCAGTCCGCCGACGGCCGGCTGTACGCGAGTATGTATCCGTCTTTGACCGGCCACACGCCGTTGGGCCACAGATGGCCGTCCGCTCCGCGTCTCTCCGCGATGCGGTTCGTGTAGACCCACTGCATCGCGGCCATGCCGATAACCGCGGTGGCCCCCTCGATCAGCGACACGTCGACGTGCTGGCCTTTTCCGGTTCTCGTCCGAGCGATGAGCGCGTTCATCGCCGCAAGATACCCGTTGAGTCCGCCATGGTACTCGGATAGGTTGCCGCCCTTCTTGAGGGGCTCGCGGCCCGGTCGTCCGGCCAGGTACAACTCACCGCTGAGGGCGTGCACCACCATGTCCGTACCGGCGAAGTCGCGATACGGACCGTACTGGCCAAAGGGCGTTATCGAGATCCCAACCAATCCGGCATTCACCTTGGCCAGGTCGCCATAACCGAGTCCGAGCGAGTCCAACTCCCCAGGAGGATAGTTCTCGACGACGATGTCTACGTCTTCGGCCATTTTCCGCACGATTGCGGCATCATCCTCGTCGTGCAGATCGAGCGTGACGCTGTTCTTCCCGGTGTTCAGGTACAAGAACAAGCCGCTGCCCTCGTCGTTCGGCGTATCGCCGTGAAACGGGCCAACGCGTCGGGCGGCGTCGCCGTCATGAGACTCGATCTTTGTAACGCTCGCTCCCAGTCCGGCCAACAGTTTTCCGCAGTACGGACCGGATATGCCCTCGGCGATCTCCAAGGCCTTGATGCCATCGAGCGCTGTCTTCATACGTTCGGCAATCCTCTCGTGCTCTGAACGCCATCCGCACAGCTGACTGTGATTGCGGGTGGACGGAAAAGTGGATGTTGGATAAAATGCAGGCCCAGTTTAGCACGAGGCCAAGCCATCGAGGAGCGCATCATGGGCAACGGCGAAGAGATTCGCTGGGAGTACGAAGCGGTCGAGATCGGGCAAACCGGACCGCGGTTCACGTTGGAGATCACCGACGAGCTAATAGTACGGTATGCCCAGATAGTAAGAAATCCGAACCCGGCGTACGCCGAGGACACCGCCGAAGACCGGGACCGGCAGTTGAAGCTGGCAATGCCGACCATGATCTTCCGGATCGCGCCGCTGCGTCGCTGGGACATCGCCGCCGCGAACGGTTTCACGGCGCTGGAGCGCGTCAGCGAGAACTCGCGCCAAACCCCGTTCGCCAAATGCGAGGTTCGTTGGTTCGCTCCCATCCGCGTCAACGACGTGATCACCAGCTACGGCCACATCGTGGACAAGCAGGTGCGCAGGGGAAACAAGTTCGTCACGTTCCGAATCGAAGCCAGCAACCAAAACGACGAAAAAGTAGCCGAGTACGACTACACCTGCATATTCGAGTACGCCAAAGGTCAGCACAAGCGAGAGTAGGCGGAGCCGCGGCGGTCTCCGTGCTCTGGCCGTGATGGCGATAAACAAACTAAGTGGCGCCGAACAATTTGTGTCATTCTGAACCCACAGGTGAAGAATCTGGTCGCTGGACACACCATGTCGTCTGAAGGACTCCAAAAGCTTTTCTCATACCGGCCGATCCAGCACATCGAGAAGCGTTGAGCACAACATATTTAGTTGATGACTCTCACGGCCAAGCCTGACGTCAGCCAAACAACCAAGAATCCCGATCGGAGGACCAATGGCCACGAACACCAAAACCATCACGTTCGACACCATACAGGTTGGAGACGAGTTGCCTTCGTTCGAGATCGACGAGACTCAGGACACGATCAATGGGGCTAGGCTTATCGAAGACCACGACCAGGAGATTCCTCGCAACATACACACCGATCCCGAGTTCGCCAAAGAAGGCTTGTTCGCGGGAACCGTTAACGCGGGCATCACGACGATGGCCTACGTCAACCAGATGCTGGAGCAGTGGTTTCCCGCCAGCCACTTCTATGACGGCGGCAGCTTGATTTTCAAGGCGATCGATCCCTTCCGACCGGGCGACACCGTGACCTTCACCGGCAAGATAGCCGACAAGCGTGAAGAGGACGGCAAGAAGATCGTCGACTGCAAGATCGAAGGGCACAACCAACTCGGCAAGATCATGGGCGTCGCCGAGGCGACGCTCGTCCTGCAAAACTAGCGCTCGCGACGTCGAGCGACCCGAGTGCATCTTTCCCGTTCGGGGTGAGCCCCGACGCATCGGGATCCCGGCCTTGTCGGAACCTGTCGAAACCCGAGCCTTCGACGAGCTCAGGCCGAACGGGATTGGCAGCTAACTGCTCATCGGCAGCTCCACTCCCAAACCTTGCTCCTTGGCCTTGCCGTACACGTACGCGGCGGCGGCGACATCGCTCACGGCCAGTCCCTGAGACTCGAACAGAGTGATGCTGTCGGGAGATTCACGGCCCTTGACTCGGCCCACCACAACGTCTGACAGCTCTTTGATCTGGCTCCAGCGCACCCGTCCGCGCTCGATCGGGTAGAGGAGGTCGCCCGCTTCTACCTGGGCGTCCTCGATGCTGTCGACGATTATCGTGTCCGCCTTGCGGATGACGTTGTCGTCGACCTCCTGCCGGATCCAGTGGTTGCTGCCGGCTGCGTTGACGTGCTGTCCGGGCTGGAGCCAGTCGCCCAGCAACACCGGTGTTCTCGACGTGGTCATCGTGATCACGACGTCTGAGTCGGTGACCGCCTCCTCGGCAGTCTCGACCCGCGTGATCTCGACGCCAAGCTCGGCGCTCATCTCTTCGATGAATCCCTGCACCGACTCTTCGACCCGGTCGTATGCCTTGACCGCCGTGACGTTTCGGACTCCGCACACCCCGGCGAGTTGGGCCCGACCCTGGTTGCCAGTGCCGATGATGCCAACCGTGGCCGCGTTCTCGCGGGCCATGTACTTTGTCGCCACCGCGCTGACCGCGCCCGTTCGGAGCTGTGTCAGACGACCTCCCTGAACCATCGCCAGCAAGTCGCCGGTGTTGCTGTCGTAGAGGATGACGAGGAATCGAGTGCCCGCCCTGAAGCTGGTGTAGGTCTTCAGCCCGAACACCTCGCTGCCGAGAACCGAGGCGGCCATCAGATGATGAAAACCGCGCGGCATCCGGATGCGGGACCGCGGACGGTTCCACGTGTCACCTTCGCCGACCTGGCGAAACGAGTCCTCGATCACCTCGATGCTGTCCTGCATCGTCATTAGCTTATCTATGTCGCCGTCCGTAAGCAACAAAGGCATCCGTTGACCTCCACATGCTGATGTCAATCAACCATTACGCGTCATTAGGCGTAGGGCGCCAGTCAAGAGAGGTTGCAGCGGGGACGTGTTTTTGGCGACTTCTCGGCCACGTCAATCGACTGTCGCCGGCCCAAACCCTAGCCATCGGCCATGATATCAACTTCCGTGCTCTCAGCGATAGGATTCTGTTTCGGTTCGACACCGGCGCCCTGCCGAACGTCGCAAACGACTCGTCTGATACGATTGCGCAGATCGACGCCCGACGAGCATCAACAACACAACCCGGAGGTTCGCCGATATGAACGCGGTAAAAACCGGACGAGGAACAGCGCCCGTCGAGGGCGGTGAGGTCGCCTACCTCGTGGTCGGCGACGGACCGCCCGTGGCAACGACGCACCCTTACACGACGCCGAAAGCCGGACACACGCCTGTACCGGGCTTCACCACGATCACGGTGTGGCCCAGGGGGTTTGGCGCCAGCTCACCCGCGCGAGACTCGGCCGACTACGGCTTCTGGCGCCTGGCCGAGGACCTGGATGCCGTGAGACAACACCTCGGCCTCGATCGGTGGACGTTCTGGGGCACGTCAATGGGCGGGTTCGTCGGTCTGATCTACGCCCTGCGCAGCCAGGATTCGATCTCGGCCCTGATTCTGGACTCCACCGCGCCGAGTCACCACTACAAAGACGACCCGACCAGCCTCTATCCGAAAGCGAGGGCCGCTCCCGAGTTCGACAGGTTGATCGAGTCTCCGTCATGGGAGACGTTGCGCGACTACTTTGTGCTCAGATCAAGGATGGAAGGCAGCGATTACCCCGAGGCGTTATGGGCGGAAGGCGAGACGACCCATGATCGCAACCCCTTCGCTTACGGCGAAATCATGAAGCGGCTCGAGGAGTTCGATACACGCTCACGCCTGGGCGACATCCGAATCCCGACGCTTGTACTGGCCGGAGAGGACGACCTGCAGTGCCCTCCCAGCCAGGCGCGGCTGATCGAGGGTGGGATACCGGGCTCCATCCTCAAAGTGTATCCGGATTGCGGTCACGGTGTGATTCGACACAATCCGCCCGGCGCCCACCGGGATGTGGCCGAGTTCATCACCGCAGCGCTCGAACGCGGCGAGTAACCCGACATCGCAGACACGGCTCGTTAAGTCGCTCCCGGAAACGCTACGAATCGATCGGTTTCGTTTGGTTCATGTTTCTTCGATTTGTTTATTGTCTGAAGCGACACATTTTTGGCCCACGGCGCCTGAACAGATCTCCCTGAGGCTACCCGCCTCGCGGCTGTCTCGGAGAAACACGATGATCCAGGCTCGGAAACACCTCCACGCAATCGCGTCCAAGAAACGACGTATGTCGGCTCATGGCGACGATGCTGCGGCGTCCGGCGCTTCTTCCGAGATGAGATTCTGGCCTGTCGCGCTGCTATTGGCGGCAGCAGTGGCAGTGTCCGGCGTCGCGTTCGATTTCGTGCTCCGAGGAGACCAACACAGGCTCGAAGAAGTCGCGTTCGAACAACGGGCCAGCACACAAGTCGCGGCGATCCAAAGGGGCATCGACCGGAACCTGGAGTTGCTCGTGTCTATCGAAGGCCTGTTCTCGGTCGCCGATCAGATCGACCGAGACGACTTCCGAGTTTTTGTGAACACCTCGTTGTCCCGTCGCCCTGACATTCAGGCCCTGGAGTGGATTCCTCGTGTCTCAGGTGCGGACCGAACCTCGTTTGAGGACACAGCGCAGGCAGTCGGTTTCGCCGATTTTCAGATCACCGAGCGACAGGCCGGGGGGCTGATCGGCGTGCGCTCCCAACACAGCGAGTACTACCCCGCGTACTTCGTCGCACCGGTAAAAGGCAACGAAGCGGCGATGGGCTTCGATTTCGCGTCGGACCCTGTGATGTTGGAAGCCCTGGAGGCAGCGCGGGATACCGGTGAACCGGTGGCCACGGCCCGGATCACCTTGGCGCCGGACGCCGGCCAACAACCCGGATTCGCGATCTTTCACCCAGTCTATCGCGAAGCAGGTCGCGGCGATTCCGTCAGCGAACGCATCGAGAAACTGGAGGGCTTCGCAGTCGGCGTGTTTCGGATCGACGATATGGCGTCAGCGGCGCTTCAAGGGACGGAAGCGCATGACATCGATCTCTACATCTTCGACGAGAGCGCCCCTCAAGGCCAACGATTTCTGTATCTTCGCTCCCGCGATGACAAACAGACAGTCGACGACTCCAGCATCGAGCAACAAAGGGGCATGCTAAGCGCCGGGCCCTACCATTCCGCCATGCTCGACGTTGGCGGAAGGAAATGGCTGGTCATGAGCAAGCCCGGCCCTGACTACGTAAGCGTGGGCGGGGGGTGGGACCACTGGGGAGTCCTATCCGCGGGTCTTGCATTGACCGGATTGCTCGCGGCCTTCGCTGCTTTTCGCATTCGAGCGGAACAAGAGCTGCGAAGAACGACGGTGTCCCGCGACCTGTTGTCCGAAGAGGTTGCTCAGCGCCGATCGGCGGAAGAAAAACTGCAAACGGCGCAAGATCGCCTCTCCGGCATCCTGGACACAGCGGAGGATGCCATCGTCTCGATTGACGAAAGTAATCGCATCACTCTCTTCAACATAGGCGCAACGAAGATATTCGGCTATCAACCAGACGAAGTCATGGGCAGACCGCTCGATCTCTTGCTCCCAACACGGTTTCAGCGAGACGATGACAAGCACGTCCAACGCTTCGCGGCTTCACCCATCGTTGCCCGGGAGATCGAAGATCTGGCCGGCGCGTCGATCCACGGCCGCCACAAAAACGGCAAAGAGTTCCCGATCGAAGCTACGGTGTCCCAATTGGACCTGGGAAGCGAAAGTGTGCTCACGGCAATCTTGCGCGACGTAACAGAGCGGGAGCGACTTGAGCAACGATTGGCGGAACGTGTCGAAGATTTGGGGAGGTCAAATGCCGAGTTGGAGCAGTTCGCGTACGTAGCCTCCCATGACCTCCAAGCGCCGCTACGCTCGGTGGTCGGGTTCTCCACAATGCTGGCAGAGGACTACGTAGGCCAACTGGACAACGACGCTGACGAACTGATCTCGCACACCGTGAACGCTGCCCTCAGGATGCAACAGCTCATCGACGACCTTCTCGCCTACTCCCGAGTAGGGCGCAAGACGATCCGGGACGAACGGACGGACTGCGAAGCTCTCCTCGAACAGGAGCTCGAGGATCTGTCTGTGACCATCCGCGAAACCAAGACGATCGTCACTCACGATCCTTTGCCCGTCGTTGTCGGCGACGCCACGTTGATTGGCCAGGTGTTCCGCAACTTGATCAACAACGCCATGTTGTACCGGAACGGGAAATCCCCAACGGTTCATGTCGGCGTGCGCAAGAGCGAACAGGAATGGATATTCTCGCTGCAAGACAACGGCATCGGGATAGACCCGCAATATGTGGAACGGATATTCGTCATCTTCCAACGCCTTCACTCCAATGAAGAATACTCGGGAACAGGCATAGGGTTGGCGATCTGCCGAAAAGCTGTGGCCCACCTTGGCGGTCGCATCTGGGTGCACTCACAACTCGGCGAAGGCGCCACATTCTATTTCACCGTTCCGATAGCAATCGATGATGCCCTCACTCACGGGTTGTGACTGCCGATTGTGATGTGCATGCTTATTTCAGGAGACAACCAGCCTTGAGCACAAAGACCATGAACGGACAGGTCGAGATTCTGTTGGTGGAAGACATTCTCGACGATGTCATCATGACCAAAAGAGCCCTCAAGAAAGGGAAGGTCTCAAACAACGTCAACGTCGTCTCGAATGGCGTAGAGGCGCTGAGTTACCTGCGTCGCGAAGAATCCTACGCCGACGCCCCTCGCCCTGACCTCATATTGCTGGATCTGAACATGCCGAAGAAGGATGGGCGAGAGGTGCTGGCTGAGATCAAGAGCGACGATCAACTCAAGCAGATACCGGTGATAGTGCTAACCACCTCGCAAGCCGAACAGGACATTCTCGATGCCTACTCTCTTCATGCCAACTGCTACATCGCCAAACCGGTTGATCTCGGAGAGTTCATGAAGATCATCGACAGCCTGGAGAATTTCTGGTTCAACATCGCTACGACGCCGCCCATTGAGTAACATGCCAAACAATCCGACTGCCGTTCTACCGATCGAGGACAATCTTGACGATGTCCTCCTGATGAAAGCCATGTTCAGAAAAGAACGAAGGCGTGCGTTCGGGTTCGAACACGCAGGCAGCCTCTCGGCAGGACTGGCGCGGCTTGCCGAAGGTGGGATCGACGTTGTCTTGCTGGACCTGTCGCTCCCCGACAACACGGGCGCCGACACATTCCACCGCGTTCAAGCTCAGGCTTCCGACCTTCCGATCATGGTGCTGACAGGTCTCGACGACGATGAGCTCGGAGATGCGCTAGTCAAAGACGGCGCTCAAAACTATCTGACCAAGGGACAGGTGGGCGCCGACGTGCTGGTGCGCTCAATCCGGTACGCGATCGAGCGCAAGCGGACAGAACAGAAGCTGCGCGAGCTGGATCGAATGAAGACTCAGTTCATCGACAGCATTTCACACGAGTTGCGTACGCCGCTCCATTCGATCATGGGGTTCAGCAGTTTGATGATGAACGGTAAGGTCGCCGACCCGGATACTCAAAGAAGGTTTCTCTCCCGCATAAACATACTTAGCCAGAACCTTGCGACGCTCATTGATGACTTGCTTGACGCATCTCGCGTTGAATCGGGCAGATTCAGTATCGAGAAACAGTCCTTGTCGGTGCAAAGATTGATCGATGACGTAGTCGACGATTGCTTTGGACTCGCTCATGAAAATGACGTCACGATCGCGTCAAGGGTCCCTCAGTCGCTCCCTGAGATCGACGCGGATGAAGGTCGATTGAAGCAGGTGATGGTCAACCTGTTGAGCAATGTCGTCAAATTCAGCGATACGGGAACTGAAATCACAATTACAGCCGAGGTCACGGACCAAGGGATCGTTGTGCAAGTCGCTGATCAAGGCGTTGGAGTAAGCGATGAGGCAATGCCGCAACTCTTCGAGAGGTTTTACCGGGCCGACAATTCAACGACGCGCGAGTCCGAGGGAACGGGCATTGGCCTCTACATTTCGAAACAGATCGTCGAGGCGCATGACGGATCGATCTGGATCAAAAGCGAACTCGGCAAAGGCAGCACCGTCAGCTTCTCCCTCCCAGCAAATGTTTGACTGAAGATTCGACGGGGTTAATTTAACAAGAACCTACTTTGAATGGAGCCGTCATGAGTAGCACAACCAAAAAGAAGATCCTCGTCGTAGAAGACAACGCCGACGCGGCTATGATGGCCGGGTATGCGCTGGAGCAGGAAGGCTACGAGGCGGTGATCGCCTCGGATGGGGAGTCGGGATTGGCCATGGCCATCGACGACGAGGACATCGACCTCGTCGTTCTCGACGTCATGCTTCCAGGCATGGACGGATTCCAGGTCTGCGCAGAACTGCGAAACCGGCCGGAAACAGAAGCGTTGCCTGTCGTGATGTTGACCGCCCTGGGCTCAGAGCAGGACAAATTCAACGGTTTGGCGCTGTCGGAGGCGAACGTCTACATCACCAAACCGGCCGACCCGGACGAGTTCCTGGAGTCGGTGAAGACCCTGCTGAGAGAATATCCGCACCCCAGAGGACCCAAAAGCCGAACTCCGTCCTAAACGCGGTCTGCCCGACCTCAACGCCGAGCCTGTTTTTCGGCGCGTGTACAGACGGCTGATGCAATGAATCCGAGGTCCGCGTCGCGCGGAGACCACACCCTCGGTCTATCCCCTCAAATTGGCCTTTCGGTTAAGCGGTTGACAGGAGTTGGCCGCATCCGGGAACCGCATCGTCGATCCCCATCTTTCGCAGGGCCATCCAGAACGTGGCCTGGTTCGACGTCACCACCGGTTTGCCTAGCTCGCGCTCCAACGGCTCGATGATGTCGGCGGTCGCCAGGTTCGTGCACGAAATGAAAACCCCGTCGGCGTCTTCGCGATCCGCCTGTTCAGCCAGAGCGCGCGTCTCGTCCTGGGCGATCATCGGGATCTCGTAGCTGTCACCCTGAAGGAAGCTCTCCAAATTAACGGGATCGAACCCAAGGTCGGAGAAGAACGCCATCTCCTTTTCGTTGATCTCCGTCGGATATGGAGTGACAACCGCCATCTTCTTGACGCCCAGACGCCGTAGCGCTGCCGCGACCGCGGTCGAGGTCGTCGATGCCGGCGCCCCCGACTCGGCGGCGATGCGCTCGGAAATCCGATCGTCGTAGCCGCCGGTCTCCAGTGAGCTGCCGCTCGTGCACGCGTACATGACGAAGTCAGGCCGCGCGAATGCCAGGCGGTGGCAGTCGTCGTCCAGGAACTTGAGCATGTCCTTGAGGTCGTCGGGACTGAGCACGGCACGACTGCGAAACATCCGTTGGGCATGGATCGTCACGCCAGGCGGCGCCCAACGGTTGAACTCCCTCTCCACTGTGATGTTGACGGGCGGAATCAGCACGCCCATGCGCTTCCAATCGTTCGTCATGGCATCATCCTTCCCCAACACCGACGCTATGCTGAAGCGCCGGCGCGCATCTCGGCGCGGAGTTTGACCGTCGCCTCTTCGTCGACGCCGAAGCGCCCCTCGCCGTCGTTCGTGACGACTACGCCGTACTCTCGACGCGCATACGCCGCCGTCAGCTTCTCGTTGCGAACGTCGTCGAGCACCTGCGACGCCTCTCGTTCCAGCGGATCGCCCCATCCGGCCGCGCCCGCGGTGACGTGGTGAAACACGTCGCCTTTCTTCAACGCAAACAAGCCCTTGCTCGCCAGCGTTTGCTCGTCCGGCCGGTCTGGGTTGAGCTGGCTCAGCGACGGCGTCCCTGACCTGCCCCCTTGCAGTCCGTATGGAAGATATCGTTGACGGTCGGAGCGAAGCTGCAGGTCCGCCTCTTCGGTGAGCAGCCGGAAGTCTCGCCGGAAAGCCAAGCCCCCGCGATACTTCCCGGCGCCGGACTGGTCGGGCATGAACCCGTAGGTGTCGATCATGATCGGTTGCTCGGCCTCGATCACCTCCACCGGCGTGTTCGAGTAGTTGCTGTGTGGCAGCGAGCAGCCGTCCATTCCGTCGCGGTCCGGGCCCCCGCCCCATGACACGTACATGAACTCCAGGAACAGGAACGGCTTGCGGTCCGGGTAGTACCCGGCAATCGTGACGCCCGTGTCGAGGCCTACCCCGCATGCGAATATCCGGTCAGGCAGCATCTTGGCGAAGGCGCCGAACAGCGCCTCGGTGATTCGCATCGCCGCCAGACCTCGCGCGGCCACCGGGGCAGGCAGCAGCGGGTTGACGAAGCTGCCCTCGGGCGCGATCACCTCGATCGGCCGGAAGAAGCCCGCGTTGTTGGGTATGTCGACTCCCAGAACCGACTTGACGCAGGCGTAGGTTATCGACGACGTGTACGAGAGAGTGGAGTTGATCGCCCCCTTTACCTGCGGCGAGGTGCCCGTATAGTCCGCCGTGACAGTGTCGCCCTTCTTCACGATCTTCACGTGGATGGGAACGGGCTCGTCGGTGAAGCCGTCGTTGTCGATGTGATCCGTGAAGTCCCACTCGCCGTCCGGCAGGCGACGTATGGCGCTCCGAGTCAGCTCTTCGGCGTAGTCGAGGAGGCGGTCGAACAGCTCCGCCAGGCGCTCGAGACCGTACTGGCGGGCAAGGTCCTCGAACCCGCGCCTGCCCAGGCCGCAGGCGGCCACTTGTGCTCGGAAGTCTCCCATCACCTTGTCCGGGACGCGCACGTTTTTCTCGATGAGCCGGAACAGCGTCTCGTTCGGCTGACCTCGGTCGTGGAACTTCAGCGGCGGTATACGCAACCCCTCCTGGTAGATCTCCGTCGAGTTGGATGCGTTGCCGCCCGCAACTCGCCCGCCAACGTCGGTGTGGTGGACGATTGCACAGGAGAACCCCAGCAGCAGCCCGTCGAGGAAGCACGGCTCGAACAGGTAGATGTCCGGCAGATGAGTCCCGCCCTCGTAGGGGTCGTTGACGATGTAGATGTCGCCCGGTTCGCACCGGTCCCGATAACGGTCCAGTACAGCCCCTGCTGCGCTCGGGATCGCGCACATGTGTCGCGGCTGGCACAACCCTTGCGCGACCACGTCTCCCGCCGCGCTCACCAGAGCCGTAGAGAAGTCCATGCTGTGCTTGGCCACCGACGACCGCGCCGTCCGAACGATGGTCAGCGCCATCTGGTCGGCGATGGACTCCGCGGCGTTCTTGAGCAGCTCCAGTTCGATGGATATGGTCAGGCGGTTGTCTTCCATCACTCCTCCGGGTCGTTCACAGTGATCAGTATGTTCCCCCAAACGTCGCGTCGCGCGGAAGCGCCTGGAGGGACGACCGTGGTTGCGTCGTACTCTTCGACGATGAACGGGCCGCGGCGAGACTCGGCGTTGAGTTCCTCTCTCGCGATCACTGGAGTTTCGACCCATGGTTGCTCAGGGCCGAAGTACGCCCGTCGAGACGACGCGGTCACCGCGCTAGGTTCTGATGTCAGACTATCCGGCATGCGCGGCTCATCGGACAGGCCGCGCGCGATCAGCCGCAGGTTCACGATCTGGACCTGTTCGTCGGAGCGATAGCCGAACGTTCGGTCGTGCTCTCGGTGGAAACTTTCCGCCAGCGTCGCGGGGTCGCCAGCGGACAGGTGTCCGGACTCGATCGTCACCGGCAGTTCGTATTGCTGGCTCTCGTAACGCATATCGGCCTGCCAGACGAGCTCGACGCGGTCGTAAGTGTAGCCCTCCCGACGCAGGGCGGAAACGGCTTCGTCGTCCATGGCCTCGAGGATCGCGTTCGCCTCGTCTAGCTCGAAACCGTCTGGCACGTTCCGCATCAGAGTCCGAACATAGTGGTGTTCGACGTCGGCGAACAATAGGCTCAGCGAGCTGAACAGCCCCGGCGTCGGAGGCACGACGATTTCGCCGATGTTCACTTGCCGAGCCATGTCGACGGCGTGCATCGGTCCGCCGCCGCCGAACGCGTACATCGTGAAATCGGCCGGGTCTCGCCCTTTCTCGCTGGTCACGGCCCTCACCGCCCGGACCATGCGGGAGTTGGCGACCAGGAAAGCGCCGTGGGCCGCGTCGGTGACGTCGATGCCCAGCGGCGCTGCGATGTTGTCCCGCACGGCCCGATGCGCCGCTCCGGCGTCCAACGTAAGACCGCCGCCAACCAGGTATCCCGGGTTGAGGTATCCCAGCACAACGGCGGCATCGGTGATCGTTGGCCGGTCTCCTCCGGCGCCGTAGCAGGCCGGGCCTGGTTGTGCTCCCGCGCTCTCCGGGCCCACCTGGATGACGCCGCCCTCGTCGATCCACACGATGCTGCCGCCGCCCGCGCCGACCTCCGCGACGCCGATCGACGGCACGCGGAGCATGTAACCTCCGCCTCTGAGCAGGTGATGGCCCAGATGCAGATCGCCTCCCACCTCGTACTCCGAGTGTAGGTCCGCACTGCCTTGTTGAATCGTAGCCGCCTTCGCTGTGGTGCCTCCCATGTCAAACGAGATTATCTCATCGTGGCCCAGGCGGCGCCCCATGTGGAGGCTGCCCATCACCCCGGCGGCGGGACCCGACTCCACCATGTATATCGGCTTCTCGCGAGATTGCTCAGCGCCCATGATCCCGCCATTCGACTGCATCACGAGGAGCGGCGCATCGACGTCCATCTCGACCAGGCCACTTTCCAGCCCGCGAAGGTAGCCGTCCACCAGGGGCTGGACATAGGCGTTAATCACGGTCGTCGAGGTGCGCTCGTATTCCCTCATCTCGGGCAGCACCTGATGGGACACGCTCAGCGCAACACCAGGCCACGTCGATTGGATCAGCTCCGCCGCTCGTCGCTCGTGATCGGGATTGGCGAATGAGTTGATGAAGCAAATCGCGATAGAGGTCACGCCTCGGGCGGTGAGCGCTTCGGCAGCCGCCGTCACGCTCTCTTCGTCGAGCTGCTTGAAGACGCTTCCGTCGGCCTGCATGCGCTCGTCCGCCTCTCGCCGGAGCTCCCGCGCCACCAGCGGGGGCGGCTTTTGCCACGAGAGATCGTAAAGCCGCGGCGTCCGCAACCTGCCGATCTCCAGGATGTCGCGGAACCCGGCGGTGGTGATCAGGCCGGTGGGCGCCCCCTTCTTTTCGATGATGGCATTTGTCACAACAGTGGTGCCGTGAATCACCTCGTTCACGTCGCCAGCGGACGCGTCGGCGCCGTCCAACAGAGCACGCAGTCCTCCGAGCACGGCGGCGCTGAAGTCGTCGGACGTGGAGCGTATCTTTAGTCGATGAAGGCGACCTCCGTCCAGCGCAACGATGTCGGTGAACGTGCCGCCCACGTCGATGCCGATGCGGTAGTTTGGCATACTCACTTCACAGGTGGTTCAGGCGCGAAATTTGGCGGCCCAATCATAGCACAGGGTTTAGGAAAGCTCTCGGTTGGCTGGGCCCGGCGATTTGACGCGGGCACGTTGACATCGTTGCTCATGAATCACCGGTGACGGGTCATTGGCGCCAGTGTCGCTGAACTCTGGCGACGGCTTTGGGTTGCCAACCAAAACACGCCACGGCCGAGTGGGAGCGACAGAACGAGGTCCGTCGGGTCCAGGAACTCGCCTCCCACGACCCGGCCTGTCTTCATCGCGGGACGCCCTTCCCGACGACATCGGGACACCGGCCCCATGACGGCGGGACACCCTCGTATATAATCTGTAACCGAAGCCGCCATTGACAGCTTCCCTGAATTTGCCAGAATGCTGACAGACTATGGCCGCAGTCACCGCAAATCCCAACGATTCCGCTCCGATGTCCGGCCTGCCGCCGGCAAGTTGGGCGGTCGTCGCATTTTCCACCGTGCTGATCGCCCTGACCGTCGTTTCGATCGGCAGCCGCCTGTGGTCGCCGTCGGACCGCTCGTTCGTGGAGCATTCCGGGCTGTCAGCCAACGAAAGCGGTGTGTTGATCGCCGATTCGGTCGGCGTGATAGACGAGCTCCGGACGGGTGATCGGGTAACAGCCGTCGGCGCCAAAAGCATCCTGTCGTGGTCCCAGGACCTCTTTGCCGTCTCTGGTTTCGGATCGGTCTGGGAAGTCGGACAGACCGTGACGTACCAGGTCGTGCGCGACGGCGCGCCGATCAACGTCTCCATGCGGTTTGTTGGCTGTCAGCTCAAATG
>DCWO01000014.1:15791-29269 GCA_002328865.1 Dehalococcoidia bacterium UBA2160 | reverse complement strand
TGCCTTGACAGGGCAGTGTGTTAGCCGCTACACCACGGGGCCGCATCGCGCCAGGGGATGGCGCTTGCCAATCGATTGTATCGCTCGCGTGGTTGAGCGGTCAACACGAATTTGCTCGGAGGCGGCGCCAACGCCCAAGTCTCGCTGCTGGGACGGTCTGATATACTGTCCCGCGATTGGTTGGAGCTACATTTCTACTGTGGGAGCTATCAGGCGATGCCCTTTTGTCGCCGTTGCGGCGGAGGACTCACTGCCGATGCTCGCTTCTGCACTCACTGCGGCGAATCTCTAGAAGCGGATTCGGAAAAACCCGAACGATCCGAAGATTACGCGGTGTACGACTGGACCGATGAAACGCCCGCGGAGCGCCCGCCCCTCACGCAGGACGAACGCACCACCGCTTTGTTTTGCCATCTGGCGACGTTCGCCGGCTTCTTGTTCCCATTCGGCAACATAATCGCGCCGCTGGTCATATGGCTCCTCAGGCGATACGATTCTCCGTACATTGATCACCATGGCAAGGAAGCGGTAAACTTCCAGATAACGATCTGGATCTGTTTCGTGAGTTTCGTTGTTGTAGGTGGATTGATTCTCATCGCTTCAGGCATCGTCGTCGGCATTGCCGCTGTCGTAGCTGCTGGCATCCTTGCAGTGGTTGCCATCGCGATGGTGTTCTTTTTCCCAATCATGACGTTAATCGCAGCTGTCAAAGCGAGTCACGGCGTCGAGTACCGTTACCCGCTTGCAATCCGTCTGGTGAAATAGAATGACACTCGCTTCGATAATACGGAGCCGGTGTCGGAACGAGAAATGTCGCTAAATCCTGTCGATTCTGAGCCGAATGCCGACCACCGCGAATTGGTCTCGATGCTCTTGCGTCAGGGCGTTCGGGCGACGTTCGTCACGTGCGCCGAAGATGTTCCGGCATCGGACGAGCGCGACGAAGGGCCGCGGACGGCGCTGGCGCTGGTCGACTCCGCATATCTCACGTCCTCCGAACTGGCGCAGTGCGTGCACGAATGCGGCGACAAAGGCGTTCCGGTTATCGTGGTGACTCCCAGGCGCAGGGTCGCCGACCTCGACGAGTCGTTGCGGATCGCCGACTTCATCGTCGCCCCGGTCGATCCTGACGAGCTTGTCGTTCGTGCGCGCCGAGTTCTGCGCGGCGACACCTCGGCGCCCGAAGAACCCGAGGGCGTGATACGCATCGGCGATTTGGTTATAGACCCGACGTCTTACGAGGTCACCATCGCCGGTCAGCGGATAGGATTGCGATTCAAGGAGTACGAGCTGCTGCGAGTGATGGCCGAGAGCCCAGGCCGGGTTTTCAACCGCGAGGCGCTCCTAAGTCTGGTGTGGGGTTACGACTACTTCGGCGGCACCCGCACGGTGGACGTCCACATTCGAAGGCTGCGCAGCAAGATCGAGATCTCGGAGCGCACGTTTATCGAAACCATCTGGAACGTGGGCTACCGTTTCGCCGAGACGTAGACGAATGGACAGGCAAGGATCGCATCGCTCACTCGTCAAAGAAACGCCCGGCTTTACAACCGGCCTGAATCCGAATTGTGCGACTCCATGGTATGCTCGAAAGGAAATGAGGTGATTGACAGATGACTTCCGAACGTATGGCGTACATCAACGGCGCCATAGTGCCTGAAAGCCAGGCAACGGTTTCGATTCGCGACCGAGGGTTCCTCCAGGGCGACGCCGTGTTCGACACCACTCGAACTTTTGGCGGGAAAATCTTCCGGCTGGATGAGCACCTGGACCGGTTCTACGAGTCTCTGAAATACATGCGGATAGACCCGCGAATTCCGAAGGCGCGCATGGCCGAGCTCACGATGGAAGTCCTCAACGCCAATCTGCCGCTGCTGGGCGAAAAGGACGACTTCTGGGTGTCGCAACGAGTCACACGCGGCGTCAACGTCGATGGCGAATACCGGCCCACGGTCGTGATCGAATGCGCTCCGCTTCCGTTCGGGGCTCGCGCACGGTACTACCGAGACGGCATGCCCGTCGTCGTGCCATCGGTCCGTCGAACCCCGCCCGAGGCGCACAGTCCCAGGGCCAAGGTCCATAACTACGTAAACCTGATCCAGGCCGACCTCGAGGTCAAAGCCCAGAACCCCATCGGCTGGCCGATCTTGCTGGACGTCAACGGGAACCTCGCCGAAGGCCCTGGCAGCAACATATTCGTCGTGAAGAACGGCACGCTCATCACTCCTCGTGAGCAGATGATTCTGGCGGGCATCAGCAGACGGGTGACGATCGAACTGGCCCAGGAGCTGGGCATCACGGTGCAAGAGGCCGACATCGACCTGTTCGATGCGTATACAGCCGACGAGGCGTTCGTCACGTCGACAAGCTTCTGCATCTGCCCCGTGTCGTCGGTTAACGGCTCGCCCGTCGGCGACGGCGGTGTCCCCGGACCGATGACCGACCGCCTGACCCGCGCCTACAGCGGCCTGGTCGGCGTGGATGTCGTCGACCAGTACCTGTCGAGACTCGACGACTAGGTCCCGGAATGTCGCGAGGTTCGTCAATCGACTTGAAGACCTCGAGTCAATGGCTTGGATGGTGGTGTGTGCATGGCGTCGACGGCCGAATTATCAACGTCGGCGCCGTAATGGGAGGATGGGAGACGATGGGTGAATTGGCCAAGACGCTGCTCAGGTTCGCCGGCGCCGCGCTCGACTACGTCAACGGCGTCGATCGGTCGGTGTGGCGCGTGAGCACGGTCACGGCGGGCGACATCGCGATGCTGCGGCAACTAATGTTGTATTGAGACGACGAAGAGATGGCCGTGACAGCCATCTACGAAACAACACGGATTTCCGGGGCGCGTCGGTTCTAGTCCAACCTGCTTGATCGCGCTCCTCGACCATGCGTCAGCGTTGAATGCGAAAGCCTTCTCTCGCCTGTTTGCCAGGTGCTATACTGCCATCGGTTTTGCAGGATGAAGAAGAGCGTCAAGGTCCAATCACCAGCCACGTCCGCGAACATGGGTCCCGGGTTCGACTGCCTGGGGATGGCGCTCGATATCTGGAATTCGGTCGAAGTCACGGTCGGCGACAACGGGGTCGAGATTTCGGGCGAGGGACACGACTCCCTGCCCAAAGGCCCGTCCAACCTGGTGCATCAGAGCGTCGTCCGCGTATTCGAGGAACTGGGATGGAACATCCCCGATTTCAAGCTGTCCTGCCACAACGAGATCCCGCTGACCCGAGGGCTTGGCAGCAGCTCCGCCTCGTTGGTCGGCGGCTTGATGGCCGGGAACGAGCTCTGCGACGGAGCGTTCGCCGATGACGAACTCCTACAAATCGCGTCTGAGATCGAAGGTCATCCCGACAACGTCGCGCCGGCGCTGTACGGCGGCTTCCGGATCGCGGTGAACCACAATGGCCGGATCATATCGGCGCCCGTGCCGATACCCGACGGCCTGGCTGCCGTTTTGTTCATCCCGGACGTCCCGATGCTGACCGAAGAAGCGCGTGGCATACTGCCTCCGGAGATTCAGCGTGCCGATGCTGTGTACAATATCGGCAGGGCGGCGATGCTTGTTCGAGCGTTTGCCAGCGGCGACCTGGCCCTGCTCGACGTCGCGACCGGCGACATGCTGCACCAACCGGCGCGCCAGACGATTTTCCCGGCCATGAAGAACATGTTCCGGGCCGCGATGGCCGTGGGCGCCCTCGGGGTTTTCCTCTCCGGCGCCGGCTCGACCGTCCTGGCGCTGGCTCAGGAGAAAGAGTTCACGATTGGCTACGAGATGGCCGACGCGGCCGCCAAGTCCGGCATCGAAGGACAGGTCAAGATCACCAAACCCGTCAGCCAAGGCACCCACGTGGTGCACAGTGTTTGACCGGCGTCCCGCGGGCGATCTATTGAATCGACCTTTGCAGCGAAAGATCAGGCATCGAAGCTCATGGCGTTAGTTGTCCAGAAATATGGCGGAAGCTCATTGGCCGACGCCGAGCAAATCAAGAGCGTTGCACGGCGCATCGCCAGGACCTGCGACGCTGGCAACCAGGTGGTCGTCGTGGTCTCGGCGATGGGCGACACAACCGATGAGTTGATCGAGTTGGCCAACTCGATCTCGAATCATCCGGACCCGCGTGAGATGGATGTATTGCTCTCCACGGGTGAGTTGGTGTCGTGCACGATAACCGCCATGGCGCTGCGGTCGCTAGGATATCGAGCCATCAGCCTGAGCGGCGCTCAAGCCGGCATCACGACCAACACATCCCACGGGCAGGCCCAGATCGCTGGGATGAACCCGGAGAGAATCATGGAAGAGTTGACCTCGGGTGACATAGTGATCGTTGCCGGCTTCCAAGGAGTGACGCCGGAGATGGACGTCACGACGCTCGGTCGTGGCGGCTCCGACACGACGGCGGTGGCGTTGGCCGCCGCCCTGCGCGCCGCTCGCTGCGAGGTCTACACGGATGTCGATGGCATTTACACGGCAGACCCTAGACGCGTGCCGAGAGCCCAGAAGCTCGACGAAATCGGATTCGAAGAGATGCTCGAGCTGGCCAGCTACGGCGCCAAAATGAACCCCCGGTCCATCGAACTCGGCATGGTGTACGACACGCCGATACTGGTTGCTTCCAGCTTCGATGACACGCCCGGGACCCTCATTCACGGAGAGGCCGATATGAACAGAGATGTTGGCGAGATACGAAACCGCGTCGGCGGCATCGCCACCGACACCAACGTGGCAAAGATCACGGTGCTGAGCGTTCGCGACCGTCCTGGCATCGCCGCCAGCCTCTTCGAACCGCTTGCCGACCAGGGCATAAGCGTCGACGTCATCGTGCAGAACGCCAGCGTGGGCGGCGCCACCGACCTGACCTTCACGGTCAAGCGGACTGACCTGGGCCGCGCCCAGCAAGTCGTCGAAGAGGTCGCGCGGGAGTTGGGCGGCGGCGAGGTCGTCACCGCGTCGGACTTGGCCAAGCTCAGCATAGTGGGCACGGGCATGCTGGACGCCACCGGCTATGCCAGCAAGATGTTCCGAACACTGGCCGACGCCAAGATCAACATCGAAATGATCACAACCTCCGAAATACGCATCACGTGCATTGTCGCCGAGGCCCAACTCGACCGCGCGGCGCGCGCATTGCACTCCGCCTTCGATCTCGACAAGCCTGAATGACACGTTCGCCGGCTGACGCGACATCGCAGAACCGATGTCCAACCTCGCCAAAACAAGGTCCGAAAACCCCTTGCACAGGAAGTCGCGACAGTTGAAACATAAGGCGAATCGCCTTTGGCAGCTTTGAGTGATTTGGGAAGACCATACGTCTCAGTAATCATCCCTGCATTCAACGAGGCGACTCGGATCGTTCCGACCCTGCGCGAGGTGGTTGGGTTCTTGCAGGACAAACCCTTCCAGTGGGAAGTGATCGTGGTGGACGACGGCAGCACAGACGACACCGCTCGGATAGTCGACGATTGGTCGGCGTCCAACTCCGCGGTGAAGCTCGAGCGGGCCCCCCATCGAGGCAAGGGATGGGCGGTCAGGCGCGGCATGCTTTCCGCCACCGGCGCCAACCGATTCATGTGTGACGCCGACCTCGCCATGCCGATAAGCGGCCTCGACCGATTCCTCGACCAAATGGATCAAGGCTACGATGTTGTCGTCGGTTCCCGGGAGATATTGGGCGCCAGGCGATTCGACGAGCCATACTACCGACATGCTATGGGGCGGGTCTTCAACTGGATGACCAGACTGTTCGCCGTACGAGGGTTTCAAGACACCCAGTGTGGGTTCAAATGTTTTAGTGAGCGGGTGGCCACACGACTCTTCAACCTTCAGACGACCGCCGGCTTCGGATTCGACGTCGAGATACTGTTCCTGGCGAAGAAGAAGGGCCTAAAGATGCTGGAAATGCCGATCGATTGGCGTCACCAGCCGCTGAGCAAAGTGCGGCCCGGCCTCGATTCGGCGCTGATGGTTAGAGACATGGTGCGGGTGCGGTGGAACGATCTGCGCGGCATTTACAACCGACCCGCCGAGGACTGAGTCTGATCGGGTAACCTTGCATCCAAATGAGTAGCGCTGCACAATCGTCGGAGAACGCGCTCAACGGTCCGGTTTGGGTGGTGGTTCCGACCTACAACGAGGCTGCCAACGTGCCGGAGCTGGCTGAAGAACTGTTCGGCCTCGGCAATCGCGATCTCTGGCTGTGCATCGTGGACGATGGCTCACCGGACGGAACGGCAGACGTGGCACGCGGCCTCTCGAGCCGGTATGAAGACCGAATTGACGTCATCGAACGTGAAGGCAAACAAGGCTTGGGAACGGCCTACGTCGCGGGGTTCGCCCGCGCTTTGGACAGAGGAGCCAACCTGATAGTTCAGATGGACGCGGACTTGTCGCATTCGCCGAAATACGTGCCGGAGATGCTTCGGCTATTGGAGCGCTGCGATGTTGTGGTCGGCTCGCGGTACGCTCTCGGCGGCGGAGCTGACGCTGAGTGGAGCTCGAAACGGCGCACGCTTAGCTCCTTCGCAAACGGGGCAATCCGAGCGGTAACCGGAGTCAAGGTCAGGGATGTGACATCCGGATTCAAAACCTTCCGTGCAACTGTGCTGCAGGACATTGATCTGAACTCGTTCAGATGCGCCGGGTTCGGTTTTCAGGCGGAAATGGCATACGCTTGTCAGCGTAAAGGGCGCCGGATTGAAGAGTTTCCGATCGTCTTCATGGAACGGCGCCGAGGAGATTCGAAGATGTCGATTGGCATAATGTTGGAGGCTTTGTGGCGGTTGTCGCTGCTCCGGTTGAGACGAAATTAACGCTCATCCGGCGCTTACTTGTAAGCGGCCACGAACTTCGGGTAGAATGCCCAGACTCAAAAGAGGTCGATGTCATGAACGCAAGCGGATTCGCAGAGAGAGAGATGGCTCGCAAGGTGAAGGCGAAAACGGCCGTCGCGCTGGCGATGAACAGCCGATGGGAAGACGCCGTCACCCTGAACCGCGCTATGCTCCGCGAGTTTCCGAACGACTTGGAAACTTTCAACCGTTTGGGCAAAGCGCTCACGGAGCTGGGACGCAACAAGGAAGCTAAAGAAGCCTTCAGCAGCGCGCTTGAAATCTCTCCCAATAACGCCATCGCGAAAAAGAACCTGTCTCGGCTCGAAAAACTGGCCGACGACGAGACGCCACGCGCCTCGGCACGCGCCGGCAAGGGTTCCCGCGCATTCATCGAGGAAAGCGGCAAGACGGGCGTCACGTCGCTTTCTCACCTTGGTCCAGCCGGAGTCCGGGTCAAACTGACACCCGGCGACGCGGTTCAGCTTGAGGTCAGCGGCAGCGGCCTGAAGGTGTCCGACGCATCGGGCGAGCGCATCGGCAGGGTCGAGCCGAAGATGGCAAGCAGACTTGTGCGCCTGATCAAAGCCGGCAACAAGTACGAGGCATTCGTCACCAGCGCCGAAGAACAAGAGTTGGCGATAATGATCTGCGAGACGTTCAAGCATCCGTCTCAGTCCGGAGTGGTGTCGTTCCCGGCGCGAGTGAGCGGCGGCGTCCGCGTGTACCTGCCTGGTACAGTTCTGGGCCGCGAAGGGGCTGTCGACGCCACCGACGGCGACGCGGTCGCGGTCAAGGACTGGTCCGACGACGACACCGAGCCCGGCGACGACGAAGCGTTCACCCCTGTGCTGCACCGAATCATCAACCCCTCCGAAGCGAACTCCGAGGATGGCGGCGGCGACGAGTTCTAGAACAGCCCGTCGAAGGACCCTCGACCGCACGTCGTCGCTGAGCAAACCACGAAAACAGGAACCTACCCGGATCCTTCTTCGCTTTCGACCGCCTGGTTCGGCCGCCTGCGATAGTACAATCCCCACCGTTGCATGATTTCATTTGTGCGCTGGTCGTCCAGCTCCACAAGATCGCCAAAAAAACCGGCGAGGGCGTGTGCGTGCATCAGTTCCGGCGAGCACACCCAGCTAGTATCGGTTGGAACGACGTATAGCAAACCGTTCCGGTGTTCGCATTGCAGTTCGACCCGCTTCCCGCCGGAGTCTTGTTTGACCGTTATCCCGCTTGTCGCCATCTGACAGCACCTCATCTGAATGGCTATCCGAATTCGTCGATTGGTGAGCGCGCCAATCATGCTCCGTACGCTTGACGCCCTGTCCCCCGTTGCTATAATCACACAAACCCGGGGATGACGCCATCGGCGTCATGCACCGATACGGATCGCCAGGAGACGCCCATGCCACCTCATTTTCAGGACAGCTCGATTACGATTCACAAGATCAAGTGCGGACCATACGACAACAACGCCTATCTGGTCGTCTGTCCCGAGACGAACCGGAGCATCTTGATCGACACGCCGCAGGACCCAGCCGCGCTGATCGAGGCGGCGAAACAGACCGACGTCAGGCACATTCTGATCACACACAACCACTTCGACCACCTTGCGGGCTTCGACGAGGTCACGTCCGCCATCGACGCTCCGGTATCGATCGGGGGACCGGACGCCGAAGCGCTGAAGGAGCGATCCAAACAGGCGGATACACTGCTCAAAGACGGCGACACTGTCACGGCGGGCACAATTATCCTGAACGCCCTCGCGACCCCGGGCCACACACCCGGCTCGACCTGCTTCACGACGCCCGGCCACCTGTTCTCGGGCGATACGCTGTTCCCAAACGGGCCCGGCAGGACTGGGTCGCCGGAGAACCTGCACCAGTTGATCGGGAGCATCACCCAGAGCCTGTTCGTGCTCGGCGACGATGTTCATATTTATGCCGGACACGGTGACGACGGAGACCTCAAAACCGAACGGGGCAAATACGAAGTTTTCGCTTCCAAAGAACATCCCGCCGACCTAAGCGGCGATGTGGAATGGCTGAAGTCCTAGCGGGCAGCGGAATTTTGGGGGTGAGGAGGGGTCTTGCCCCGATGCCGGTTCCGACGAGTCGGGATGAGTGTGGCTCTCAGCTACACACTTTCCCCGCTTCGCGGTCGTGAAGCGGGCGAGAGGGATGGTCGAGGGACCGGCTTCTATGCGAGATACAGGCGATTGGGACGCGGAGACGACCCCGGAACTTGGAAGCGTCCGCGTGCCGTGGTCCGTCCAAGACACAGCGGTCGCCACGGGCGTCGTTTTCGTAGCGTTCCTGGCGTTCTTGTTGGTGGTGGGATTCGCCGCCACGCTTCTGAACGAAGATCAACGGCTCCAAATCGCTCCCTGGTTCGCTTTCGCCTCCGAAGCAATTCTGCTCTACGTCGTCTGGACCTTCGGCGTCGGAAAGCATGCCACTGGCTGGGCTATCCTTGGGTTCCGGCGACTACGGTCGTTGCGTCTGGCTTGGTTGGCGCCCGCCGCGCTGCTGGGAAGTATGGCGGTCACCGGAGTCTACGCTACGACAACCACCGCTCTGGGCCTCGATCGATTGTCGCCGGAGCCGATACCGGACGAACTGCTGGGCGGTGGAGCGCTGCAACAAACGATGATCGCGGCGGCTCTGGCGACATGGGTGCCGCTAGCCGAGGAGATTTTCTTCCGAGGATTTCTGCTCCAGGGCATCGCGTCCCGATACGGCTCGGTCTGGGGCGTAGTGGTCAGCGCGGCCCTGTTCTCCGTTGCCCACATGACGATCAGCACCGTGTTGCCGATCTTCGGCATCGGGTTGATCCTGGGCGCCGTCTACGTCAAGAGCCGGTCGCTGTGGGTCCCGATGGCCGCCCACTCGGCCCAGAACCTGTTGGCGGTGGTGGCGGCATTGGCCGCCACGGGGTCGTGATGGCTCGTACGATGATATGCTGGATCGCGTCCGCGAGTCCGGGTGCATTCTGGCGCCCCACCAACTCGTTCGCGATGACCCTGTCGAAGTGCCGCCGAGCGCTGCCAATCGCCGAGCGGACCCCTCGGCGCCAAAACATTCAAAACCGGAGGCATCAGAATGCCCAATAGAATCGACACAACGTTTCAACGTCTCAGGTCCGCCGGGCAATCGGCGCTGGCGCCGTTCGTCACGGTCGGCTTCCCGGACGTGCCGACGTCGGAGGCGTTGGCCAAGACGGTGCTGGACGCGGGCGGCGACATGTTGGAGCTGGGAATACCGTTCAGCGATCCGCTGGCGGACGGCCCTACCATACAGATGACCAGCTACGAAGCTCTCAAGCACGGCGTCAACGTCGCGTCTTCGATCGAGTTCCTGACACGGCTGCGGGCGAGCGGCGTAGAGGCGCCGCTCGTGTTCATGGGCTACTACAACCCATTTCTACGCTACGGCGTGGAGCGGTTCTTGGCCGACGCATCGTCCGCCGGACTCGACGGCATCATCGTCCCCGACCTGCCGACTGAAGAGGCAGGCGACTTCAGGGCCGCGTGCAATCGCGCTGGCATCCACATGATCCCTTTGCTGGCCCCGACGTCGCCCGACTCCCGGATCGAAGAGTCTTGCAAAGGGGCTTCCGGCTTTATATACTGCGTGAGCCTCGCTGGAGTGACTGGAGCCAGGAGTTCGATGTCGTCGGGCGTGTCCGATCTAGTGGGCAGAATACGCCGGCACACGGACCTTCCCGTGCTCGTCGGCTTCGGCGTCTCCCAGCGTGAGCACGTGGAGCAAATCAGCGAATTTGCCGATGGAGTGATCGTCGCGAGCGCCTTGTTGGATGCTGTCGCAAAATCACCTGCCGGGGCTGCATTGGACACGGCCCGCCAGTTTGTGCGGGGCTTAAAAGGACTCAACGGAACGAGTGACTGAGTATGGCAAAGGTCCGAGGATTTAGGGGCGCGACGACCGCTGACGAGAACACCGAGGCCGCGATTCAAGAGGCCACCCGAGAGATGCTGGAGAAGCTCGTCGAGGCCAATGACATCGACGTCGACGACATTGCCGCCGCGACCTTTTCCACGACCAAAGACCTGGACGCGTCGTTCCCCGCCGCCGCGGCAAGAAAGTACCTCGGATGGGACTATGTTGCGCTCATGAGCAGCAACGAGATGGACGTCGCCGGCGGCCAACCCAAGTGCATTAGAGTCATGGTCCTGGTCAACACCGAACGGTCTCCCCAGGAGATCAACAACGTGTATCTTCGAGGCGCCGCTCACCTGCGGACTCGAGACGGCAGAGACTCCTAACCCCTGGCAATCACCCTTCGATCACATTGATCCAGTCAACCGGGACGGGCAAGCGGCCGTCGTCCGCATCGTTTTGAATATTCACATTGTTGTTGCGCCGGACCACGGCGAAAAGGAGGACCTAAATGGAAGTAATCAAGAACGGCTCTGTACCTGAAGAAGACGCGTCAAACGCCCCCTTGTTTTATGGAGGCAAGGTTACCCGGCAGCCGATCGTGGGCGGAGACAAGACCAAGTACTACAGCTTCTCGCAGGTGAACTTCGCGGCGGGCGCCAAGAACAAGTTCCACACCCACACCAGCGACCAGATTCTCTACGCCACCGACGGCAAGGGCTACGTAGCCAACGAAACCGAGCAGATCGAGATGGGTCCGGGCGACACGGCATTCATCCCGGCCGGTGAGAAACACTGGCATGGCGCAACCGACGAGTCCGCGTTCTCTCACATATCCTTGACCACGCCCGACAGCACGACCGAGATGTTCGACTAGGCGGCGTCCGGTAAGCAGCAGGTTGCCGTCAACCTCGATCGAGTGTGACCGCGACATTTCCGCTCCGGTTGCGTACGTTCCTCATGGCAAACTCCGCGCGGATCAGCGCACGCTGACGGTCGTGCGCCGGTCGGCGGTCGCGATGGCCGCCGTCATTGCCGTGATCGCCGTTCGCGTGGCGTGGGCCGACGACCCACTCCCCGTTCCGGGCGTTGCGCCTCAACCCCAGATCGTCGGCGGGCAGGCAGCCGCCCCGGCTGAATGGCCCTGGCAGGTCGCCATCGTCGTCTCGGGTTCGACGCCGGCCGAAGGGCAGTTCTGCGGCGGTTCGCTGATAACTGCCGACTGGGTCGTGACCGCGGCCCACTGCGTCACCGCCGGCAATGGCGCCCCTCTGCCGACCTCGGTCTACTACGTGCAGGCTGGCATCACCACGCTGAGCGCGAATACGGGCGCCGCATCGAACGTGGTGAGCGCGGTCGTCCACCCGGACTTTGACTCAGTCACACTCGACAACGACATCGCGCTGTTGCGTTTGTCGGCGCCGGCTGCGCTAGGAGGGTCGGTCGGGCTGATCGTCCCCCTGACGCCCGCGTTCTCGACGCTGGCTGCTCCCGGAGCCACTGCGACCGTGCTTGGATGGGGTTTGTTGTCGGAAGGCGGCAGCCTCTCGGACGTGCTGCAAGAGGTCGAGGCGCCTGTGGTCTCCAACATCGCCTGCAACGCCGCCGGAGTGTTGAACGGCGCTGTGACATCCAACATGCTCTGCGCCGGTGTCCTCGATTCGGGCGGCTTGGACGCCTGCCAGGGAGACAGCGGCGGCCCGCTGGTCGTTCCGGACGGCCAGGGCGGTTGGAGGCTGGCCGGCATCGTGAGCTGGGGCATCGGATGCGCACTACCGCAACGGCCCGGCGTCTACACCAGAGTATCTCAGTACACCGGCTTCATCACCGCGCATGCCGGGATATTCGGCGGTGACCTGTCCGTCACGAAGACAGCAACGCCTGACCCGGTCCCGGCCGGAGGCAGTCTGACCTACACGTTGACTGTCACTAACAGCGGCGCATCGTCGACGTCTGTGGTGCTGACGGACGTGATGCCTCAGGGTGTGGTTGTTGCGTCGGCAATCGCGACCCAAGGCTCCTGCAATCCCGGCGCCACCACGGTGTGCAACCTTGGCACGCTATCCGCCAACGCCAGCACGACGGTCACAATCGAAACGACCCTCGCGACCACAACGGCCGGCGTCATCTCGAACCAGGCAACTGTAGCCGCCAGCTCGACCGATCCAGTGTCGTCCAACAACGCCGCGACTGCCACGACCACCGTCCAGTCCGCGAAGCAGGTGCCTGGTCTCACGTTCTGGGGGCTCCTCGCGCTGGCGTCGCTGCTAGTCGCCTGCCTAGCGCGGCGATCGATCACGCGCCGGACTGAAATGACTACTCAATGAAGACGATTCCTGGCAGGCATCCGAGCTGACCGCGGCAGAGGACCGGCAGCGACCGTGGCTAGACGAACCGGGCGGCGGCCATCGTGCCGATCGCGATGAGCGACATCACCGCGGTTGCGCGGCCGATGCGAGGCAGCCGCGTTGACAGGCTCTGCATCTCTGCGCCCTCTTCGGGAGTGGGCGCTCGGCCAGCAATCGCTCCGCCGAGCGCGACCATCCGTTTGGCGAGGGCGGACGTCATCAGGCCCGTCGTGAACGCGCCGATCGACGCAAGGAAACCGATCAACATCGCCCAGCCCCATCCGGTGTCGAAGATCGTGTCCAGATTACCTGACCTGAGCCGCAGCACCAGAATGACGCCAAACACAATCGTGATGCTCGCCGAGATCAGCATCACTTTAGCCATCACCGGGGCGAGGGC
>DCWO01000014.1:8501-15453 GCA_002328865.1 Dehalococcoidia bacterium UBA2160 | reverse complement strand
GCCCATTATCGGCGGCCCCAGTTTCTGAAGTTGCGGCGTCATGATGAATGCAAAGAATATTGCAGTGCCTGCCCAGAACACCCCGAATACGATGTGTATAGTTCTGAGCGTCACCATTTCGAAATCCATCGTTGCTCCCTCCACTCGCTCCACCATAAAGCTGTATTGCGCCGCATCCTACCAGTCGAGGCTTGAGCCAGCTAGCCAAACCATCCCCACGATTGGTCGCAGTTGGACGCGGGCGTCATTGAACTCGACGACTACGACACGCTTGGCTTCGTCTGGGCCCAAGGACGAGCCTCTTCGAAGGCGGCGCTTGCAGCGAAGACAGTCTCCTCGTCTCCTTTGCGCCCGACGATGTGCAGGCCGACCGGCATGCCGTCGGAATCGAACCCGCAAGGAATGCTGGCCGCCGCATTGCCGATGGTGTTGATCGGATGAGTGAACGGCAAGTATCCCCACGAGGGATTCGGATAAGGCTCCTGACCGTCGATGCTCTCAGGGTACTGTTCCACTGGAAACGCGGTGACCGCCATCGTCGGCGACAGCAGCAGATCGAACCGCTCGAACACGTCGTCGAACTGCTGGATCATTCGGTCGCGTTCGCCCATCGCAGCAGCGTATTGGACCGACGTCATCTTGGAGCCTGCCTCGATGGCCCAGCGTCCGTACCACGTGAGCGGGTCCGCGGGGTCGTCCAGCAGGTGGCCTTGCGTCAGGAACGCGTTGGTCGCGTAGATGGTGAACCACGTGTCGAATGGAGATTCCAACCGCAGGTCCGCCTCCTCGACGGTGCAGCCCAGCTCCGCGAAGGCGCTGACGGCCGACTCGGCGATTCGAGCGACCTCCGGATCGACGGCGGCGTAGCCGTAGTCCGAGCTCCAACCGATTCTCAGGCCCTCGACTCCACGTTCCGTCGCGGCCAGGAAATCGGGCGTGGGCGCACGCAACGAGCCAGGGTCGCGCCCGTCGTATCCCGCGAGCACCTGAAGGAGCAGCGCAGAGTCGCGGACGGTTCTGCTCATCGGTCCCTGCTGGCTGGTGAGGTTGACTGCCGGTGGGCTTTGGGCGCCCGAGTAGCTGGACACTCGACCTTGGGTCGGCTTGATGCCGTAGACGCCATTGAAGCTGGCTGGTATCCGGATGGAGCCTCCGCCGTCGCCGCCGGTCGCCAGCGTGCACAAACCTGCTGCCAAGGACGCGCCCGCGCCGCCGCTGGACCCGCCCGAAGTCCGCTCCGGGTTCCACGGGTTACGACAGGAGTCTCCGAGACGGTTGTCGGTCGCGCCGAACAGCCCGAACTCCGGGGTGTTGGTTTTGCCGAGGACAGCAGCCCCGGCGGCGAGCAACCTTTCTGCAACCGCCGAGTCCGCTTCGGGAACGCGGTCCTTGTACGCGAGCGAACCGCTGGTCGTGCGGATGCCCGCGGTCATCTGTAGGTCTTTGACGGAGACTGGAATCCCGTGCAATGGACCGAGCTCGTCGCCCTTGACGACGGCCTGCTCCGCTTTTCGTGCGGCGGCCATCGCCAAATCCGACGTCACGGTCAAATAGGAATTCAATTGCGAATCCAGTCGATCGATTCGGCTCAGAAACAGCTCCGTGACCTCGGTCGGAGACACCTGCTTATCCCTGATCAGCGAAGCAATTTCCGTGGCTGGCGCGTAGGCGAGGTTTTCGTCAGGTTGAGACATCAGCTACCCCTCTGCTTTCGGTGGATTCAGATTCAGGCGAACGAAATTTCGAACACGTACGAAAACGATAGGCGCCCGAGGCGAATTGGGTTGCAAGGGCGAAGCCCTGCCGGGGTGTATACGCCGGGGATTGGGGTGTCCCCAAAGAACTTTCAAGGGCGGGCGGGTGGGACAGATCAACATTGATAACAAGACCTTCCAGGCAGCGGCGATGGTGCGAATCCGTTCTCTCGCGGATTATGGCACGCTTGTTGGTGCTTGCCAACCGCTCGGGCGCCCCAACCCGATGCCGCTTGAGAATATAATGGACGCCACGCCGGACCAGGCCGGCACACGAGTGGGAGCGCCGCATTGACCATCACGCCCGACAACGCCGCCCCGATCACAGGCCGAATGTGGGCCGGCCTGGTCGCGGCCGCCCTCGGCATATTCCTCACCGCCCTGGACGTCACCGTAAACGTCGCGCTACCCAACATCACGGAAGACCTGAACACCGACCTCGAGACGGTCCAGTGGATCATCATCTTCTACGTTGGCGGCACGACTGGCATGCAGCTAGGCCTTGGCGGCGCGGTTGACATGTACGGGCTCAAGCGCTTCTTCGTCGTTGGGCTGCTGGCCTATATGCTTGCCGTGTTCCTGATCGGCGTCGCGCCCGGTTTCGGGTACGTGCTGGGTCTCCGCGTGTTCCAGGCGGTCGGGAATGGCCTGATACTTGCCGCGGCGCCGGCGATAGTCACCGGACTGTTCCCGGCCCGATCCCGCGGTCGCGCCCTCGGAATGATGGCGGGCCTGGGGACGCTCGGCATGATAACCGGTTCACTGGGCGGCGGCGTGCTAGTCGACGCCTTCGGATGGCGGGCCATTTTCCTTGGTAGGCTGCCCCTGTGTCTGCTCGGAATCGCCTTTGCCTTGGTAGCTCTCCGAGAGACGAAAAGCGCTGGTTCGAGAGCGCCTTACGATCTTCGCGGCGCGGTCACGCTGTTCGTTGGCATGGCGTCATTCATCTTGTTCGTCACGCTCGGAGGCAGGGACGGTTGGACTCTGTCGTACGTCCTCGGTTTGGCGGCGCTGGCCGTGGCGTCGATGACTGTCTTCGCTCGCATCGAACGCCGAGCCCTGCGGCCGATCTTGGACCTGGCGCTTCTGAAACACCGGGTTCTTGCGCCCGCTCTACTGGCCGCGTTCCTCGTGACGGTGGCGACGTTCATCAACTGGTTCATCCTGCCGTTTTACGTATCGGACGTGATCGGCGCCAGCGCTCGCGCCTGGGGCGTGCTGCTCATGCTGCAGGCCCTCACCAGCGCCGTCACCGCGCCGGTCGGAGGTTGGCTGTCCGATCGGGCCCACCCGTCGCACACGATTACCGCGGCCATAGCGATTTCGGCCTTGGCGATGTTCTGGTTCAGCACGCTCGACGCCCAGTCCACGATGGCGGACGTCGCGATGCGTATGATCGCGGCCGGAGTGGGAATGGGCGTGTTCCAGGCGTCGAACGCCAACCTGATCATGGGAAGCTTCGCTCGCGACAGATTGGGCATGGGAGGAGCGGTCATGACGCTGTCCCGCAGCCTGGGCACCGTGTCCAGCGTGGCGATCATGGGCGCGCTGTTTACAGCCAGGCAGGCGGCCAGATCCGGGCCGTCAGCCGTCGACGACGGCGCCATCGACCCGCCGACGTTCGTGCTGGCGTTCCAAGACCTGTACACCGTGTCCGCGGTGCTAGCGGCGCTGGCCGTGGTGGCATCGTTGAGCTATTGGCCCCAGACGATGCGCGGCAGAGTTCGTTGACCGACAATCCCCGTGACACTATAATCGCGATATTGGTCACCGGAGGGTTTAGTGCCTGACGATTTTCTTGTGGCTGCCGATCTCACCAAGAGCTTCGACGACCTGCGTGCCGTCGACGGCATCTCGTTCACGATCCGGCGTCAGGAGATGTTCGGACTGCTCGGGCCCAACGGCGCGGGCAAGACCACGACTATCCGGATGCTGTCGACTGTCCTGAAGGCTGACAGCGGAGACGTCACGATCGGCGGCCATTCCGTCACAAACGACAGCGATGCCGTTCGCGAACTCATCGGCGTTTGTCCACAAGAATTGGCCCTCTATCCGGAGCTGTCCGCAACCGACAACTTGATGTTCTTCGGTCGCATGGCCGGGCTCGGCGGCGCGGAGGCGAAAGAGGCAACCCGCTCGAACCTGGATCGCGTCGGCCTGTTGGACCGCGCGGGCGATGTCGTGGACAAGTTCTCCGGCGGGATGAAGCGCAGGGTGAACATCGCCATCGCACTGATGAGCAGGCCACAGCTCCTCTTCCTGGACGAGCCCACCGTCGGCATCGATCCGCAATCCCGCAACCACATCTTCGAGACGGTCCTCAAGCTGCGGGACGAGGGCATGACGGTGCTGTACACGACCCATTACATGGAAGAAGCGGACCGGCTCTGCGACAGGATCGGAGTGATCGACAACGGTAAGCTGATCCGCTTGGGCGCTCCCAAGGAGTTGAAGAGCGAGATCGGCGACCCCGAGCAGGTGACTCTGGAAGAGGTGTTCTTGAACCTGACGGGCCGAAGCCTGCGCGACTGATCAACCGGAGTGCGGCGGCAACGTGACCAGACCGATCTACATAGCGCTAATCGAACTCAAGCGATACCTGGCTGACCGGGGTGACCTCGCCTTTAGCCTGGCGCTGCCCATCGTGCTGTTCGCCCTCATGTACGCGGCGTTCGGGCAGGACATCCAGTTCTCGGGCACGGCCCACATCATCGACCAGGACCGGGCTCAACGATCTCGAGACCTCGTCAGCCGTCTGAAGCAGTCTGACGTCGTCGATGTCGAACTCCACACACTCGAAGATGCCGACGATGCGTTGGACCGATCGGCAATCCTGTCCGCCATCGTCATACCGGCCGGGTTCACCTCAGCACTCGATGCCGGCGAACCCGTGGCGCTGACCTTCAAGCGGCGCGGGTCCGGCGGAGACGAGGGACAGATTGTCGCGAGCATAGTCAGCAGCGTCGCGCGAGACATGGCGGGGCAGGCTCAGACACGTCGCATGGTCAGAGATGAGCTCGACGACTCGATTGCCGCCGACGCCGAAATCGACCGGAAGCTGGCATCCCTGTTCGATCAGGCACGCGAGACCCCGCCCGTGGCCGTCGAGATCCGCACGATCGGCGGCAGCGTCGATTTCGTCGATCGGATGCTTCCGGGCATAGTCGTAATGTTTCTGCTGTTCGCGGTGACGCTTGGCGCCCAGACGTTGGTCGAGGAACGACGGACGGGCACGCTCGAGCGACTCATGACAACACGGCTGGGCGTCAACCAGCTCTTCGCCGGGAAATTCCTCGCGAGCCTCGCTCGCGCCACGCTTCAGGCGCTGATACTCCTGTCCCTCGGGTTCGCGATACTGAGAGTTGCCGGTCCGTGGGTGTTTGTTCAGATCATGATCTTCATCCTGTTCGTCGCCGCCGCGGTGAGCGCTGTCGGGCTTGTGATCGGCGCGGTGGCGAGGACTCGAGACCAGGCCGCCTGGTTTGCGGTGTTCTTCACGATGTTCATGACGATATTCGGCGGAACCTTCTTCGACGTGGGCGACACCGGCCCGCTGGCCGTGCTCTCGAAGATCACTCTCAATCGATACGCCATCGACGCAATGGTCGCGATTCTCGGCGAAGAGGAAGGCATCTTGCAGCAAGGGCTTGGCATGGCGGTGCTCGGAGGTGTGGCGGTCGTCGGTCTCGTCGCGGCGCGCTTTGCGTTCAAGACCACGGAAGGCGGCCGATAGCGTGGGCTTGACGCTCAGACAGGCGATGCTCATTGCCGCGAAGGATACTCGGGTGTTCCTGAAGGACCGTTTTGCCGTCGGCTTCGCGTTCCTGTTCCCGCTGCTGTTCGTCGCCGGGTTCTCGATGGCCCTCGGTGACGTGGCGCCCGACGACCAAGCTCTTCGGATCACGATGGCGACCAGAGAGCAAGGCGGCATCAGCCGGCAGATCATCGAGTCCGCGGAGGCTAGCTCCGAGGCCGAAATCGTAGGCATGGCGTACGAACTGGCGTTGGCGAAGGTCGAGGGAGGGACCCTCGACGGATTCATCTCGTTTCCAGCGGACTTCACCGAAAGCGTCTTGTCCGGCAACCAGACCACGCTGGAGGTAATCGTTCGAGCATCTCGGGCGAGCGCCAGGGCCGCCCTTGAGGGCATGGCGCAGGGAATCGCCGCACGGACCGCGGAGATGCGAACGACAATGCTGGCAATCGCCGAGCTTTCGGGTGGATCACGGCTCGACCCGCCGAACCTGAACGCTCTGGCGTCAGGAGTGGCGCCTCTGCTGACCTTTGAGGTCCAGCAGGTTGGTGACATCAAGCCGTTCAAAGCCAGCGACTTCACGCTGCCCGGGTACCTGACGATGTTCGTGTTCTTCGCGGCCGCGATCAGCGCTGAGGCCATCACTCGCGAACGGCAGACCCACACTCTCGAACGGCTCTTGTCGAACCGCGCCCGAAGAGAGGCCATCGTACTCGGCAAGTATCTCGGGACGGCCTACCGAGGTCTCGCGCAGCTCGTCGTGATGTGGGTCGTCGGGATATTGGTGTTCGACATCGACCTCGGAGTCGCGCCTGGCGCTGTGATCCTGATATCCGTGCTGATGGCTCTGGCGTCGGCGGGATTTGGAGTCATGCTTGCGTCGTTCGTGAAAGAGGTCCGGGCGGCGAGCTCCGCGGCCGTGCTGGCCTCGTTGGTCTTGGCGCCGATCGGCGGGTGTTGGTGGCCGTTGTTTATCACTCCGTCGTGGATGCAGTCGCTGGCGAAACTAACACCTCACGGCTGGGCCAACACCGGCTTCAACAAGCTCATGCTGTTCGGAGCGGAATTCGGCGACGTGGCGGTTGAGATGGCGGCGCTGACAGCGTTCGGCGCGGCGTTCACACTGGTGGCGCTGTGGCGGTTCAGGTTGTCCGCATCGTAGCAACTCTGTCCGGGATCGTCTCGAAGCATCCGGGCGATGCTGCTCAAAGCCGAATGTCGGACCGCCGCACTTGATGACTTAGGCGGACGTCAGACCTCCGTTTTCCCGTCGCATGCGCGGTAGATTGCCGTTGCGTGTTCGCCGGAATTGTTCACCCATTTGCTCTTGCTCTCTCCGCAAAACTCCGTCGACACCGCTGCGGTTCTTTCAAGGATGACGCACTGTATTGGCGGCGTCTGGACGGCCAACCAACAATGTCGCAATTGTTTGACAGACAGTTAA